>JAKSMX010000049.1 GCA_024400305.1 Bacteroidales bacterium | reverse complement strand
CGAAGCCTCTGCGTTCACCGCGGTCGTCATCACGACGTCCGAAGCCTCTGCGTTCGCCGCGGTCGTCATCACGACGTCCGAAGCTGCGTCTTTCTTCTGAAAATCTTCTGTCTGACCTTCTTTCATCTGAGAAGTCATCGCCCTCACGGCGAGCTTTTTCTCTCTCGAACTGCTCCAATCTCTCGTCACTGAATCTTCTCACTTCGGCAGTTTTCTTTCTGGCAACGTGTTGACGTTTGCCACCACTTTCTTCGTAACTCATTTCTATTTATTTAAAATATGTTTAAAATTTTTTCGGGCTGCAAAATTACAACTTTTTATGATACGAAATCAATGTTTTTTAACAAGTTATCAACAATTTTCAAAGCTCGAAAGCGTCCCAGGGCATTCCTTTCGGCATCGGTGCCGTAACTATTATCTGTGTCTTCAGAGTTGGGTGCTCGAAACCCACCTTATAGGAATGCAGACAGATTGACGCGTCCTGGTTTGAACGCGGGTAGCCGTATTTCAGGTCGCCTTTGATGGGGCATCCGATGTGTGCGAGCTGGCATCGTATCTGGTGATGGCGTCCGGTGAGAAGTTCTATTTCAAGTAGATAAAAGTTCTCGGAACGTCCCACGACGCGGTAGCGCAGGGTGGCGGGTTTCGCGCCGGGAGTGCCTTCCTTCACGATGAACGACTTGTTCTGCGCCTCGTTCTTCACAATGTAATCGTTCAGCTCGCCGGCTTCTTTCGCCGGCTTGTTCTTCACGACGGCGAGGTAGGTCTTCTGGAAGTTGCGGTCTTTCACCATCACCGTCATCCTGCTGAGCGCCTTGCTCGTCCTGGCGAAAATGACGGCTCCGCTGACGGGACGGTCGAGGCGGTGCACCAACCCCGCGAACACCTCGCCGGGCTTGTTCTTCGTTTCCTTTATATATGCCTTCACGTCGTCGAGCAGACAGACATCGCCGGTCTTGTCGCCCTGCACAATCTCCGACGGAAGCTTGTTCACGATAATCAAATGATTATCCTCGTATAAGATACGGTCGTCAATGTTCATTGCTTGCCTTTCCATTGAAAAATAATTTGCAAAGATATTCAATTTTCTTAAAATTATAAACTTTCACTTGCTAAAAATGTGTATTTTTGCAGTTTGAAAATTTATTGTCATGAAAAAAACGAATTTCATACTATTAGCGTTTTTCGCATTTGTAATATGCTCATGCAGCAATAAGGTTGACCTTTACAGCGACAAGGGCGACAGCACAATCGTCTATATGATGCTCGACACCGACGCCGACACGAATTTCGTGAAAATCACCAAGTCGTTTGTCGGCAACGCCAACGAAATGGCGCAGAATTACGACGCCTGCAACTACCAGATCGGTGAGATTGACGTGAAACTTGTCCACGACAAATATGAAATCCCGATGTACCCGATTCAGAAATGGCTCCCGTACGATCCGAATTCGACGTTTTACAGCGGCTGCTATCAGACCTATTATTACACGACGGTCAAGCTTGTTTCCGGAGAAAAATACAAACTCGTGATAACGAGAAACGACGGCGTTGTCGTCACCTCGGAGGCGAAAACCATCGACAACTTTGAGATCAGCACGCCGAGTGCCGACCAGAAAGTCAATTTCACGTCGTCGTCGTTCAAGGTTATATGGGTGAACAGGAATGCCCACGGAGAATTTAAGACAAACGCCGCCATGTTTGAGGTTGCGGCGTATTTCCGCTATGAGGAGCTTCAGCCGGGTGCGACCGAATGGGTCGAGAAGGAAATAAGATGGACGTTGGGCAAGGGACTTTCGGATGATCTGTATGATTCGAAGTATGGATACTATTTCCTGCCATATACACCGAAGTCGCTTTTCGACATTGTTGGAACAGACATTTATCTCAAGAACAACAGCCCTCAAGGTGTGCAGCGTAAAATCAAGAAAGTGAGATATGAAATCACCGCGATAGGCGATGAATTTTATAATTATTTGATTATCAATAATTCAAGTAGCGCAATTCAGGACACACCTGAATATACGAACATTGAAAACGGAATCGGGCTGATGTCGGCACGCGTGACACACAGCCGGAAAGTCATCGTAAATGAAATTTCAAGAAAGAAGATTGTCGAGGATTTTCCTGATTACGGTTTCATATATGACCCGAACGACCCTGCTGATTAATATGTCTTTTTGTCATATTTTCAAAAGTTTGTCAGAATTTCATTAAATTTCGATATTTTACAAAAAGTTGAGAATCAATGTGTTATTGGTTCTCAATTTTATTTTTAAACTTTTTTATGACAGACTTGTTAATTTTTGGCACAAAGATTGACAAGGGCGTGTCAGTTTTGAAAAAAATAGTAACAAATAAATATAGGAGAACAAAATTATGTCAAAGATCATTGGTATTGACTTAGGAACAACCAACTCATGCGTCGCGGTCATGGAAGGCAGCGAGCCAGTAGTTATCCAGAACAGCGAAGGACACCGCACGACACCTTCAATCGTCGCATTCACCGACAACGGCGAGCGCAAGGTCGGCGAGCCGGCAAAGCGTCAGGCAATCACGAACCCGTTGAGAACCGTCTATTCAATCAAGCGTTTCATGGGTGAGACATACGACAAGATGCAGAGCGAGATAGGCCGCGTTCCTTACAAAGTAGTCAAAGGACCAAACAACACCCCGAGAATCGACATCGACGGCAAGCTTTACACCCCGCAGGAGATTTCGGCGATGACGCTTCAGAAGATGAAGAAGACCGCTGAAGACTACCTCGGACAGACTGTGACGGAAGCCGTCATCACCGTTCCGGCATATTTCAGCGATTCGCAGCGTCAGGCCACCAAGGAAGCCGGCGAGATAGCGGGTCTGAAGGTACGCCGTATCATCAACGAGCCTACAGCGGCGGCGTTGGCCTACGGCCTCGACAAGAAAAAGAGCGATGTCAAAGTTGCGGTCTATGACCTCGGCGGCGGCACATTCGATATCTCAATCCTCGAACTCGGCGACGGCGTGTTTGAAGTGAAATCGACAAACGGCAACACACACCTCGGCGGCGATGACTTCGACGAGAGAATCATCAACTGGCTTGCACAGGAATTCATGAACGACGAGAGCATCGACCTCCGCAAAGACCCGATGTCGCTCCAGAGACTGAAAGAAGCAGCCGAAAAAGCGAAAATCGAACTGTCGGCATCGACAGAGACGGAAATCAACCTTCCATATATAACAGCAACACAGTCAGGGCCTAAGCACTTGGTGCGCAAACTCTCGAGAGCCAAGTTCGAGCAGCTCTGCGACGACCTCATCCAGGCTACGATAGCACCGTGCCGTCAGGCTTTGAGTGACGCAGGCATGAGCGTGAGCGAGATCGACGATGTCATCCTCGTGGGCGGTTCGACACGTATCCCGGCCATCCAGAACATCGTCCGTGACTTCTTCAAGAAAGAACCTTCAAAAGGCGTGAACCCTGACGAGGTGGTCGCCATCGGCGCATCAATCCAGGGCGGCGTCCTCACAGGCGAGGTGAAAGACGTGCTTCTTCTTGACGTCACACCGTTGTCACTCGGCATCGAGACACTCGGCGGCGTGATGACAAAGCTCATCGACTCGAACACCACCATCCCTTGCAAGAAGTCGGAAGTGTTCTCAACGGCAGCCGACAACCAGCCATCTGTTGAAATCCACGTCCTCCAGGGCGAACGCCCGATGGCGAACCAGAACAAGACCATCGGCCGCTTCAACCTCGACAACATCCCGCCGGCGCCACGCGGCGTCCCGCAGATTGAGGTGACATTCGACATCGACGCCAACGGCATCCTGAACGTCTCGGCGAAAGACAAGGCGACGGGCAAGAGCCAGAGCATCCGCATCGAGGCGTCGTCAGGCCTGAGCGACGACGAGATCAAGAGGATGAAGGCAGAGGCCGAAGCCAACGCCGACGCCGACAAGAGAGAACGCGAGCGCATCGACAAGATCAACGCAGCCGACGCCACGATCTTCAACACAGAGAAACAGCTGAAGGAATACGGCGACAAGCTCCCGGCCGACAAGAAGGCCGAGATTGAGTCGGCACTCGAGAAGCTGAAGACAGCCCACAAGGCGCAGGACATCGCAGGCATCGACGCGGCGATGAACGAGATGAACGCCATCTGGCAGAAGGCATCTGAAGAGATGTACAAGAACGCTGGTGCGCAGGGCGGCCCTCAGAACCCGTTCAACGGCGGTCAGCAAGGTCCTCAGAACCCTGGCGGCAACAACGGCGGCAAGGACGACAACGTCACCGATGTGGACTTTGAGGAGGTGAAATAATCCCGAAAGCTCCGAATAGTTAATAAATAAGTAAATCAGCGTGACTCAATGAGTTACGCTGATTTTTTGTTGTATAATTATTAACCTACAGGTCAAATTTTTCAGCAGATTTTATTCCGGCGACGGTGTGTTAAATAAAAAAATGGGGGTAATAGACAAATATTAGGTTTCTGCAATATCAATGCGAACCATGGTTTTCCGGTATGTACACCATGAATATATGATTTCCATGTTCTCACAAAATTGTCGGCAATTGGCTCTTCCTTCTTAACTATCGTAACTTCTGGCTTGGGCAAATATAATCAGACTCCAAAAATCTGTGCAACTCGTGTTCAACAACCGCCTAACTGTTGAAAATCACCGTCATCAGCACATTCCCGACCATTCCGAGCGTCGTCTTGTCGATGTTGTTCAGGTTGTCTTCGAGTGTGTGCCAGTACGGGACGAAGCTGCTTTCCTCGCTGTCAACAAGATGGATAATGTCGATCATCGGGATGCCGGCGAAATGGTTCACATAGATGTGGTCGTCGTTGATGGGCTGCCCTAACTCGTTGATAAAGAACTCATCGTAGCCCATTTCACGTGCCGTGCGCCACACCTTGTTCAAGACCCATGATGCGTATTGTTGCGAATAATATTCTTTCGGGAAGCGCGGGTTGCTCGCCCCGACCATGTCTAAAAGTATTCCGTAATAAGCTGTATATCCGGCTATGTGCGGGTTCTTCGCCCAGTGCTGTGAGCCGAGTGCCCACGCGAAGTTGTCGTGCTGTTCTTCCGGCGCGAACTGCGGAGCACCGTAGTCTTCAAGGTCGAAGAATATCAAGTCGATGCCGATGTTACCGTCAATCTTGTTGTTTTTCAACACCCTTGCCATCTCCATCATCACGCCGCATCCGCTGGCGCCGTCGTTTGCGCCGTCTATAGGTTTGCGCCAGTTGGCCTCGTCGGGGTCGTTGTCGGCGAAAGGACGCGAATCCCAGTGCGAGGCGATGATGATTCTCTTCTTCGCCTCGGGGTTGAAGGAGGCGATGATGTTCTGTCCGTCGATGCCGCGTCCGTCGTACAGGCGTGTGCGGAAATCCTGGATATAAACGGTGTCGCAATAATTGTCCAATGTGTTCACGAACCACCCGGCGCACTGTTTATGTGCTTCTGATTCAGGCACTCTCGGTCCGAACGCAAGCTGCTCTTCAACGAAATGATAGGCCGAGTCGGCGTTGAAAGCCGGAACAACAACGGTTTTCTTTTCGGTCTTTTGCGATGTCGTCTGCGTCGGCTTCGTTTTCGTTTCACATGAGGCGAAGACGATGGCAATCAATAAGATATATAATGGTTTTTTCATGTTTTTAACACAAGTTTCTCAATCAATCTCTTAACTTTACACTCTTAACACTCCACTCTCAACACTCCACTCTCAACACTTCTCAAAACACTACTTCCCCGTTCCTCCCGGTTCGCCCGTGCTTTCCTCCGCGCCGCCTTGCTGTGCTTTCTTTTCGAGTTCCATCTTGCCGAAGCGGAATGTCACGCCGAGGCTGACGGAGCGGCTGTTGAACTTGAACGAGCTGTGTGAGATGTAATACGGGTTGTTGGTGTCGTTGTCCCATTTGTTCCAGTTGAAGATGTCGTTTGCGTTGAGGAACACCGACATTTTCCTGTCAAAGAAGTCGGCTTTCAAGCCGCAGTTGATAGAATATGAAGGCTTTCTCTCGGCGTAAAGCGACTGTGTGGCCGAGCGGTAACGTCCTGACGCATTGATTTCCAGCTTGTTCCACAGCTTCGCCCAGACGCTGAAGTTGAAGCTGTACGACCACATGTTGCTCTTCACGAAATTCTCCTTGTAATCCGCTTCGTAATAATTGTCATAGATATTGGCATAAAACCTCATGTTGAAGAACCCGTTCGGGCGGTACATCACGCTGGCTTCCGCGCCGGCGTTGTACGAATATCCTACATTCACCGGCATCGTGGCTCTGACCCAGCGATTGAAGACGACGGTGTCGTAATAGTTGTCGGAGACGCTGTTCACCGAGCCGTCGGAATCCCTGAAATATGCGGTGAGGCCGATGTTGCCGAACCTGTTGAAATATTTCGTCCAGCCGAATTCGAAGGAGTTGGTGTAAGCCTGTTTGAGATACAGGTTTCCGAGGTCAACGCTCTCGTCTTCATATTCCACGAAAGTGGTGAGGTAACGCGCACTCGGGTTGTTGATGCGGCGCGAATAGTTGACCCTGAAGTTGTGCATCGACTTCGTCCTGTACGAAAGGTGGATTGACGGCCGCCAGTTGAGATAGTCCTTCGACCGGTGGTCTGTCATGTAACCGTCCATGTTGCAGTGCATCATCTCATATTCCATTCTGATGCCAGGCTTGACGACGAAGTTGCCGAACTTGTGCTGTACCGTCAGGTAGGTGTCGAACCCGTCAGACCAGCTCTCGCGGTCAACGGTTCTGTAAAAGTCATTGGTGTAGTTGGTTTCATCCACAAGGGTGTCATAGACCATGTGGTACGAGTCGGGGTTGTGCGAATAGATGACGCCGATGCCGATCTCGCCGTCTTTGATGTACGGGATGTTATAATCGATGTTGAAATCGTAGTTGAAATCGCTGAAGTTGTTCCTGCTGTGTATGCCTTTGATGCGGCTGATGCTGTCGGTGCCCGGCACGTAAAACTTTCTCGTGTTGTAGTTGTTTTCGGAGCCGCCCCAGTATCCGCCGTTCAGGCTGACGATCAGATTATGACCTTCGTTGTTGAAGAGATGCTGATATTCAAGGCCTCCGTGGAAACCCTGGAAATCGTTTTTCGCATCGTAGTCGTCGATGTAATGCGTCTCTTTTATTCCGCCGTCTTCGAGGAACTCCTTGCGGTAATAGTCCTGGTACGTGTCGCCGTTTGACCAGTTCGGCCAGCCGCCGCCCCAGAACGTAATGGTGTTCATCGTGTCGATGTTGTAAGTGAAATTGAGGTTGATGCCGCCGCCGTAGTTGTCGGAGTTCTCTTTGCCATTGTATTTGACGACAGTCGTGGTGTCGAGCAACCCCGGAATGCCGCTGTCCTTGAACGAATAGCTGTAGCCGTTGTTGTCTCTCTTGTTGTCTCTGTAGTTGCCGTTCACGTAAAGGTTCATCGTGAATTTCTCATTTGCATAGACGTATGAAATCCAAGGTGATACGTTAGGTGTCGTGGAGCCTCTCACGCCGAAGCTGACGAAGCTGTTCTTCTGCACCTTGGCGTTTGTCACGATGTTGATGATGCCGGCGTCGCTCTTCGAGGCGTAACGCGCCGACGGGTTCGTGATGACCTCTATTGTCTCGATGGCGTTGGCCGGAAGCTGCTGGATATAGGTCTTCAGGTTTTCTTCATTGAGATGCGACGGCTTCCCGTTGATCCATATCTCGACACCTGATGCGCCGCGCAACGAGACGTTTCCCTCGACATCGACTTCAACGCCGGGTGCGTTCTGAAGCGCGTCGGACGCCGTTCCTGTCTGAATCGACGGGTCCTCGCTCACGTTGTAAAGCTGCTTCTCGCCCTCGTTGGCGAACATCGGCCTCTTCTCCGTGATGACAATCTCGTCGAGCGTCGTCGTGCCGGGTTTTATCTTCAAGACACCGAGGTTGATGTTTCCGGTGACTTCAACGTTTTTCTTGTACGTCTGGTAGCCGATGGCCGAGACTTGGACGATAAACTGCCCGTTTGGGACATGTTCGAGTCTGAAGGCACCTTTTTCGTCGGAGGCGGCGCCGCTCACGAAAGCGGAGTCGGAAACCCTGACAAGTCCGACATTCACAAACTCCAGTTTGGCGTTGGTAGTGCTGTCAATCAATGCCCCGGTGATTGTGTTTTGTGCAAATAAAGTATTGATACTCAAAAATAAAACTGAAAAAACCAATAATACTCGTCTCATTTTACATTTTTTTTCTTACAACGGAAAATCATTCAAAAAAGTGTCGCAAA
>JAKSMX010000048.1 GCA_024400305.1 Bacteroidales bacterium | reverse complement strand
TTTTGAACGTGCAAAGATACACATTTTCAATGACAATGTGCAAAAAAAAGAGAGGGGGATGAAAACGTCTGTCCGCTTGACGTTTTGGAGGTTTGCAGTTGACAAAGTGTCTGTCCGCTTAATGTTTTGGAGGTTTGCAGGTGACAAAGTGTCTGTCCGCTTGACGTTTTGGAGGTTTGCAGGTGACAAAGTGTCTGTCCGCTTGACGTTTTGGAGGTTTGCAGGTGACAAAGTGTCTGTCCGCTTGACGTTTTGGAGGTTTGCAGGTGACAAAGTGTCTGTCCGCTTAATGTTTTGGAGGTTTGCAGGTGACAAAACGTCTGTCCGTTCGATATTTTTAGGCATCGCGCCTTATATTTAGTGAAATTATGGAAGAGATACATGCCGGTTTTCACAAGTAACGTTCTTCCAATGAATGAATTTCGATGTTGCCGTTGCCATTTTATTATTATTGCTGCAAAAATACACTTTATTTTTCACTTTTGCATTTATTACGAAAGAAATTTCTAAATAATAAAAAATTGTTATTATCTCTGCGGCTTGGAAAATTAACGAGAAGACGATAGTTTACCAAAACATATCTTTTAAATATAAGTATTTGGTTGACGAATTAAAGACCTATATAACTTATTGTTCCACAACGAGATTCAATAAATCGTAATACATTAGTCGTGTGCGAAGTGGAAGATGACCAACACCTATCCCGATGTATTTCGCTTCAAGTTTTTCGTCATCAATAAGGAATTTGAAACCATTTCGATTGTAGTAGCGAATCGTGTCATCGTTGTTGAGGGCATCTACAATGATAAATCTACAACCAGTTTTGTTGTCAATGAAAAACATTGACTTTATGAAATCCATTACGGCCGAGCCGAAGCCTTTCCCTGCAAACTCGCTGTTTGTGGCAAGACGGCCCAACAAAACTCCAGGAAATCTCTTTATGCTTTTGTCTTTCAAATCGGTGTATTCAAGGAACAAATCTCGGTTTTCCTCAGGTAATTTATTTGTAAGCCGTATGCTGTCATTAGCAACAGTGAATGCAGCTACAATTTTACGAGGATTTGAGCGTAATCTGAAAATGTAAGATTTACCGAGCAGACGTTTCTGGTAAATAATTGCATCTTTTGCGAAAAATTCGTTGAGGTCTCGTTGTTCTTCAGTGTCTCCACAGGAGAATGGTTCAGACGAGAGCATGATCTCTTCTGAAAACACAGACAAAATACATTGGTTATTCAGTTCTGAAATAGTCATCATGACATTGTTTGAATCATTTTTTCCACAATTTCCGCGTCTGTTTTTTTTATATGTACAGATCCGGGATTTGCCTCAACCCTTTTAGCCTCGTTTTCAAACGAAGTTGCTTCGTTACCAAATAATATTGGTATGTTCCTGATTGCTGTAGCCATAACTTTTTATTTTCAAATTTTTGCAAAAATACACTTTATTTTTCACTTTCGCATTTATTACGAAAAAAATTCCTCAATAATAAAAAAATATTATATCTTTGCGACTTGGAAAATTAAACGTGAATAATTAAAAAACTTTTAAAATAAATATAAGAAACAGATACTGTAAATATTAGTAAAACATAATAAAAAAGGCATTATTAGCTTGTAACTTGATACATTGAAATCTGGACAATTTCAATAATCTCTTCAAGAACAAAGCGAAGTAGTGCCCGCGCGTTTTGCGTGGGCTTTGTTCGTAATTTGAAGAGATTAGGTAGTCCAGAACCTCAATGTATCAAATGAAAAACATCGAGTTCCACGCTTTTTTCATGCCTTCAATTTTGGAAAATCAGTTGTATAACAATATTAACTTTCTTAAAATTTAAAGTATGAACAAATTAAAAATTAACAAAAAAAAAGATTTCGGCACACTGCTGCTGTTCGTGTTGCTGAATGTTGCATGGGTTACAAATGCTTATGCATGGTCTGATCCGTGGGATTTCCGTGAGTATTGCTCATCTGGACAACGCCTGTATTACCGTATCACTGATGAGGAGAATCGTCAGGTGACTGTCCGAAGCCCATACGAATCATGGCCAGGGATCGGTTACGTGGATGAAGACCACATGAGCGGCTTGTTAGTAATTCCATCAAGCGTAACTCACGAAAACATCACTTATACTGTGGTGGGCATCGAAAATGCTTTTGGCGGTTACGGCACACCACAACCTATCACCTCTGTCGTTATCCCGAATACGGTGACTTTCATTGGCGGTTCGGCATTTTCCGGCTGTACGGAATTGACCGGAAATCTGAATCTTCCTGATAATCTTACCTCCATAGGCACGTCGGCATTCGAAGGCTGCACAGGGTTGAGTGGGAATCTTATCATACCGAACACCGTGACGGAAATTGGATGGTACGCTTTTAAGGGCTGTAGCGGTTTTACGGGAAACCTGACAATTCCAAATTCGGTGGAAACAGTTGGAGAGGAGGCTTTCATAAACTGCACCGGATGGAACGGAACCCTGACAATAGGAGAATCAGTACAGGGTATTGGGGGAAATGCCTTCTACAACACAAATTTCACCACTTTGAATTACAATGCCATTAATTTTAGACGGGCGGAAAACTCAAGTCCACAAAGTGATGATAACTGGTGGATTGGCTCAAGTCCGTCGCTCACAACATTGAATATTGGCGACAAGGTGGATCATCTTCCTCACGGTATTTTTCGCTACTGCCATTTTACAGGTGACTTGACTATACCTAACGCAGTGACATTCATCGGCCATGACGCTTTCTACCATTGTGATGATTTCGATGGGGTTCTGACAATAGGAGAATCGGTGGCATCCATAGAATATAACGTGTTTCAATACACTAATTTCAGCCAAGTGAATTATAATGCTACACATTGTGGTTTTGGCAGTTGGGTTTGGGATAATGGTCCGAGGTGCCCTCTGCATATTGGTGAAAACGTCACAATTATTCCAAATGATGCATTTACCAACGGTCGTTTTACAGGAAGCGTTGTCATCCCGAATTCCGTTGCAACTATTGGCCATAATGCGTTCAAAGGCTGTTCCGGCATTACCAGTCTGACAATAGGAGAAGGAGTGACAAGTATTGAGCCAGCAGCATTCTCCGATTGCACAAGCCTTGCCACCGTGAATTACAATGCGATTAATTGCGCTAACGAATTTAGTTATCATTATGACAGAGACAATGGTGTGTTTGGAAATTGTCCTTCTTTGACCACATTGAATATAGGCGACAATGTAGAGGTGATTCCCGGCAGTGCGTTTTCATTTTGCAGTTTCACGGATCCAATAGTTATACCGAATTCTGTCACAACCATTGGAAGCTATGCCTTTTATAAATGTGCAAATATTACCAGTGTGACTATTGGCGAAGGCTTGGTTTCAACATCGTATTGTTGTTTTAAAGGATGTACAAGTCTGTCATCAGTTATCTATAACGCGATAAACTGCTCTTCTATAGGCTACGATTTGTGGTACGGTTGCACTTCTTTGCAGACATTGACCATCGGGCCGAAGGTGCAGCATTTAACAGCCAATATTTTTAAAAATAATTCATTCACCGGCGAGTTGGTGCTTCCAAACAGCCTTGTCACCATCGAAAACGAGGCCTTCAGTGGATGCACGGGCTTCACTGGCGACCTCATCATTCCTGAAAATGTCACGTATATTGGTGAGAATGCTTTCTATGGATGCACAGGCTTCACCGGAGATTTGACCATCGGAAATTCCGTCATTCAAATAAACGCGCATGCTTTCGACAATTGTTCCGGTTTCACCGGCGCATTGACCATAGGAGAATCGTTTGAGGGTGTATTCAACAATTGGAATGAAATCTTCGCGCGCTGCTCTGGCTTGACCACATTGAACTACAACGCAATAAATGCAAACGTGGATGGCTTTTACTGGCTCACCGGCTGCACTTCACTGACCACTTTGAATATCGGGCCGAATGTGGAAGTCATACCTGGTGGTGCTTTTAAAGACCTTAACTTCAATAACGACATTGTAATTCCAAACTCTGTCACCACAATAAAAAACGGTGCTTTCAATAATTGCGACAATATCACAAGCATCACCATAGGGGAAAATGTAACGACAATGGAAGGCTGGTCTTTCACGGGGTGTGATAATATATCCGTCGTGAACTATAACGCCGTCAATTGCAACGAAGGGAACACCAGCATCAAATCCAATTGGATAGATTCCAAAAATAATTTAACCACTTTGAACATTGGCGGCAATGTGCGAAAAATTTTCAATGGCGCTTTCGCAGACATGCAATTCACCGGCAACCTCGTGTTGCCAAACACTCTCGAAAGCATCGGAGAAGAAGCATTTAGAAACTGCCACAGCTTCACTGGCGATCTGGTTATCCCTAATTCGGTGACGAGCATCGGGAAAAGAGCATTTTATGATTGTTCGGGCTTTAACGGAACTCTCACAATTGGCAAGAATGTCGCGAACATAGGATTTGACGTATTCTGTAACGCCGGATTCACAGCTTTAGTTTACAATGCCATTCATTCCTATACCCAAAAATCTTCAAGTTGGATTAAGGATTGCAATTCGATGACCAACTTGACAATCGGAACGGAAGTGGAAGTGTTGCCGGAATGCATATTCCATCAATGCAACAAGTTTACCGGCGACCTGATCATTCCGAATTCCGTTACGATGATAGAAAAGGATGCTTTTAATGATTGCAACGGCTTCACAGGCACACTGACACTGTCAGACAACATCACCACAATCGGTGAATCTGCTTTCGTGAACTGCTGGCGTTTCATCGGCCCGCTCACTCTGCCGGCCGGTCTGAAGTACATTGAAAATGATGCGTTCCGCAACTGTCACAGCTTCACAGGCGATCTTGTCATCCCTGAAGGTGCCTTGACAATTGGCTATAAGGCATTCCATGATTGTTACGGCATGGAGGGAGTGCTCACCATTGCATCTTCTGTCACCAGCATTGGCAATGAATCGTTTAAATACACAAGATTCCACACCTTAAATTATAACGCCATTAACGCGACTGTGGATGGCAACGATTGGCTGAGCAACACCGACATGATGATAACCTTGAATATCGGCAATCAGGTTCAGGTGATTCCCGACAACGCTTTCAACAACAGAAGATTTGCGGGAACACTCACCCTGCCCAATTCGCTTCTTGCAATAGGTGCTAATGCCTTTTATAACTGCGATTATTTTTCATGGAACCTGGTCATTCCGGAAAATGTCGCAACCATAGGCAATTCGGCCTTCCGCGACTGTAACGGTTTCAACGGCACGCTCACTTTGCCTGCCACGATGACAAGCATAGGCGAGGCGGCATTTAAGGATTGCAGGTCTATTACCGGCACACTTACAATACCCGAAGGGATTACCGTCATTGAGAAAGAGACGTTTAGAGAGATGAGTTCATTGACCGGCGGCATCGTCATTCCAAATTCAGTGGTTGAAATCAAGGACCAGGCTTTCATTAATTGCCGCCAACTCAATGGGAATCTCGTCTTAAGCTCCTCGCTGGAGACTATTGGAGACGAGGCATTCCAAGATTGCTATAACATGATTGGCAGTCTGTCGCTTCCGAGTTCACTTGTCAGCGTCGGAGCGCATGCATTCCGTTATTGCAGAGGCTTCACTGGTGATTTGGCATTGCCAAATTCCATCACGGGCATGGGAGAAGGCGCTTTTCAAGAGTGCTACGGTTTCAATGGAACACTCACCCTTCCGGATTCCATCGAGACGTTACAGAAGGAAGTTTTCAGGAACTGTCATGGCTTTGTCGGCAGCCTTGTTATCCCGAATTCGGTGACAAACATTCAAAACGGTGCGTTCAGGGAATGCTATGGCTTTGATGAACAACTGGTCATCGGCGAAATGGTTGATAGAATTTATGACGAAGCCTTTGTCAATGCCAGAAACTTCCAATCAATCAGGTTGAGAAGAGACGACCCTCCGGCATTGGCTTCGAACAATATTTTCTGGTATTGGGACATGACGAAACCGGTTTACGTTCCTTGTGGCAAGGTTGAAGCGTATGCCTCGTCAGGATATTGGACCAATTTTACCAATATTCAAGAATTTGGATGCAGTACTATTGAGATTACCGCTTCGGCAAACAATCCGGATTACGGGACTGTTTCCGGCGCAGGATTTTTCGCTGACGGAGAAATTTGCAGTTTAGTCGCAACTCCTAATATAGGTTATGCCTTTGTCAACTGGACCGAAAATAACGTGGAAGTTTCAACAGATGCGGAATACAGCTTCACGGTGACCGGAGACAGAAACCTCGTTGCGAACTTTGCTATTCAGACTTTTGAAATCGTTGCTTCCGTAAACAATTCTGATTGCGGAACTGTAACTGGCGGCGGCACATTCGATTACGGCGCAACAGCAACTTTAACCGCAACTCCGAACACTGGCTACACCTTTATCAATTGGACTGAAAACGGTGTTGAAGTTTCAACTGATGCCGAATACAGTTTCACGGTTGAAGCGAATAGAAATCTTGTTGCAAACTTTGCTATTCAGACTTTTGAAATCACCGTTTCGGCAAACAATTCTGATTACGGAACTGTAACTGGCGGCGGCACATTCGATTACGGCACAATGGCGACTTTGACCGCAACTCCGAACACTGGCTACACCTTTATCAATTGGACTGAAAACGATGTGGAGGTTTCAACCGATGCGGAATACGGTTTCACGGTGACTGAAAGCAGAAACCTCGTCGCGAACTTCGATGTTGAGTTTCCGGGTTCTCATTGGGTTCCGAATCCGTCGCTTTACGCCGACAACATGAGTATCATAGGAATCATCCAGCTTGACGGTGAAGAACAGAGAACGACAGATTTTGAAATCGGTGCCTTCTGCGGAGATGAATTAAGAGGCAGCCAACGTCCACAATATATCAGTGGAATCATTGACAGATATATGTTCTTCCTCACCGTTTACGGACAGGCTATGGATCAGATTACGTTCAAGCTTTACGACCATTCCACAAACGAGGAACTCAACTTGACTTCGCCGGCAGCCATCACATTCGCTGCAAATGGCACAATAGGCAGTGTCGGCAATCCACATGCCATGAACTTCACCTCAGTGGTTGTCATTGCTGCGTCATGCAATCCGTCAAATGCGGGCGTCATCACTGGTGCGGGAGACTATCCGATTGGTGCTGACATCACACTTACAGCTTCAGCAAATACAGGTTTCGCATTCAAGAACTGGACATGTGGCGGTAATATTGTGTCAACAGATCCTTCGTATGCATTCACTGTTTCAGAGGCCATGACCTTTGTCGCTAACTTCGATTATTTACAGAGCAGAGAACTCACTTCTGGCTGGAATTGGTATTCAACATACATAGATGTAAGCGGATCGGCGGGTCTGGCAATGATGGAAAACGGTCTTGGCAGCGACGCGATGCAAATTAAGAGTCAGACTGCGTTTGTCACATACGAGTACGGGAAGTGGTACGGCGCACTTACATCAGCCGATGCCGAACAAATGTACATGATTCAGATGAACGATGCACATGTACTCAACATGACAGGTTCGGTGGCTGACGTTTCCGCACATCCAATCACAATCAACACGGGTTGGAAATGGATTGGGTATCCGGTCAATCAGTCAATGTCAATTGATGCCGCACTCGCAAACTTCACCCCACACGATGGTGATTACATCAAGTCGCAGACAGGCTTCTCACAATATTACGAAGGACTCGGCTGGCTCGGTGCACTCAACACACTCTCATCTGGTGATGGTTATATGTATCAGAACACTTCCGGTTCGGCAAAGACCTTGGTCTATGCAACTCCGGGCAAATCGGATGATCCAGGCAAGAACATCACCCCAAGAGGCAATCATTGGGAACCTGACATTTACCAGTATGCAAACAACATGAGCGTTGTTGCATCCGTGAGTATTAACGGCGAAATTCAAAATTCGGAGAATATCGAAGTCGCCGCCTTCTGCAACGGCGAATGCCGCGGAAGCGCGAAGCCGATGTTCATCGAACAGCTCGACAAATACCTGATGTTCCTTACCGTCTATGGAAATGAAAATGACGAGATTTCATTCAGACTTTTCGATGCCGAAAATAATGAGGAATTCCCTGGCGTTTCTGACGAAATGATGACATTCACAGTAAACGGAACGGTCGGTTCTGTTTCCGCACCTTACACTATTAATTTCGGTTTCAGCGGAATCGGCGAGACATCTGACAATTCAATCAATATTTATCCGAACCCAACAACCAGATGCACCGAGATTCGGCTTGGCGAAATTTGCGAGAGAGTTGAAATTTTCAATTCTGTTGGGACAAAGATTTCTGAATATCAGAATGTCAACAGAATTAAAGGTTTTGAAGTAGCCGGAATCTACGTGATAAGAATAACAAACGGCGAATTAATTTGCAACAAAAAATTAATAATCAAATAAAAAAATGAAAAAGGCTTTTTTAACAATTTTATTCATGTCAATGGCGTGCAGTCTGCTGCACGCCGTTGACCGCCATTGGATTCCTGACGAGACAGCTTATTCTGGCAATATGTCTGTCATCGGAATCGTGCAAATCGATGGCATCGAACAGCCGTCAGACATGCTGGAAATCGGTGCATTCTGCGGCGAAGAGGTGCGCGGAAGCCAATTCCCACAGTACATTTCGCAATTGAACCGTTACATTTTCTTTCTCACCATCCACGGCGATGACCCTTGTGAAATAACATTCAAACTATGGGATCACAACACGGGTTCTTTGTCAAACACCACAACCGTGCAGACCATACAATACTCTACAAACGGCACGGTCGGTTCGGTATCAAGTCCTTTCGCCTTGAATTTTGTTTCAGATGAAATAACTCCACATTGGATTCCTGACGAGACTTTGTATTCGGGCAACATGTCGATGGTTGGAATCATTCAGATTGACGGCGTGGAGCAAAATTCCGACAGATTGGAAATCGGTGCATTTTGCGGCGAAGAGGTGCGCGGAAGCCAGTTTCCACAGTACATTCAGGGACTTGACCGTTACATTTTCTTTCTCACCATCCACGGTGATGACCCATGCAAAATCACCTTCAAATTGTGGAATCACAACACTGGTTCTTTGTCAGACGCAACAACCATGCAGACCATACAATACACGACAAATAATACGGTCGGTTCGGTATCAACTCCTTTCGCCTTGAATTTCACAACATCCAGCATCACCAAATACACCTTCACCGGCTCCGGCTCGTGGACGGACCCCTCCAACTGGACCGCACCCGACGGAACGACGCCGGTTTCAATGCCCGACCTGACAAATGAAGACGTTGTCGTTGACGGAAAAGCTTTCATTCCAAACGGTGAATCAGTTACAGTCAAATCGCTGACAATAAATTCTGAAAAAGTTCTTGAAATCAACGGCGGCGCAATCCTCACCGTCACCGGCGAAATCAGCAACAATGATGACGCAAGTTCACTTGTTTTGAATGACGGCGGGCAGATCTTCCAGAATAACGAAAACGTGAAGGCGACGTTCAGGAAGAGCATCGTGAATCCGAGCGGCTGGAACGGCAGGCAGAAAGACGGCTGGCAGCTCATCTCAAGTCCGGTTGTCGGCGCCGCCGTTGAGGATTTCATCCCGGAAAACGGCGATTACGACCTTTACATCTGGGATAATGACAATGTGATGGAGGACGAAGACGAGACTGAAATCCCGTGGGTCAATTACAAAGTGCATTATGACGATGAATATTATGAGGACTTCTTTGCAACTTGCTTTGCGGAAAACACGGGCTATCTCGCATCATACGAAAATCTGAATCATGCTGATTTCAAAGGCGAACTGAACGTTTCAACGGAGTTTGAGATTGAACTCAACTATAGTAAATATAGAAGCTGGAATCTGTTCCTTCTTGGAAACACTTTCACTTTTGACATCGAATGGGATGATGTTGAAAAGACCACGAGCGTTTCGGACGGTTTCGTGTCGCTAAATCCCAAGACGGGCGTTTTTGAATATCACTCAACGGGAACGATAAAATCCGGGCAGGGCTATGTGGTCAATGCGACAAAAAACACCAAGCCTAACCCCACGTTGACTTATTCAAAAGATGCAAAAGGCAGAGGAGTGATGTCAAAAAACATCGATGTTGCCGTCTCAAATTCCAAAGGAAGCGACAACGTTATCTTGAATTTCAGCGGAAGCGCAGATGACGGTTTCCCGAAACTCATGAATTTTAATGACGGTATCGCCACGATTTTCACCGTCAGCGACAACAAGATGTACGGCATCGCCAACTATGACGAAAATGTAAGGGAAATTCCTCTCTGCTTCGACGCGAAGGAGATTGGAACCTACACAATATCAATGAAACTGTGTGGTGATTTTGAGTATGTCCATTTAATAGACAGGATGACGGGCGAAGACACGGACATGCTTCTCGAAAGCGAATACAGGTTCAACGCGATGGGCAACGATGACGTGAACCGTTTCATCGTCAGACTTTCCGGCGATAACGAAATCGATGATAATGAAAATTTTGCGTATCAGTCAGGAAAGCAGTTGTATATCAATGAGAATGGGGCAATCCAAATCATTGACATGACCGGCAGAGTGGTGATAAACGAAACGTTGAACGGCAATTCGGTTGACATTTCAAATTTAAGAAATGCGGCATATATTGTCCGTCTTGTGAGTGAAAACGGAGTAAAAACCCAGAAAATAGTTGTGTTATGAGAAAGAGGATATTTTTGACAATGGCGGTAATGGCGATGGTCTCGTTCCCGGCAGTGTCGCAGAGCGACGGTTTTTTCAGCGGATGGGAAAAAAATGGAATCAGAGAGGACATCGACAACGGTTTTGACATGCCGGAGCTTCCAGGTCACGGATATACGGAAGACCAATCTGGTGCGCCGCTCGGCACCGGAATCGTGATTCTCACCGCACTCGGCGCGGGTTACGCCGTGACGAAGAAAAGGAAAAAGTAGAAAGTTGAAAAGTCAAAAGGGGCTGACGCTCCATTTTGAAGTGAACCCCAAAGGCTGTAAAAAAGCTTTTGGGGTTTCATTTTGTAATCGGTCAGGCTTGAATTAATCACTGTTTTTTTTCTTCAAATATTTGTTGCCGCCTTAAATAAAATTATTATTTTTGCACCCTGATTTGAACATTTTGTTTTGAACTTTTGAACATTTTGCAAATGAGATTTGGACATTTTGTTTCGGACTTTTGGACATTTTGCAAATGAGATTTG
>JAKSMX010000047.1 GCA_024400305.1 Bacteroidales bacterium | reverse complement strand
AAACTCCACTCTCAAAACTCCACTCTCAAAACTCCACTCTCAAAACTCCACTCTCTTAACTTTCATCTCTAATCTGAAAAAAACGCCGAAAGCCCCCGGCACAATGCCGGAGGTTATGCTCTTGCCTGTAATATAAGTGATTGATTTACAATATTTTGCACGGGGGGGGGTAATTACAATCACCCTGTCCGCCACATCAGGCGGACAACAACGCCGATTTTCATATTGCAAATGTTCTGTTTTCATAGCGGCGGCAAAATTACGATATATTTAGATACCACTGACAAAAATTTTCAGTTTTTTTCCACGCAGATTAACGATTATTTTCTGCGGAATCTGCGGGAAAAATACATATCTTTGCACGTTTTAATTTTCACGAGACAATGGAAAGAAATTTTGACCCGAATGCGGCAGCGGCTTTAGGTTCAGGAATCTACGGACTGCCATGCACGGCTGAAGAAGCCGAAATCATCATAATCCCTGTTGAATGGGAGCTTACGACAAGTTACAACCGCGGCACCGTTGACGGCCCGGCGGCGGTCTTCGACGGCTCGATGCAAGTGGATCTGTGCCATCACGACTACCCGGACGCATGGAAACGCGGCATCTGGATGGACGAGTTCCCGGAATATCTGCGCGAGCTTCACGACAGCCTAATCCCTGCGAGCGAGGAGATAATTGAAGCCATCGGGAACGGCGACGTCGATGAAAACCCGCAGGACTACGAGGAACGCTACAAAGCCATAGAAGACGGCTTCGAGCAGATGTTCGCCTGGCTGCGTGCCCGCATCAGCTATTGGAAATCAATGGGGAAGAAAGTCGGGCTTCTCGGCGGCGACCACAGCACCCCGCTCCCCTATCACCAATACCTCGGCATGACCGACGAGAAATACGGCATCCTCCACGTCGATGCACACAGCGACTTGCGCGAACAGTTCGAGGGCTTCAAATATTCACACGCCTCAATATTTTACAACGTGTTGAAAATCAAAAATGTCGAGAGACTCGTTCAAGTTGCGATCCGCGACTACTGCCATCAGGAGAAACAATTAATAAATGAGTCGGACGGCAGAGTCGTTGTTTTTTACGACCGCGACAACCGCCGCCGCATGTACGAAGGCTGCACATGGAAGCTCATCTGCGACGAGATCGTTGACAGCCTGCCCGAAAAAGTTTACATCTCGGTTGACATCGACGGCCTTGACCCGAAGCTCTGCCCGAACACCGGCACGCCTGTCCCCGGCGGCATGGAATACGAGGAGCTGATGTATCTGCTTAACAAAATCAAGGAGTCTGGGAAAGAAGTTCTCGGCTTCGACCTCTGCGAGGTGTCGCCCGGAGAAGGCTCGGAATGGGACGGCAACGTCGGCGCACGGGTGCTTTATCACCTCTGCGGAATAATTTGACATTTTGAGTTTCAATCTAAAACAGACCGGAAATGACGAAAAGAATCTTGCTTTTTTACACCTTATTAATAATGTCCTCATTGACCGCCTTCACGCAAAATGACTACAAATTGCCGGATAGTTTGTTAATTTCACTTCAAAACAACAGCAATCACGATGTAAACCACGTGGAATCTTTGGCAGACATAATTGATAATCTGATAATTAACAATCAATACGAAGAAAGCAAGAAATACATTGATGAGATGTCGGACATTTCCGGTGAACTCAAAAACGACTACGTCAGTGCCGTCACTATTTTTTACGAAAACAGTTATCTCTTTTTCACGAGGAACGCATATAAGGAATGCATCAACCAGCTGCTGAACGCAAAAAACATGCTTGAACCGCTCAACAACAGCGAGAAAGTGATGACATACAAAATCCGCATCAGCAACCTGCTCGGAATCTGCTATTCAAAGACGCAAATGTACTCGGAATCGTATCAGTGCTACGAGAAGTCGATCGAAATCAACAAAATACTGCAAGACAAGAACATAGGTTCAGTAATCATGCAGAACATGCTTGTACTTCAGAACATGCTTCAAAGTTATCCCGACAAGATCAGGATAGCGAAGGAACTTTTGAACAATCCCGATTTCGGTGACAACATGAAAAACGAAGTGTATTTTGAAATCATCGGCAATTACATGAATATCAATGCATACGACACAGCCAGCATGTATATTGACACCGTGATGAAACGCGCTGTCAGCAATCACGACAAGGCGATGGCACTCGCATTGAAAGGTTGTAATCTGAACGGATTGGAGAGATACAACGAAGCGAAAATGTATTTGAAAAAGTGTCTGGCAATGCCGGAATCAAACCACAATCAGATTGAGCTGTATTGCTGCGGCCACATATCCATTTCGTATTACCAGCTTGAGGAATACGACTCGGCGTTCTATTACATCGACGAAGCCTTCAACAAAGCCAAAGAGTACGATTTCCTCGACTGGCAGATTTATTCCCTTGAGCAGAAATGCGATTTCCTGCGTGAACAGGAGATGTACAAGGATTTCGCCGACAACATCATCATTTACAACAAGTTGAATGACAGCTTGAAAGAATTGCAGAACCTCAACGACCTCGACAAAATCATGCTCCGCAAACAATACAAGGAAATGGAGGAGCAGCTTCAGAAGAAGATTGAAGAAAACAGAATCAAACAATACAAGCTTGTCATTTTCATCATCATTCTCGCCGCCTCAGCCACCATCGCCATCACGCTTTTGCTTCTGAACAGAAAGAACATCTTACTTAAGAGCAAGAAAATCAAGGAGGAGGCTTTGTCAAAGGAACTTGAGATGCGAAACCGCGAACTGGCATCCAACGTTGTAATCCTTATGAAAAAGAACGAGGTCTTCGCTGACATCGTGAAACGTCTTCACACAATCAAAGACAACGCCGTCAAAGATGAGACAAAAGACGCCATCGACAGAATCACCAAAGACATAGAGAAGACCATCGAAGGCAAGTTCTGGGAAGAGTTCGAGATGCGTTTCAAGAATGTTCATTCCGACTTCTACAACCGTCTGATGAAAAAATACCCCGACCTCACACCAAGCGAAGTGAGACTCTGCTCCTTCCTCAAACTCGACCTTTCGACCAAAGATATTTCATCGATAACAGGACAGAGCGTGCCTTCAATTGAGAAGGCAAGAAACCGTTTGAGGAAGAAATTCGGAATTGCAACCGGAGAGAACATCAACATGAGTGGTTTCATACAAAAAATATGAGTTTTCGGACATTGTCACAGTAATGTCACAGTAAATATAAAGCGACATCATTGATTTTCAACGATGTCGCTTTATTATTCATTTGTCCTGTCACAACTTTGTCATGGTAAAATTTCATAATTGTCACAGTTTTGTCTGTGCCGAAAATTTTACCAAACCATCAATATATTATATTTTTGCATCACGAAATCACTAAAAAGCATTTGTAAAATGAAAGAACAAAATTCAGACAAAACGACACAGATTGACGAGTCGGAAGAGAAATTCCGTACTCGCGGAAAAATGTTAGAAAAACTAATCGAACAAATCTATCAAGGAGAAAAAGAAAAAAATTAATCACAAAATCACAATTATGAAGAAAAACTTATTTTTACTGACGATGTTGCTGGCAGTATTGATGCCAAGCGCATTTGCACAGATCACCGACTATGTGGTGATTGGCACAAAAACGCAATCGAGTTCGACTGCACCTTTCAACCAGTCGTACAAGTATTCCTACAGCGAATGCATCTATCCGAAAAGTTCATTCAGCGGACCTGTTACGATTTACTCCCTTTCGTACAACTGCGCCAAAGTGAAGGCTTTGACAATCACGGATTTCAAGATTTATCTCGGAGTGACATCAAAATCATCAAACGGAAGCAGCAACTGGACTCCCGAACAGGAACTGACACTTGTTTACGACCATGCCAACGTGGTTGTCGGCGAAAGTACAGGCTGGCAGGAAATCATGCTTGACACACCTTTTCTATATGATGCGACCCAAAACCTTGTCGTCGTCATTGCCAAGAAAGGCAAGGTATCGAACAGCACTTTGACTTATTATTTCTCGAACACGACAAACTCCATCATGTACCGTCAGAGCAAGACCGACGAATCATTCGCCAACCATCCGGGCACCACAGCTTCAACATCAACGACCAACTTCAGGGCTAACATCAAAATTGGTGTAGGACCTTATTTGGCCGGATGTGACAAACCGACGGATCTGTCACAAATTGGCGCCACAGCCCATTCAGTGACAATCAACTGGAAACCGGCAGAGGACACTGATTCATGGGACGTTTACATCGGAGAGACACCAGATGAGAACACTGAACCAACCGCAACGGTAAGCGACACGACATACACATTCACAAGCCTTGCCCCGGCGGAAGAATATTACTGTTACGTGAGGACAAGTTGCGGTGAAACCGACAAGAGCGAGTGGGTGCCGGTGCAGACCATGACCGACCCTGACTTCACTGGAGAAGGCACTGCTGACGCGCCATACCTTATTTACACATTAGACAACATCAACACCATCATCTATGCGATGGAGCATAACTGGTCAACATACGGCAAGTATTTCAGGCTGATGGACGACATCGCCACGCTCACAAGACCGATAGGCACCGACAACGTTTTGTTCAGAGGCGACTTCGACGGCAACGGACATTTCATCACACTTGACCTCAACGGAAGTCAGTTCCAGGCACTGTTCGCACGTCTCGGCATCGGAGCCAACGTCCACGATGTCAATGTTGACGGAACCATCACAGCCACATCAACTTATGCCGGTGGCATCTGTTCAATCATTTCAGAAGCAGGCGGTCATTCGACAGAAAACATATACATCAGAAATTGCACCAACTATGCTACAATCAACGGAAGTTCACGTGCAGGTGGCATCATCGGCATGTCGAACCTCAGCACACAGTCGCAATACACCAAGCTCTATGTCGAGAACTGCGTCAACCGTGGTGTCATAAACTGCACTGAAGGTTTCATCGGCGGCATCGCTGGCGTTCTCGCGAACAACGCGATATTAGACGGATGCTACAACAGGGCTGACGTAGCCGGAAACTCAACTATCGGCGGCATTTTCGGTGAAATAGACGGAAGCACCGCAAGAAACTGCTACAACAAAGCCGACATCACATCATACGGCCTGACCACACCAGAAAGCATCATCGGCGGCATCGGCGGTTCGCTTTACAACTCAAGCCTTTACAACTGCTACTCCATCGGCGACATCACCGGCATCTACGGTGTCGGCGGTTTGCTCGGCGAGTTCATGAACGCCATCACAACCGGCACATATTATGTGAAGAACGTTTACGTTTCAGGCAATGTCATAGCATCTCCCGACACAAACAGGAAAGGCTTCATTTTCGGCGACATCGTGACCGACAACCCGGAGAACTTCATCGTTGACAACGCATTCTACGAGAGCAACGGACAGAACCTCAACCCGTGGGGCGGCAACAAGACCCCGTCAGCCACGAACGTCTGCTCATATTCGCAGTCAACATCAAATCCTACCGAATTCATTTTAAGCCAGGCTGCCGGCGGCTCAACCGACCTGCTCAGCGTTCTTAACACATGGGCCGCGGGCGGAGAAGAATACACTTCATGGTATGCTGACATCTACAGCGTGAACGCAGACCACCCGACACTCGGCGAGGTTGAAGAGCCAGGCATCAGCATCACACCGAAAAAACTCGACTTCTTCTATCGTCCGATCGGAGCGAAAATGTTCAGCGAAAGTCTTTCTCTCACCAACGACTCCGACATTCCGCTGACAATCACCGAGATCGGCTTTGACGAAGACAACACCTTTTTCATGTTTGAAGGAGAAGAACCTGAAATTCCGTTCACGATTCAGCCAGGCATCACCAACAAAATCAATATCACGACAGACCCAGAAGCCGCAGTGACTCCAGGTGCATTCCTGACAAAACTCGGAATCACATATTCTTCGAGATCGTATAAGGAGGCATACATCAACGCGATAGCTTACCAGCCAATCGAGCCTGATGTTATCGAGTTGCACACCGTCATCAACAGTTATCCGTTCAACATCACGCAAAGCACGCTTCCGCTCAACAAGAACTACAATCTTCATAGCGAAGAGACAAGCGGCCCTGACGGAGTGTATAAGATGACTTTTGACACCGATGTCGCTCTGACAGCCACATTGACAGGCTGCAACAATCCCGCGATGGCGATTTACAAAGAAGACTTCAACGGCAAGGACTATCCTGATGTTGACAACTTCATCTATTCGGGACGAGGCGACATCACGGATGTCACGATGCCTGCCGGCACATATTACCTCGTTGCAAGTGCGACAAGTTCGCAATACATCTTGGATGTAAACACAGAAACAATTCCGTTGCCGCTCGAGCCGACAGCTGTTTCACCTGCTGACGGACAGACCAACCTTGAAGGCACGGTGCAGCTCGTTTTCGGGAAAGGCAATTACGCCACAGAATATCAAATCCTCTGCGGAACAACAAACCCTCCTACAGAAATCGTCATGGATTGGACAAACGACTTCGGCGCCGTAGCCACCGTTGACGTTGACATCAACTCTGTATATTACTGGAGAGTCAATCAGCGCAACAGCAGCGGCGTGACAGAAGGCCCGGTCTGGAGATTCACATCGGTGTTCACGAAACCAGGGGCATTGTTCTGCGACACCAAATACATCTACGAAGGCCAGACCGCCCAGATGCACTGGACAGCACCGGCAAACGGTAACTTCTTGGGGTACAACATCTATCAGGATGGTGTCAAAGTCAACAGCAGCACCATCACCGGCTTGACATACGAAGTGTCAGGTCTCACCTACAACATGGACCAAGGTTACACATTCACCGTCACCGCTGTCTATGACGGAGGCGAATCACTTCCGTCAACAGGCGACTTCGTGCGGGTCACCGGCAACGGCACCGTTGCAGGTCACGTTTATGAAATCGACGGCACCACACCAATTGCCAATGCGACAGTGACACTCACCGGCATCGACGAAATCCACAACAACCAGACATACACGTTCAACACCAACGGAAACGGCGAGTTCAGCCATCCTGCCGTCGCCGGAAACTACACAGCAACGGCGGACAAAGACGATTACATGACCGGCACACACATCGGCGTGATAAACGTCTCTTATTCCCAGACAACGAACTTCAATGTCAGCCTCCGCGAAAGTGTCAACCCCGTCGCCGATGTATCGGCGTTGTTCTACAACAACCGCGCACAGATCTCGTGGACATGGGAAGGGACACGTTCATTCCAATATTTCAACGTCTATAGAAAGAACTGCCTCTATCCCGGAGAGCCAGTACTCGTCGCGACAAACGTGAACACACTGACTTACAACGATTACACATTTTCAGACCTTCCTTGGGGTTCTTACACATACGGAGTATCGGCCTACTACGACGGCATTCATGAAAGTGGTATCAAATGGGAGGACAAAGGTGTCACAGCATACGCCATCACCGTCGGCAACGGCTCGACGATCCCGTTCACTTACGGCAGCTTCGACATTGACGCACCACAAATGCTGACTCAGATTGCACAGACAGCCGACATGATGTGCGGCACATACGGCGGTAACGGTTACTTCTACGCCTACGACTCATACATGTATTTCTACAAATATGATGTCACGACAGGCACTATGCTCGACAGAATCTATACCGGCTGCAACTTCACTGACATGACATACGACCATACCACGAACACTGTTTACGCGACACATGAAGGAATACTTTACACCATAAACACTGAAACAGGCGAGCCGACAATGGTCAGTTCATTAACCGACTACCGCTACATGCAGGTCATAGCCTGCGACGCCAACGGACAGCTTTATGGCATTGAACCAAATGAGGATGGCGTTCTTTACAGAATCAACAAAATGACCGGAGACCTCGAACTTGTAGGCAACACAGGGACAGAATGTCTGTTCCTGCAGTCAGGTGACTTCGACAAAGAAAACGGAGTGTTTTATTGGATGGGCTGCAACGGCAACGGCGGCTTCTTAGCGACAGTGAACACCGAGACAGGCCATGCGACGATCTATGCAACGGGCTTGGATGAACGCATTTCATTCTTCATCCCGTACGATGAACCGAACCCTGTCATCCACGAATCTGAAATTGTATGGTCAAACTGCCTCGACAACGACATGGAAGTCACCATGACGGTCAACGTGACGACAAACAACGAAGAGACGCCCGAAGGCACTACTGTTGACTTCGTCAGCACCACAGAGCCAGGTGTCACTTTCGAGACGACCCTCAACGAAGACGGAACTGTCACATGGGACAACTTCCGCAAAGGTTCATACCTTTATTCCATCAAGAAAACAGGCTTCAACTCATGCGCTTTCAAGACCCCGATCGACGTCTCAGATGACATGACAGTCAATTGCGAACTCGAAGAAGCGACAGCGCCGGTGGAGAACCTCCACGTCTCACACACCGGCTGGATGTCATGGGACAATCCTAACGAGCACCAATATCTCGAAGGCGATGAATTCCATTTTGACTTCGAAGACGGCGGCATCGACGGATTCACACTCTTGGATGTCGATGGCGACGGTTTCAACTGGATGAACAGCAAGTCTTTGAATCTCAACAACGGTCACGACAGCCATTACTGCATCACATCACAGTCATACGACAACGAAATTGGTCCGTTACATCCGAACAACTACATCATCACAGCCCGGAAATATCTCATCGGCACGACATCACAGCTATCATGGTACGTCTGCGCACAAGACCAATATTACGCGGACGAACATTATTCAGTGATGGTTGCGACAGCCGAATATCCTTCACCTGACGATTTCGTTGCCGTCTATGAAGAGACAATCACGAGCAAGTCAGGCAAGGGCGAACGCAACGACAAGGCACAGGGGATATGGCACAACAGGGTCGCCGACCTCGCCCAATATTCAGGCGAAGAAGTGTGGATCGCCATCCGCCATCACAACTGCACTGACAACTACATGATTGACATCGACGACTTCACCCTTTACAACAGAAGAAACGAGCGTTTCATCCTCGAAGGCTTCGAGGTCTATCAGGACGGCTATTTTGTCGCTACTACGACCGACAACTATTTCCAGCTTGACGTTGAAGGTCTCACAGAAGGCGAATCATACAACGCATCTGTCGTCGCTGTTTATCAGACTGGCGACAGCAATCCGGCCAATTTCATCTGGAAGTACAACGAATGCGACAACTACGAAGGTGTCGGCACATTCAACGGCATGGTGGAAGGTGGAAATGTCATCCTCACATGGGACGGTGTCCCTGACGGCGAGAAAAACCGCGAAGGACAGTGGTTCTTCTACGACAACGGACAGTGCGACGGCGCGTTGGAAGGCGGAGAGCGATTCTTCTGGGGCATTGAGATTCCGAGAGAGAACCTCTCTCAATACACCGATTACATGCTCACAAAGGTCAGCATGTTCGACGCTGTTCCGCAGGAAGGTGTCATCATGATTTACCAAGGCGGCGAGACCTCACCTGACGAACTCATCTATGAGCAGGTTTACCAGTGCAAGGGAACCGGCGTTTACGCCGACTTCATGCTTCACGACCCTGTCGCTCTCGACATCGAGAAGAACCTTTGGATTGTCATGCACCCGACAAGCGGCGTTATGGCAGCACCGGCAATGGGCGGATGGCACACATGGCGCGGCTCCATGGTCTCTTTTGACGGCGAGTCGTGGCAGGACATGTCGAACCTCGGCTACTTCGTGACATGGAACCTCCGCGCATACATCGAAGAGAACACATGGTCACTCGAGACACGCGCCATCGCACTCTTCCGCGACGAAGTCTGCATCACACCTGATTTCCTTGACCCAAGCACAACGTCATTCGTTGACATCGCACCTGAAGAAGGCTTGCACACATATTCGATAAGAGTCGTCAAAGGCGAGCCGCTCCACCACTACAACTGGAACACAATGTCATGCCCGCAGTCAGTCGAGTTGCTCGTTGACCCTGACGATGTCGAAGAGAACGATACCGACGGCATCACAATCTATCCTAACCCGACAAACGGCATCGTGAACATCAAGGGCGAAAGCATCAACAGCATCACGATTTACAACTCACTCGGCCAAGTAATCTACGTTTCAGACATCGAAAATGACATGTTCGAGATTAACATGAAACAATTCGGCGCCGGAATGTACATGGTCAAGCTCATCAGCGAGACAGGAAATTCGACACGCAAAGTCAACGTGTTCTGATAAATGACAAAAATTGTCAACAAAAAAGGATCGCCATTATTGATATGACGGTCCTTTTTTCATATTGCCCAAGTTCACATTAATTATTTATTGGTCTTTTTTTGTATCTATCACGAATTACTTCACGACAAACTTCAGCGAGCGGCTTCCATTTTTCAAAAAATAAATTCCCGAAGCAAGATTTGAGACATCAATCATTTCATTTTCAGAATGTCTCTTCGACAGAACAAGCTGGCCAAGCGAGTTGTAAATCTCAATTTCCGAGCCGTCTTCAAAACCTTCAAGACGGATGAAATCAGACGCCGGATTCGGGACAACATTTTGATTTTCAGAAACATTCTCCCCCACTCCATCAAGTTGCCCGTCAACAACCACATCATCGATGAACCAGCAGTGACCCAAGTCGCCGTCTTCAAAGACAAAGGCAATCCAGATTCTTTCATTTTCGAGATATTGCGTCAAATCAACATCTACGTCTTTCCATTCCTCGGAGGCGTTTTCAGGAGTTTGCTCCCAAACGGTCTCAAAATCGTCAGTCAGAGGATCCGAACCTGAAGTGGAGATTTTGACCGCACTGTAACTAAACACCACGCTGTACTTCTCTAAAGTTTTGAAACTCAATGCCAAACTTGAATAATTATCCGCTTCGACAACAATTTCCGGGCTCACGAGCCAGCCTTCCTGATTTCCGTATTCGCCGAAACGATGTGACGCGCTGTAGTCGCCGTTTGCAGCGAACTCGCTGTTTCTGTCCCAATACGACTGATAGCCGTAATTGGCATCGTCGATGTCGTAAACCGTCCAGCAAGCCCAGTTCGACTCGCCGCGTTCAAAGTTATCTTCAAAGATGACTTCGCCTTCATAATCAACACATTCGGTCTCAACGCAAAGTGCGGAAGTTGCCTCCGTCGTATAAAAGACCTCGCCGTCAACGCAGACTTTCTCATCTCCTGCCGTAAATATTCCATGATGGTTCACCACTATATTTTCCATCGGAACTTCAGCGGCTGCGAAATCGCAAATCACCACGCCGTTTTTCCAGATTTTGCTGCGGGCGTCATCATCTCCGACGAAGCCGCAGACGTAGATGTCGCCGCCATCGAACGCCATTGAGTTCACGTAACAGTTCTCAACTCCGTCGCCGAAAGTGCAAAGCGTCTCTCCGTTGCACCAAATTTTCGATGTAAAGACATAATTATCATTGAGTTCGGCATAAAGGACATAAAGTTCGGCATTACGCAAAGCGACATCACAGGCATACGAATAATGAGTCTCGTCACCTATGTTATATGTGTAACCATTTTCAGTACCAGAGCCTCCGTTGCGGTAGCAGACAGCTTTGGAACCCATCATATTTTCCACACATCCGATTGTATATTGCTGATAGTCAAGCCACATCACCTTATCATCGACATAAATCGTATTTTCAATATTTGTAGAAACAGAGCCGTCTCCAAAAGTGAATCTCGGTTCCGTCTCATCATCGCGCCACACTCCGGCCGACACATCGCCATTAAAAACGCAGCAGGCTTCGAAAAGATGTCCGCCGTCTTCCTCCGACCACGACATCCCGTTTATCTGGCAGTCGGCACGCATGACGAACATCTCACCATTTTTATAAACCGTGGTGACATTTGCGGTCATGTTGTTGTCAGCCCAGTAAACATTTCCGTTCCCATCCGAGACAACCGAACTGATGTAATGGTTTTCACCGGCCATATACGACTCGAAAATCATCTCCCCATTATTATACAGGCGCGCAGCCTGATTGCCGCCCACGTTAAAATAAGTCGAGTAATAAATGTTCTGAGCTTCAGCAAATACTGGCAAAAGCAGCAAAGTGAAAAGCAAGATGCAGTTTTTATTCATATTTTTAAAATTTTATCGTCGCAAACTTACATAAAAATTTTGGATTTTTAGGCCGGTTAATAAAAAAAATCA
>JAKSMX010000046.1 GCA_024400305.1 Bacteroidales bacterium | reverse complement strand
GTGCAATGAGTGCAACGTTGCGCAGCAACTGCAAGGGCGATGCAATCGCCCGGATACATTAAAAAAAAATTCAACTTTTCTCTTGACATGTTGAAAAAATGTGTACTTTTGCCCCGCTATTTCATATACAATCGGGGCAAATCACACGAAATTAATTTGAACCGATAAACGGCAACGCCTCTACGGTGGCGGCGACGGAAACGCCCGCAACCAATAACGCCCTGCGTATGTGGAATAGCACACCTACGGGGGCGTTGCTTTTTTATCACAATTCTTATAATATGCTATACGATAAGAATGAGGCTGGCAACCAACTGCCGACAATGAAGGAATACACCTTCAACCCAACCAACCAGCCCGTCAGGGTCGAAATCAAGGATAACAACCCTTGGTTTGTCGCAAAAGATGTATGCATGGCATTAAACATCGTTAATCACAATGATGCAATCAGCCGATTAGATGATGACGAAAAGGGGGTCGCTACTACCGATACCCTTGGAGGCAAGCAATCAATTTCAGTTGTGAACGAGAGCGGTCTTTACAACCTGATCTTCCAGAGCCGGAAGCCTGAGGCGAAGGCGTTCCGCAAGTGGGTCACTTCGGAGGTGCTGCCGTCGATACGCAAGACGGGGAGGTATGCGTTTGCGGGCCGCGGCTGCGCCGACCCGCGCAAGGGCGACTGGCTCGACCTGCGCTGCGAGCCTTACGACACCAAGTGGCTCGGCACGACGACCGTCCGCGTGATAGAATATGAGGATGTGGAGTGGTATTCGGTGGGCGACATACTCCGCGCCATGCAGACCGGCACCGAGACCTCGCAGACCGTCGGACGGCTGCGCGAGGCCAACCCCGCCATCGTGCGCAAGATATTCGTCTTCGGCAACACCCACCCGGCGTGGTTCACCACCATAACAGGGCTGCGTCTCCTTGTGAGCGGCAGCCGTAAGCTCAAGACACACAGCAGGATGCTTCAGCTGGAGGAAGGAGGCGCGAGATGAAGATCAGGATGAAAGTGAGCGACTTCAACGTCGATGCCGGCCTCAACATGGAGATACTGGTCAACATGGAGGACTTCTACGCCATGCTCGACGGCGTGAGCGCTCGGACGATAACCGATTACATATACACGCGCCTGAAGGCGGCCGAGGGGAAAGGGGGCGCGAGATGAGACAGGAGCTTGACCTCAAGGAACTGACCGCCCTTCTCACATTCGAGACCGACTGCGACCACATCGCCTCGGTGCTCGACGAGGTGGTTTTCGAGTACATCGAAGGCATTCTCGACAATTCCGGCGGCGCGGTGCCGGGCCGCCGCGAGGGCGACAACATCTACTGGGTGAAGGCCCTGCGCGACGCCGTGTGGCGGGCCGCCCACCCCGAAGCGGACGAATGACATTGAAAAAGCCCCCGAGATTTCGGGGGCTTTTCTGTTTATTTCTGCTGGAATATGTTTTCAAGGGAAGCACAAATCAGATGGAGTACATCGGTTAGGGCTTGAAGTTCTTGATGATGGCGTTCGCCGCTTTTTGCAGGTTGTCATTTATTATTCTTTCGGCGGCTTTCCTCACTTGAGGGTGGTCGCCGAGGAACTGCCTCTGCGGCACGGTGATGACGGCTCCTGTTTTCATGAGCGCCATCCATTTCCAGCTTTCATCGTTGGTGGCTTTGTATTTGTACCAGAAAAAACGCTTCATCTTCGCGGTCACCGTCAGGGTTCCGCCGTCGTTATGCAATGACGCGTATTTTTCTGACGATTCCCACATGACACTGTCGGCGTTGACCTGACATCTGATGGAGCGGCGCAACGTGCCTGTGACCATGAGCAGTGACCCCGGCCGGTTCATCTTGCGCGGCGGCCATCTTCTGTCGAAAAAAGCCTTGCGCTGGAAGTTCCTGTCAAACTCTTCCGACAGCTCAACACGCAGGTCGTTCAGGATTTTTTTTTGCAGGTCTGTCATTTTTTTAATTTTTTTTGTTGTATGTTAAAAAAAAGATGTATTTTTGCCAAGTGGAATCCACTTGTGATGTTGCCTTGGATTGTAATTCCAAGAACCAGTCTCAGGTGGGTTTTTTAATTCCTTTTAGTACGTTGTCACTGTCTGATATACTGTAAAGGCTTATTCCTCTTCCTTTTACCTCCGTTGCAATTATATAGGTTTTTTCTCCATACAGTTCCGTCTTTTACAAGTATGGGTACGTAAGCCACCACCTGCGCCAGGCGCACCTCGCCGCCGTATTTCCTGCCGAGTGCCTCGGCTCTTTCCTTCAGTTCCACCTCATTGAGAGGTGCTTCCGTCGTGAATATCTCATCATCGACGACTTTTGTTGTAAATTTTTCCATTTTTTTAAATTTATTTGTTTGTATGTTTAAAAAAGATGTATTTTTGCCAAGTGGAATCCACTTGTGATGTTGCCTTGGATTGTAATTCCAAGAACCAGTCTCAGGTGGGTTTTTTAATTCCTTTTAGTACGTTGTCACTGTCTGATATACTGTAAAGGCTTATTCCTCTTCCTTTTACCTCCGTTGCAATTATATAGGTTTTTTCTCCATACAGTTCCGTCTCAAAAATGTGCGCGGTCTTTCCCTTGTGCGTTGATACACCCATGTATGTTGACTCTTCCACTACGGTGCGGATATTCAGCAGCATTTCGTTCTTTTCAGCGTAATGCTTGTGTGGCTGGTTTAGGAACTCGTCAATGCCGCCTCCGGTTATGCTTATCGAAAGTCCGGATTGCTTGTTTATGATTGGTTTTTCATCTCTAAGGCTCATTGCCTCCGCCTTAATCTGCTTTCTGCGTGCTCTTGCCTTTTCCATCCTCACGTTTTCGATTGCATCGCCGATTTCTTTCCTTGCCTCGTCTGGTGCTTTGTAGTACGGATGCTTCGGAGGGAAGATCTTGCCGGCCTTTCCGGGGTTGAAACGGAACATTTCAGCTTTGTTCGCGCCGTTTTTGCCTATCTGTGTGGTGGCGCGTTCACCCGCCGCGCACGCCTGGTCTGAATCGCTTGCGGCGTATTTGTTTTTGAGCACCTGTACGGCGGTGCATCTGCAGTTCCATCCGTTGGGCGGATAGTACTCGTCCCAGAATTTGTCGGAGGGCGGCAGCGTCACCCCCTCGAGGGCTGCATGTTCCGGGCGGACGAGGCCGTCGGAAGCGGTGCGGTACTGCAGGTTGTAGTCGTCGCCGTCCTTTTCTATGTCATGCCATTTGACGGCCATTTGCGTACTTGCTTTGGCAAAATTGTATTCGGCATAAAGATAGTTCTGGTTGTATTGCGAGTCTATTGATTGGATGTCCTGAAGGAAAGAGCCGAAAGGCTTGAATCCACCGTCATCGTCTTTCAGGAGACGCGAGGCGTCGTTCATTTCGTGGTAAGTCTTAAACCCTGAGAACAGGAAAATATTGTCATCCAGTGTCTGTGTTATCTCAGCCGGAATCTTGAGCCCGATTGCGGACAGTTCGGAGGCAAGCACATCATGTGTAGCCTTAATCAGCTCAACCGGTTCCGGTTCTGACAACATGTCTGGCGTGAAAGTTTTTTTGTCGTACAGCCATTTGGCGGCTGTTTGAAAGGCGTTTGAAACCCTGTTGAAAATCTTTTTATCATCATCTGAAAGAGTCACCGCGTCATTGCCGTACAGTTCCCGGATGGCATTGTGCAGCCCCTTGTAGAAGGGGCTCAGCCGAAAAAATTGAACTTCAGCCCCTCGTTCTGGTTGGTTGCAGCCATGCGCGGCCCCGTAATCTCCATGCCGAATGTCTGCTTCAGCCACTCGACATCGAATTCATAATAGGCTGAAGCCTGGAAGACCATGTTCCAGAGTCTTTCGGTGTCGGTGGCTTTGGCGTACTCAAAACGCAGCCCCGGTTTGATTATGCCAAGACTTTCGAGGGCCGGTATGGCAACCTGGTTGATATAATACTGGATCTGCCTTTTGTCTGCCTCGACGACAATCTCCATGAGGTCGGTGGATGACTCCTCTTTGGAACGGTTGCCGTTGATGGTGTCCTGTCCGAGGACGGCGCCGAGGTTCAGGAGCGATATCTGTTCGTCGCAGGTTGAGATGAAGTTCTTATATACATCGCCGTTGGTGTTGCTGGCTTCGGCGAACTCAAAATCCTCTTCGGTGTCGATGATGAAATAGGCGGCTGATCCGATCTCCTTCATCATCAGCTCCGCGCGGTCAAGCATGGCGGTGTCCGATGTGTTCGTCTTCATGACACGGGGCGGGATGCCGTAGATTTCGCACAGCTCGCTCCAGCAGCTCAGCGCGAACTTCTTCATCAGGACGTATGGCGTTGCTTTGTTGAGAAGGCCGAGGTCGAACTTGTCCGGACAGAATTCCAGGATCCACCGTCCGAAATCAGGACGGTCGCGGTAGGGTTCTTTCTCGAAGCTGTAAACATCCGGGTAGAAATAACCGGTCGCGGGCGATATGTTCCGGCGCGGCACAAGCTCCAGGTCGGGGTTTCCGTTCTTGTCGAATGAGAACTGCACCACGGAATGGCCGTAGAACTTGGCTTCGACGATATACCGTGCGAGTTTGTCGTAGATGCAGGTGTCCTGCAAGTTCTTTGTGGCCTCTTCGTCGATAGTGTCGCCGCTCTTCATCGCCCAGTCGGCCGACTGCGATTTGCTGATGCGCAGCCCTGTCTGTGATGTCATCTTGGCGTCGAGCATCACTTCATCGTATAATGTCTGGAGAAGATGTTGGCGCGGCTCGTCGGTTCTTGTCGCCTCGAGGCGGGCCGACCGCCATCTGGCTATATCCTGCCTGACAATGGCCTCCTGCCTGCGTATCACACGCATGGCGGTTCTTTTTTCTGACCTCGAAAGACGCTCGGTCCTGCCGGCGGCTGCGGTCTCTCCCGCGCCGAAGAATTTAAACAAATCGAAAGGCATGGTTTTAATTGTAATTGTGGTTGAACTTGGGGTTTGAGCCGAAACGCGCCTTGATCAGCGGTGTGCCGTCGTCGTCGGCTGCGATCGGCAGCACCGGTGCGAGGGTGCCGTCCGCCACTTTTTCCATAAAGCTGATGACACGGTCGTAGCGGTCCTTCCACTGCTCGTAGATCAGTTCCGAGTTGGAGAGGCGGATGAGATGCCATACCGCAATGACTTTGGTGTTCTCAAGGATGAGCTTGTTGCGGTCGTCGCCCGTGGCTGAGAATATGGCGGCGACATCATAGCGGCTTGACAGGTAAGCCTCCATTTCTTCGGTGGCGGCTTCGATGCACTGCTGTACCGTAGCGTCGTCTTCGGCCGATATGTCATCCATGACGTGTTCATAGATGACGGTCTTCATTTCTTCTACTGTGATGAATGACATTAGTATTTCCAATTTGCGCGACGTCCCACAACATAGCGGCTGTCGCTGATTCTTATTCTGTTAGACAATATCCATATCGCACCCTCAAGGGCGTCCGGTGCGTCGTCATGGACTTTCGAGCCTTTCTCAAACAGCAGCAGCTGCTCCTCGAGCACCTCAAATCCCTGTTCGCCTTTGCAGTCTTCGTTGAAGACGACTTCGCCGCGTTGGAACAAAGGCTGCATAGCCTCGATACGCGCGAATTTGTCCGGCTTGCTGCGCCTGTCGCCGATGATGGGTATCTGGACACCAACCTCACCGCCGACGCGCTTGAACTCGTCGAGAATCATGTCCTGGATGAAGTTGGCCTCCATGTAATATTTGATGGGGGTGTCGCCGATGAACGACCTTATTTCGTAGTGCCACCCGACCATGACGGTTACTTTGGTCTGGTCGGCGAATGCGCGTAATACGTGGTATGCGCCTTCTTTCGTGATGCCCACAAGCATTGTGGCTTTGTAGTCGTTTGTCGATGACGCCTTGAACGAAGGGTCGGTGTACGCCACGATTGCGCGGTACTGGCGCAACGGGAGCATCTTGCCGTAACGGATATATTTCTTTTCGAATATCGTGCCTTCGTTGACGGGGTTGTTCATGTACTCCTTCTGGAAACGTCTTTCCCCGATCTCAAGGCGCATCTGTTCAACCTCTTTTTTGGTGAAGTTCTCTTTCCATGACGGGTTGCCCTGTTTGTCAAGGATGTTGACAACGGTGTGGTGGAAACCCGGGCGTTCGGCTATGTTGCCGAGTACTGATTTTTTGCCTATGCGGTTGCCGACAAGCACGAAACGTCCGCGGCCTGCGTCCATAGTACCGTACAGGGCCGACAGGCACCAGTCGGTCGTTTTCTCCACACGTGCGGGGTTGAGAACCATTTCGTCATCGTCAATGTCGTCGATTACGATGTAATTGACACGGCGGCCTGATTTCTTGATGCCACGCGGGGACTGGCCGCGGCCGAGAGCAATGAACATTGAGCCGTCTGATGTCGAGAAACGCCCGTCGCTCCAGATGCCGTCACCGCGCCTGATGTCATAATCGGTTTTGTAGAGCTCATTGGATTCAAACTCCGCCTGGAGGTCTGCCAGAAGCTGTTTGGCGGCATCCTGCGATTTGGAGACAAGCACCATCGTCAGCGGTGTGTGGCTCTCCTGCGACAATATCCACATCGGTATCATCATGGAGATATGCGTTGACTTCGCATGTCCGCGCGCCCATTCGAAGACGGCACGCGCCCTGTCGTTTTTAAGCACATAGTTGGCCGCCTCTTTCTGGAACTTGGAAGTCGGTTTGGCTGCAAGGTGCGGGTAGTAGGTCTTGACGAAACAGTCGTAATCCTTGCGGGATTTGGCAATACGCTTGTCACGGTCAGGCGACGTGACACCCGTCAATGTTGATGTGGCGGCTTGTATGCGCGAGCACAATTCCAGCCATTCGGCTTCCTGTTGTTTCCTTCTGGCGGCGTTTGCCATGGTCAGCTGCGGTTTTGGATGTGAATAATGTACTCCTGGTGGTAACGGTTGATGACGGACAGCAATTCCGGGGTGAGGTTTTTGTCTGTCTTAGAGCGTTCAAGCAGCCATCTGTCAAGCGATGTGAGAACATCGATAACTGTCGCCTTGTTTATGGTGTTGGCGATACGTTCGGCACTCGCCATGATTTTTACAACATTGTCGGAACACTTTGTTATAGAGTCAATGTTGTATTCGGGCTTGTTTATTTCGGTGATGATGACCTCTGTCATTTTCTTGGCGGCGAGCATCATGGAGTTTGCCAGCTCCACGCTGGAGGTCTTCTCCTCGGCGAGCCGGTCTCTCCATCCTTCGCCGTTGACCCAGCGCGACACCGTCGTTTCGGTCAAGCCGTATTGTTCGGCAATCTCTTTTTGTGAGTATCCCGCCATAAAGAGGCGGTAGGCCTGCGCCTTTTTTTCTGTCAATTCTTTTCTCGAAGCCATTTTTTGTGAGTTTTGTGCTGCAAAATTCCATCTAAACATTTGATTTATAAAAAAGTGTGAATAAAATGTTCACGCTTTTTGTCGCATTGTGTGAAAAGCGGGACTTTTGCAGCGAAAAACAGCGAAAAACAGCTATGAAACGAATTGTAATAAGCGATGAGAGTATCAACAGTCAGGGATTCTGGGTGAAGACCGACGGCATAGACCTTGAGGCTTTTTCGAGGAACCCGGTGATGCTTTACAACCACAACCGCTATGGCTCCGGCACGGTGCACGACCAGCTTCCAATCGGGAAGTGGAAGGATCTGCGTGTTGAGAACGGTGTGTTGACCGGTGAACCTGTTTTTGACGAGAACGATGAGTTCGCCGTCAGAATCAAACAGAAGTACGAGGCGGGGATACTCAACGCATGTTCGATGGGCTTCAGGGCGTTGGAATGGTCTTCGGAGCCGTCGTTGCTGAAAGAGGGTCAGACAACCGCCACCGTGATAAAATGCCGGCTTCTGGAAATATCCATCTGCGACATACCGTCGAACTCGAACGCCACGGTTGTTTTGTATGATGACAACAGCGAAATTGTTAACCTGTCCGAATTGCCGAATCTGGCAATAGGGCCTAAAATCAATAATATGTCAAAGGAGATTGCATTGAAACTCGGTTTAGCCGAAAATGCCGACTCGCAGTCATGCGTTGACGCCATCCAGTTGAAGGATGACAGAATCAAGACATTGGCAGACGAGAACGCATCGCTGAAGCTCAAGCTCAAAAAACATGAAGAGGCTGAAGCTGCAGCAAGAAAGAACGAGGTGGAATGTTTGCTGAATGAGGCGGTTAGAAAAGGCCGCATCGACGCAAAGGCGAAGCCGCACTTTGAAAAGCTCTTTGAGCTTGACCATGAGGGCACAAAAGCCGTATTGGCCTCACTGCCTGACAGGAAACCCATGGAGGCCGCACCTTCCGGAACAGAGGCCGGCAACCTGTGCAAGATGAGCTGGGATGAGCTTGACAAGGCGGACCGCCTGTATGAACTCAAGACGAAATTCCCGGAGATCTACAATCAGAAATACCAAGAGAAGTTTAACGAAAAACACTAACAACATGGCACTACAGAGACAAATCTGGCTCAACAGTATTGTTGAACTCCTGTTTGCGAGCAACACGTTCGCTGCAAGATCAATCGACCACTCGGCATTCGTGACCAACAAAACCGTTCACGTGCCTAACGCAGGTAGCGCACCATCAGTAACGAAAAACCGTTCCGTATTCCCGGCATCGGCTTCCCAGCGCACCGACTACGACCTGACGTACGACATCAACGAGTACTCGACCAACCCGGTGCACATCCAGAACGCCGAACAGGTTGAACTTTCCTACAACAAGAGAGAAAGCGTCCTGAAGCAGATGAAGTCTGCTCTGGCTGACAGCGTCCACATAGACCTCGCCCTGTCATGGGTGCCGTCGGGCTATGCGAAAGTCGGCACATCAGGCGCGGCGACCCCGTCACACCTCGCAACGACCACGGGCAACCGCCAGGCAATGACCAAAGCGGATGTCCTCGCCGTCAAGAACCTCTTTGACCTTGACGATGTCCCGCAGGAAGGCCGCTGCATCCTTCTTGACGCCGTAATGTACAACCAGCTTCTGGCGAGCCTGAGCGAAAGCGAGGCAGCCGCCTTCAACGCCTCCGTTGACGCGCAGCGCGGTGTCGTCGGCAAGCTTTACGGCTTCGACTTCTACATGCGTTCAACTGTCTTCCGTGTTGTCGCAGCCGGCACTTCCATGCCATCAAGCGCAGGGGCAACCGACTCGGCTGCCGGTCTTGCATGGCAGGAAGACTGCGTCAGCCGTGCATTGGGTAACCATGAGCTGTTTGAAAACGAGAAGGACGCCCTTTACTATGGCGATGTCATGAGCGCACTTGTACGTGCCGGTGGCAAGTATATCCGCAACGACAAGAAAGGCGTGGCCGTTATCTATCAGGTGACCCCATAAACGAGTTGAAAGATGAAACGCATAGAACGACTTGTCATCCATTGCACCGCCACCCCTGAAGGCAGGGAGGTAACCGCAGCCGACATTCGCCGTTGGCATTGCAGCCCTGCACCTGTCGGCCGTGGGTGGAGACAAGTCGGCTATACCGACATCATCCATCTTGACGGCTCGGTGGAAAGGCTGGTCGATAACAACGAAGACCCATTTGTCGATTCATGGGAGGTCACCAACGGCGCCAGAGGCTACAACGGCACAAGCAGGCATATTGTATATGTCGGCGGTTGTGACCGTAACGGGAAACCGAAAGACACAAGAACGCAGGCGCAGAAAGACGCGCTGCTTTCATACGTCAAGGATTTCAAGGCGAAATATCCGTGGGCTGATGTCTGCGGGCACAATGAACTTGACCCCGGTAAGGATTGCCCGTGCTTCGATGTCAGAAAGGAGTTTGGAATATGAATGGCTGGCTTCAAATAATCAGTCTTATACTGAATCTTGTACTTGGCGGAACATTGATCGTGACAGTCGCGACACTAAAAGCCACGGTGAGAAAAGCTGAAGCGGAGGCGGAAAAAGCCAAAGCGGAGGTTGAACGCATGAAGGCCGACAATGACAGAAACGTTATGTCAACGTTCCAAGAGTTCATAGTCGAGCCGTTAAAGGTGAATATAATTCGATTAACAAAAAATGTAAATGTGCTACAAAAGGTTATCAAACAGGCTAACAGTTGCCCTCATAGTGATAATTGCCCTGTCATTAACGAGATGCAGAAGCATTCAGACGATGAGTGCGGCGCGACAAAATGAGTTTCATTCCGACGAAGCGTCATCGAACTACCGGCAGATTGATTCTGTATATGTTTTTGACAGTGTTGTTATACGTGAGAAGTCTGACACCGTCATCAAAGAGAGATGGCACATATTATGGCGCGAGCTCATTGTGCACGACACCGTTTGCGAGCGGCGCACTGATACGATAACAAAAACCGTGGATGTCGAGAGAATCACAGAGGTTCCGTCATCTTCCGGGAAGACAGGGTGGGCGGTGGCCGCCGTCCTGTTCCTTTTGATAATCATACAAACACTGATTAAACGACATTAAAACAAGAGACATGAGTTTACCATACGTAAGAATCAATTTCGCCAACGGCTCCATCGGTGGTGTGGAGGCGATGGATGACGGGTGCACCGGCTTGATTTGCACGGCTGTCGCCGTGCCAAGCACCTTTGCCCTTGACACCAACTATCTTATCACATCGCTCAAGGAGCTTGAGGCGTTGGGTATCACCCCGGAATCCACAGGGCCCAATGCCAACGTATATAAATGCGTCAAGGAGTTTTACGAAACGGCGCCGAAAGGCACCAAACTGTATCTCCGCGGCGCAGCCGCCAGCGTGACAGTGGAAAACCTTGTTGACAAGACAAAACCGTATGCCTGGCCGTTGATCGAGTATGCGGCCGGCAACATACGCACCCTCCTTGTCAAGGTCACTGACGCGACAGGCTACACGGCGACGACGACACACGCCATCGATACCAAAGTCGAAACCGCCATAACCAAGGCGCAAGCCTTGGCTGAAGAGGCTACAGAAAGCCTTATGTCACCTGTCATCGTTATCCTTGAAGGCCGCCACTATACAGGCACGGCAGCCAGTCTGCCGAACCTGTCGCAGCTCACAAACAACCGCGTCTGTGTCGTCATCGGCGACACCGTGGCGAACTCGAAAGGCGCCGCCGTTGGGCTTCTCGGCGGCCTGATTGCCAGAATCCCGGTACACCGCAAGGTGTCGCGCGTCAAAAACGGCGCCATCAAAGCCACCACAATGTATATCGGCTCTGCCGTTGCCGAAAGCGCACAGCCTGATGTTATCCACGATGCCGGATTCATCTGCCCGCGCACATTCGTCGGCAAAGGCGGTTACTACTGGAGCGGTGACAAACTGGCCACCGCGGCTTCAGATGATTACTGCCTGATTCCACGCAGGAGGACCATCGACAAGGCTTACCGCGTCGCCTATATCGCCATGCTCGAGCAGGTGAGCGACGAAATCGCAGTCACCGGCGACGGCAAGATTGACCCTACCATCGCAAAGAACCTTGAGACTTTGATGGAAAGTGCCATCATCAACCAGATGACAAGCGTCGGCAATCTCGGTGTCAATCCGGAAGATGACAATGACACAGGTGTTGTGGCATACGTCAACCCTGACCAGAACATTGTCGCCACATCAAGGCTTGGCGCATCGTTGAGGGTGAGACCGTACGGTTACAGCGATTATATCGAAGTTGAACTCGGATTCCAAACAACAGCATAAAGAAAGGAGACATTATGTTTGACACAAGAGAATACGAATGGTCTGACGTTTCAATCCTTATCGGGACAAGATTGCTTGTCGCCGCACGTGGTGTGAAGTACAGCACCAGTCAGGCTAAAACACCCATTTATGGCAAGGGCAACGAGCCTTACGCCATCCAGAAAGGCAACAAATCCCATTCGGGGGAGTTGACCGTGAACATGAGTGAGCTGCTTGCCTTGCAGGAGGCGAGCCCGACAAAATCGATCCTTGACCTGCAAATCAACATCACGGTTTGTTACGGCAACCCTTTGAAGGGAGACATCATGCACACCGACAAGCTGCTTGGCGTACAGTTCACCGAAGAACCTCAGGAAATCAAACAGGGCGATGACCACAGCGAACACGCGCTTCCGTTCATTTTCCTGCGTAAAATGTAAAACATGCCCCCGTCTTTTGGCGGGGGTCAATAAACAAAAAAATCATGGACGAAACAAAACAGATGGTGGGACAGGCGACACCAGAACAAATTGAAGCCTGGAAAGAGGAACATGGCGAAGTGTACGCCATCATCGTGGAAGACGGCGTTCTCTATGTGCGCAAACCCACAAGGAAAGACCTGAGCTATGCTTCGGCAACCGCAAAGAACGGCGGATTGGACTATATCGAAGCTCTTATGAAAAACTGCAAACTCGGCGGCGATGAGACTATCATCACCGATGACGGCAAGTTCATGGGCGCAAGCGGCCAGATGGCATCGCTTATAAACATCAAAGCCGCTGCGATAAAAAAGCTTTAGAGTCCGCCAGGATAGGGGCCGGGGAATACATCAGGAAAGCGGATGCGCAACTGCGTTATTACCTGCACATCGAAGACCCCGAGAGCCTCGACGATCAGGAATGGGCGATGAGGATCAGGGAGCTGGAATGGATCAGAGAGACTGAAAAGGCGCGGCAAAAGGCGTGACGGTTCAGTTTTTTCTAATAGTGATGATT
>JAKSMX010000045.1 GCA_024400305.1 Bacteroidales bacterium | reverse complement strand
CTCTTAACTTTCATCTCTTGTCTCTAATCTGAAAAAAACGCCGAAAGCCCCCGGCACGATGCCGGAGGCTATATTCTTGTCTGTAATATAAGTGATTGATTTACAATATTTTACACGGGGGGGGGTAATTGCAATCACCCTGTCCGCCGCATCAGGCAGACCGCAACGCCGATTTTCATATTGCAATATGTTCTGTTTTCATAGCGGTGGCAAAGATACGGCGTTTTTCGATACGGAGCGAATTAATTTTTCTGTTTTTTATCGACAAAGAAAATCAGCAGCGACATCGTTATAACTATCAGTCCTGCAATGGAATACGCATTGGGGTTGTCGCCTTTCAGGAAGATCCAGCTCTCGAAGCTGCCCACCAACGGCAGGATGAACTTCCACATGTTCAGGCTCGAAACCTTAACGTTCTCCCTTGACAGCAGCCGCATCCAGATGATTGTCGTCACCACTGTTATGAACACCATCGCGCCGAGCGAGATGTAAAAATCCGTTTCCTTCGGGAGCTTGGCCACGCCTTCGACCGGATATGCGAAAAGCAGCAGGATTATGCCTCCCAGCAGCGAGGCCGCCGAGTTCAGCACCTTGATGTCAACTTTCATGAAGTCGATTTGCGAGACGATGATGTTTCCGTATGCCGCTGACAGACAGTCGATTATAATCAGGATGATTCCCAATGCGGAAGTGAACCCCGTCAGCTGTATGTTACTGAAGTTCGGCCAGCTCACCACCAGGATGCCGGCGATTCCAAGCGTCATCCCTATGATTTTCGGCGTGTTGAACCTCTCGTTTCTAAGGATGAGATGTGCGAGGATGGCGACGAAGAACGGCTGGCATCCGACAATCATCGAGGCGATGGAGCCGTCGGTCAGTTTCATACCAGTGTAATACGAGCCGTAAAGAATTGATATTGAAAATATTGCGACCTTAAGCATTGTCGGGAAATTGTCGATGAACTGCCGGAGATAATGTCTTCCGACTTTAGCCCAAGGCATCATGAAAATACCTGATATGACAAAGGTGTAGCCCGCGAATTGCAGCGGCGCGTCCATGAACTGAAGGCCTGTCTTGGTCGGGACGAAACTCGAACCCCACAGCAGGCATGTGACAATGGCCAAAAACGGCGTCGATTTAAAAACGTTCTTCATTCCGGGCGGCAAAATTAGTCTATTTTTCATTATGATGTGTCAAATTCAAATGAAAATATGAGTGACGACACAGTCATTCAGTCGCAATATTTTGAAAATGAAAGGAATTGTTAAAGAAAATTTGATAATTTTTTACAAAAATTCAACAAAATCTTTAATGAAAAAAGTTGCGGCGGCATTCGGTTATTTTATATAATTTTGTCACCGAAAAATCGGGAAAGTCATGCAGACGCAAAGAGTTGAGAATCAGAAGTTGGAGATGGTCGATAAGTTTGTCCGTTACACGAATATGAACATCTTCCTCACGGGGAAGGCGGGTACGGGCAAGACGACGTTTCTTCGCAATCTCGCCAAGGACACGTACAAACGGCACGTGGTCGTGGCTCCGACGGGCGTGGCCGCCATCAACGCGGGCGGCGTGACGATACACTCGTTCTTTCAGCTTCCGTTCGGCCCGCAGCTGCCGGAAGATGCGCTGAACGACACCGCCGCCGTGAGGAACGAAACGCAGGTGAGGGCGCAATCAGCTCAGTATCAGAAGATTTCGGGAGAGAAATTGAAAATCATGCGCTCGCTCGACCTCCTCGTCATTGATGAGATCTCGATGGTTCGCGCCGACCTCCTTGACGCTGTTGATGCCGTGCTGCGACGCGTCAGGCACAGCAACAAACCGTTCGGCGGCGTGCAGGTCCTCATGATAGGCGACATACACCAGCTCGCACCCGTCGCCAAACCGGAGGAATGGGAACTGCTCGAACCGTATTACAAATCGGTGTATTTCTTCGACAGCCACGTGCTTCAGAAGACAAGTTATTATTGCATCGAACTCGAACATATCTACCGGCAGTCGGACGGCGATTTCATTGATATTCTGAATAAAGTCCGTAACAACTGCCTTGATGCAGAGAGCCTTGCGGTTCTCAACAGCCATTGCAGACCTGATTTCGAACCCGACGAAAAAGACGGTTTCATCACACTGATGACACATAACCGTCAGGTCGATGAAATCAACGAATCGAAACTCAACGCCTTGACTTCCAAGACGATAAAGTTCGAGGCGAAGATAACAGGAACGTTTCCGGAACTCGCGTACCCGACAAAGCCGGTGCTTGAACTGAAAGTCGGGGCGCAGGTGATGTTCGTGAAAAACGACCCGTCGCGCGAACACCTTTATTATAATGGCAAGATCGGGAAGATCGTGAGCTACGACAAAGACGACGGGCTTTTTGTGAAATGCGATGACGAAGTCATTAAGGTCGAGCCGGTTACGTGGCAGAATTTTGAATATAACATCAACAAGGACACAAAAGAAATCGAGGAGAAGGAGATAGGCAGCTTCACCCAGATCCCGCTGAAGACGGCGTGGGCGATAACGATTCACAAAAGCCAGGGTCTGACGTTCAAAAACGTGATCCTCGACGCGAGCCTCGCCTTCGCGCACGGGCAGGTTTACGTCGCGTTGAGCCGCTGCACTTCGCTCGACGGATTGGTGCTTAAGACGAGACTTTCTCAAAACGGACTTTTCAACGATTTGAAAATCAACCAGTTCACCGATACCATCCCGTCAATGGAGCCGAATGAGGAACAGTTTGAATACAACAAGGTGCAGTACGAGGCGGAGATGCTTTTCGAGCTTTTCGATTTCCATAAAATCGAATCCGGCCTCGGAAAAATAATCGGAATAGTCTATAAAAACCGCGGCAGTTTTGAAAAGTCGGTCTCGAAGGAGTTGCCGGAGATAGAGCAGGTGTTCCATAAAAACGTGGTTGACGTCGGCGACAGATTCCAAGTTCAGATGGCGAGGATTCTGCAAGACAACTTCCATATTAACAATAATTTACAGTTGCAGGAACGTATAACGAAAGGCTGTGCGTATTTCCTTTCAAACATCGGTTTCGTCGAGGCGGTCTTGGAAATGCCGTTCCAGACCGACAACGCCGCCGTCAACGAACAGGTTAAAGAAGCCCTTGACCTGCTTCGGGGAAGCGTCATGGTTGCGAAAGCGTGTCTCGAAACATGCAAAAACGGCTTTGAGTTAAAAAATTATCTTGAGATAAAAAACAGGAAAATCGTTGAGGCAGAGGAACTTGGAAAGAAAACCACATCGACTTTGAAACGCAGGCAGTTTTACGGCAGCGACATGAAACTGTTCAAGGCGTTGGAGAAATGGCGCGAAGATGTCGCTTCCGCATTGGAGATTCCGGGGCCGAGAGTGATACCGACGACGACGCTGCAGGCCATTGTCGAGAAAAAACCGACGACGGTGAAAGAACTGAAAGCCCTGTCGAAAGTCGGAACGTCGAGAATCCAGAAGTTCGGCTCCGACATTCTGAACATCGTGCTTGAACATCAGGGAATGAACAAGATGGAGTTCGATGACGAGGAGTCGAAGATCGAGCTTGACTTGAAAGACACGGTTCTTGTCACGAAAGGCCTTATTGATGAAGGACTTACGCTTGAAGAGATCGCCGACCGCCGCGGCATGGTGCTGTCAACGATTCAAGGTCATGTGTCGGAGATGATTCTGAAAGGCTACGCTTTCGCGAAGGATTTCATGACGGAAGAGCATTACGACACGATTGTGGAATATTTCACCGAGACGCAGGACGCGTCGTTGGGCGCGGCGCGTGACGTTCTCGGCGAAGACTACACTTTCGGGGAGCTGCGGATGGTTTTGAATGAAATGAAACGACTCGGGGATTTTAAATGAATCTGCGGGAAAAATATATACTTATGAAGAAACTTGTGATTTTATCAGGTGCCGGGATCAGCGCCGAGAGCGGGATAAGCACTTTCAGGGATTCCGACGGGCTGTGGGAGAAGTACCCCGTCATGCAGGTCGCCTCGATAGAAGGCTATGAGGCTGATCCTGAATTGGTTATCAATTTTTACAACGAGAGAAGGAAACAGCTTCTTGACGTGAAACCGAATCAAGGGCATGTGCTTTGCGCCGAGCTTGAGAAGTATTTTGATGTCACCGTCGTGACGCAGAATGTTGACAACCTGCACGAAAGAGCCGGGAGTCATAAAATAATCCACCTTCACGGCGAGCTGACGAAGGTGTGTTCGAGTTACAACCCGAACAATCCGAGATACATCAGGGAACTGAAGCCGGAGGAGTTTGAGGTGAAGATGGGCGACAAGGCCGGTGACGGAAGCCAGCTGCGGCCTTTCATCGTGTGGTTCGGCGAGGATGTGCCGAGAATCGGCGATGCTGCGTGTGAAGCCGAAAAAGCCGACATCTTCGTCATCATCGGGACGTCGATGAACGTCTATCCCGCCGCCGGACTGCTGAACTACGTCTCGTACAACGCCGATGTCTATCTCATTGACCCGAAAGATGTCCGCATCAACACCGACCGGAAAATCACACATATAAAGAAAGGTGCTTCGGAAGGGATGAAAGAACTGATGAGACTGATAGTGTGAGCCTTGGATTCACTCTTGGCTCATCATCAGGATTTGTAAAGATTTATTTGCAATTAAATTTTTTAATTTTTCGACTCAAAATTTAATGTTTTACGATATGAAGCGAAATGTTTTTATAATTTTCAGCATGGTTTGTTGCTTGGCGTTTGTTTCCCTTTCGGAAGACGTTTTTTCGCAGCAGCGCAGGCACAGCACGTATTATGAACAGCGAGCCACGTTGTTTGAGGAGCTGCCGACAAGTGAAAAAGACATCATTTTCCTTGGCAACAGCATCACCGACGGCGGCGAATGGAGCGAGTTGTTCCAGAATGAGTATTGCAAGAACCGCGGCATCAGCGGCGATGTGTGCGACGGCGTCATCGACCGTCTGGAAACAATCACGAAAGGTCGGCCGGCAAAGGTTTTCCTGATGATCGGCATCAATGATTTGGGACGGGGCGGCAATCCCGACACGGTCGCCATGAAGACACGCCGGATTGTGAAAAGAATCAAGGCGGAGTCGCCGCACACAGAGATTTACATTCAGAGCGTTCTGCCTACAAACGATTACTACGGCCTGTTCGGTGGTCACACCTCGCGCTGGAAAGACATCCCCGTCACCAACGATTTGTTAAGGCAGGTCGCCGAGGATGAAGGTGTCACGTACATCGACCTGTTTTCGCTTTTCGCCGATGAGGAGGGGAAGATGAACATCAATTATTCAAACGACGGCCTGCACCTCACCGGGAAAGGCTATATGGTCTGGCGCGATGCCGTGAAGCGTTATCTGTGACCGGAAAAATTCAGGATTTTAGGAGTAACATTTCTGGATTTTAGGAATTGACAAAACTTGACGGATGATGTAAATTTTGCGAATAAAACTGTCAAATTATTGTCAAACTTAAAAACGTTACTGAAATGTAGAAAATCCACTTTTTGCGTTGATGACAATCAGGATGCCAATGTTTCGGTTTACCCGAATCCTGCAACCTCTTTTGTGAAAATCGAAGGCGAAAATATCAAGTCGGCCGGAATTTTTTCGGCTGATGGGAAAGAAATGAGAATCGTGTCGGTTTCTGGTGACGAAACGAACACCGACATCAGCGGTATCGCACCCGGAATTTACGTGATGAAAGTCACACTTGAAGACAAAAAAGTGCTTGAGGAGAAGATTGTGAAGAAATAAGTTTTTTATGGGATTTTCCATCTCCGTCTGGAAAATTTCCTTATTTTTGCAGCGAGGATGAAATGGTTACTGAATGATGTCGCCTCTTGGCGGTCGTTTGGCAACCATTTTTTCGTAAATGATTGAAAGTTTAGATCTATGGAGAAGGAAATTGTATTTTACCAGCCGAATGACCGAATTAAATTGGAGGTCGTTTTTGAAGACGGGACTGTCTGGCTGACGCAGGCACAGATGGTCGTTTTATTTGATTCAAGCAAATCGAATATCAGCGGACACATCAGAAATTTTTTCAAAAATGGTGAGTTTGACAGGTCGCGAACTGTTCGGAAATTCCGAACAGTTCAACAGGAAGGAGACAGAAAAATCGAAAGATTAATCGATTATTTCAATCTCGAAATGATAATTTTCATTGGAAACCGAGTGAAATCTTCGGGCATAAACCAGTTCAAAACATGGGCCGAAGACGTGATAAAAGCACGCACCTCAAGCCTGATGATTCCCGACAATTCAATCAGAAATCTCATCAAAACAATTAGGAATCAACAGGTTATGCTTGACTCCGACTTGGCAGTGCTTTATGGCGTTGACACAAAAGTACTGAATCAGGCGGTTAACAGAAACATTGAACGCTTCCCCGAGGACTTCATGTTCCAGCTAACATGGGAAGAGTGCGAAAACTTGAGGTCACAATTTGTGACCTCAAGTTTAAGGTCACAAATTGTGACCTTAAACTCAAAACAAGGACAACATATCAAGTATCTTCCGTACGTCTTCACCGAGCAAGGTGTCGCCATGCTGAGCGGCGTCCTTCATTCGCCGACGGCCATCGAAGCCAACATCAGAATAATGCGGGTGTTCGTCGGGATGAGGCATTTCATCAATGAAAATGAAAATGTATTCAAAAGGATTGAGACTCTCGAATACCACCAGCTTGAAATGGAATACCATCAAAATGAATCTGACAAGAAGATGAATGAAATCTTTGACCGCCTTGACAAAAAAGAAGATTATCCTTCCGAAGGAATCTTCTATGACGGACAGATCTTCGACGCTTACATCTTCATTTCAAACTTGATCAGAAAGGCGAAAAACGAAATCGTCCTCATTGACAATTACGTTGACGAAAGCGTTCTGAACATCCTTTCAAAAAGAAACGCGAACGTGAACGCCATCATTTACACTTCAAGGATATCACATCAGTTCCAGCTTGATTTGGAAAAATACAATTCTCAATATCAACCGATTACGGTGAACGCTTTCAACAAGTGCCACGACCGTTTCCTGATTATCGACGACGAGGTCTATCACATCGGGGCGTCGTTGAAGGACCTTGGCAGGAAATGGTTTGCATTCTCGATTCTGAATTTCCCGAAAGAGGAAATCATCGGGAAATTGAAATGAAATCAACATGATATTTCCGGACGGAAGATGGGTGGAAAGCAGATGCGCCGCTACTCGCACCAGCCGGGCTTTCGTTTCTCCAAGAACGCCTTCATGCCTTCCTGTCCGTCGTCCGACCTGCGTTCGTTGGCGATGACGACAGATGTCATGTCGAAAATTTCGCTGTAAGGGTTGTTGCGTCCGCAGACGCTGCGGATGAGCTGTTTGCAGTCGCGGATGGCGTTCGGCGACGCGTTGAGATATTGCTCGGTGTAGAAATCGAGCCTGCGGTTCAGCTCTTCCATCGTGCCGGTGAAATTGACGAGATGATTGTCGAGGGCTTCCTTTGCGGTGAACTTCCTGCCGCTGAGCATGGTGTCGCGAGCGAAGGCCTCGCCGCAACGTGCGATGACGAAAGGCGAGATTGTCGCCGGCGTGATGCCGAGTTTCACCTCGCTGAAGGCGAAGACGGTGTCGGTCTCGGCAAGCACCACGTCGCAGGCCGCCATAATCCCGTTGCCGCCGCCGATGACGTGGCCGTGGACGAGTGCGATTATCGGTGTCCCGCAGAAATATATCGTCTGGAACAGTTTCGAGAGCCTCTTTGCGTCCTCGATGTTCTGGAGATAGCCGTTTTTCGCGATGTCTTTCATGTAGTTGATGTCGGCGCCGGCGCAGAAACTTTTCCCGTTGCCGCATATCTCGATGACCCTGATGTCACCGCGGCTGTCGAACCAGCCGATGGCCTCGGTCATCTCCTTTATCATGATGGCGTTCATCGCATTGCGCACCTCTGGACGGTTCAGGGCGATGCGCGCCACGTTTTTCTCAATGCCGATTTGTAATGTCGTGAAATCCATAATCTCAACCTCCTACATTCTAAAGACACCGAACTGCTGCGGCGGGAACTTCTGGTTGAGCGATGCCGCGATGCCCAGCGCCAGGATTTTTCTCGTATCGACGGGGTCGATGATGCCGTCGTCCCAGAGGCGTGCGGTGCTGTAGAACGCCGAGCCTTCGTAGTCGTATTTCGCGAGAATCTCCTTCTTCAGTTTCATGATTTCGTCTTCCGGCACCGGCATTCCCTTGAATTTATACTGGTCTTCCTTCACCGTCGCTAAGACGTTGGCTGCCTGTTCGCCGCCCATGACGGAGATTTTCGCGTTCGGCCACGAGAAGAGCAGCCTCGGGCTGTAGGCGCGTCCCGCCATGCCGTAGTTGCCGGCGCCGAACGAGCCGCCGAAGATGACTGTGAATTTCGGCACGTTGGCGTTGCTCACCGCGTGGACCATCTTCGCGCCGTCCTTCGCGATGCCGCCGCGTTCGTAGTCCTTCCCCACCATGAATCCGGTGATGTTCTGCAGGAACACAAGCGGAATGTTGCGCTGGCAGCAAAGCTCGATGAAATGTGTCGCCTTGAGTGCTGATTCTGAATATAATACGCCGAAGTTGGCGAGTATCCCGACGGGGAATCCCATGAGATGTGCGAAGCCGCAGACGAGTGTCGTGGCGTATCTCTCCTTGAACTCCTGAAAGCGGCTTCCATCGACGATGCGCATTATGACCTCGCGCGGGTCAACGATCTTGCGGAGGTCAACGGGTGCGATGCCGTACAGCTCGGCGGGGTCGTAGAGCGGTTCCTCGACGGGAAGCATGTCGAGAACCTGTTTCTTCGGTTTCTCCAACGTCTTGAAGATGTTACGGCATATCTGCATGGCGTGGCTGTCGTTCTCTGCGAGGTGGTCGGCGACACCCGACACCGCGGTGTGCATCTCCGCGCCGCCGAGTTCTTCGGCTGTGACGATCTCGCCGGTGGCGGCTTTCACCAACGGAGGTCCGCCGAGATATATAGTGCCTTGCCTGCGAACTATTATCGTCTCGTCGCTCATCGCCGGCACGTAGGCGCCGCCCGCCGTGCACATGCCCATCACGATGGCGATCTGCGGGATGCCCATCGCCGACATGCGCGCCTGGTTGTAGAAGAATCGTCCGAAATGCTCCTTGTCGGGGAACACGGTGTCCTGCTCCGGCAGGAACGCGCCGCCGCTGTCAACCATATACACGCACGGGAGATGGTTCTCCATCGCGATCTCCTGTGCGCGGAGGTGTTTCTTCACGGTGTATTGCATGTAGGTGCCGCCCTTCACGGTGGCGTCGTTGGCCACGATGATCGCCTCGCGTCCCTCGATGGTGCCTATTCCGGTGATGATGCCCGCCGACGGGAAGTCGTTGTTGTACGTGCCGTACGCCGCCATCGGCGAAAGCTCCAGAAAAGGCGTGTTCTTGTCGATGAGCAAATCAATGCGCTCGCGGGCCAGAAGCTTATTGCGTTTCTTGTGTTTCTCGACGGCAGCCGCACCGCCGCCCTGCATGCTCGAAGCCAGCGCATCGCGGTAACGAGCCATCAAATCGGTGAAAGCTTTTTTATTTTCTTGATAATCAGAACTGTGAATATCAATATGTGTCTTTAATGTCTGCAAATCTGAAAAAATTATTTCAGGCAAAATTAGCTAAAATTTCTTTAGGTAACACAATATTTTATATTTTTGTGGCCTTATAAAAAATATAATGAAGAAACTTACTCGCTTTTTGTCAAATTTGTTCTTGAATGAGACATTCATCATGACGATTGTCATTTTGAACGGGATAGTAATTTTCCTGCAATGCTATTATACATCTCAGGATATTTCGTTCCAACGCCTTGCGCACCTTGACAGTTTTTTCACGGTTCTGTTTGTATTTGAGGCTTTTGTCAAGATTAAGTCATTGACATTCAAGGAATATTGGAGCGATAAATGGAACAAATGGGATTTTGTGATAACTGCGATTACGGCACTTTCGTTAATCCAATATGTTTTCCCGAACCAGTTCACCGAAACAATCGGTGTGATAAGCGCCATCAGGACTTTGCGTGTGCTGAAGCTCATCAGGCTGATGAGATTCATCCCGAATCTGTCGTCTGTCGTCAACAGTTTGAAGCTTGCGGTCAGGACATCGTGGGTCATAATTTTCGCCTTTTTGATTATCATTTTCATAATTTCAATAGTTACTTGTACTATTTTCAGAAACATTGCGCCTGAATATTTCGCGAATCCGTTTGATTCCATGTACAACACGTTCAGGATTTTCACTGTCGAGGGCTGGTATGAAATCCCCAACGCCATCACGGGCGGAGAATCGTCAACCGTCGTCATGACCTTGGTGAGGCTGTATTTCTCGCTGATTTTGTTCTTCGGCGGTATAATCGGAATGGGACTTATAACCTCGATCCTCGTCGATGCGATGGCCGCCGACAACAACGACGAGGTTCTCCGACAGATCAAAAGTCTCAAGAAGGAACTTGAGAAACTGAACGAAAAACTCGACGGAAAGGAAAAGAATGATGAATAAGTTCAAGCGTGCTTTGGCGAAATTGTTCTGGAACGACACCTTCATTCTGATAATCGTCATCTTGAATTGTGTCGTCATTTTCCTGCAATGTTACGGCGCACATTTCAAATACTTGAGCTATTGGGACAATTTTTTCACGATCATCTTCATGATTGAGGTGACTGTAAAGGTCAACTCATTGGGATTCAAGGAGTATTGGAAAGACCGATGGAATCGCCGCGACTATGTCATCACTGTGATTTCGGCTTTGTCGTTGGGGCAGTTTTTCTACGAAAGCACATTTGTTGACACCATCGGGTTCGTCACTGTCTTGAGGTCGTTCCGTGCGCTGAAGCTCATACGGATCCTGAAGTTCATCCCGAATCTTTCGTCTTTCGTGAAAAGCATCCAGCTGGCGGTGAAGACGACTTCCATCATCATGCTGGCGTTTTTCATCTTGTTATTCATCGTGTCGATCATGACCTGCACGCTTTTCAGGAATGTCGCGCCAGAATATTTCGCCAACCCCATCGATTCCATTTACAACACGTTCAGGATCTTCACCGTCGAAGGCTGGTACGAAATCCCCGACTCGATAACCGACGGTGCGTCGTCAGCTGTCATGACAAACCTCGTAAGGCTTTATTTCTGCGTGATATTGTTCTTCGGCGGCATAATCGGGATGGGACTCATCACGTCGCTGCTCGTCGATGTGATGGCGTCCGACAACAACGACGAAGTCTTGGAGAAGATGAAGTCGCTCGAAGAAAAAATCAACGAGTTGAGCAGGAAATTGGACGAGAAGAAGGAGTGAGGTTTACAGCGCATTCACAATCAGCACATGCCATTCGCCGCTGTCAGTGCGTTGTATGAATCCTTTCCTTGTCATCAAAGCAAGTTGCTTTTTGACTGCCGAGACATTGATATTCAGTTCTTTATTTAAAGTTTCCAATGTAATGTTCGGATGTATCTTAAGCAGACGCAGCAACTGGCTGCTGCTTGCGCTGCGGAAAGTGATACGCTGTCCGTCGTACCACCACACGTCAGCGGATGTCTCCTTCACAAAAGCGATGTCCGAAGATATTTCCTCAATCACCAACTTCTCGAAATAAGTAAGAAATTTTGATATGTCTTGCAATGAAGCTTTTGCTCCGAGTGACGGAGACGCGCCGACCATGTTGTCAGTCTGATGCAAGGCCTCAATATATTCATCTTTCTTGCGGCTGCGGACGACGATCATCGGATAGCCGTGCCGGGCGAGAATATAATTCACCATCAGGCGGGCGATGCGTCCGTTGCCGTCTTCAAAGGGATGGATGCGGATATAACGGTAGTGAAACAGGGCCGCCAGCTGCACGGGTGTGTATCCGCCAGATTGTTCCGCCTCGTTGTACCAATCGACAAGGTCGGTCATCAGGGCGGGCGTTTCTTCCGGCGAAGCATATTCGAAACGGTCGCCGTAGCGGGTGATGACGGAATTCGGACGTGTTTTGTAGCATCCAGCGTGGATTGTATAACTTGTTTGCACGCCGCCCGGCAAATTGCGGTAAACCGTATAATCCTCACGCAGCAAGGTCTTGTGCAACTGTCGCATGAAATTCTGTGTGAGCGGAAATTTCCCCATCGCCTCTGCAGTCATCATCTTCATTCCAACATCGCTGGCTTTCATGTCGTTGAAATCTTTCAGGTCGCCCTCCCCGCTGACTTTGCCGAACAACAGCAGAATCTCGGTCTGACCGTATGTCAGCGTGTTGCCTTCGATATGGTTGCTGTTATAGTTGTATTCCACAGTGAATCTGCGGTTTAGCAGTTGCTGTTTGCGTTCCGGAATCGGCTGCAGTTTTTCCCATTGGACAAATATTTGTTCTGCTGTCAGTTTTTGTGCCATATTGATTTTTTCTGATTATGGTAGCCATAAGCCACCTTTTTCGGCGGCAAAATTACAAATTATTTTGAAAAGAACATCACAATTTTGAAATTTCCGCTGAAAAAGGTGGTAAAATGTCACCTTTTGAGGTGGCGTTTATTTTGAAACCACAATCTTGAAACCGCTCCAGTCCCTGCTGTTGTTGAGCAGTTCGGCGTAATGGCAGATGTTGTCGCCGGTTATCTTCTCGCCGTTCACCGACTTGATGATGTCACCGAACTCAAACGTGTTCCTCTCATCTACAACGCGCGTGATAATCATCAGGCCGTCTTCTGAAGCCTGAAGCCTGTACGGGCCGGTCTCCTGAAAATCAAAGTGTTGGACTTCGCGAGGCTTGTAATAAATAACGTTAGGATTACTATCGTCATAGAACCAGTCGAATTGGGAGATGAACCGCAGCCCGACGTTGTTGTATTTGTGTTCGGAGGTGTAAAGCGCCGGCGCAACAAATTCATTGTCACCGAGTTTTATTGTCTCCTCCCGCCTGACATAATATTCGCCCGAGTTTATCACGCCGTCTACCGTGTGGCCGATTGTCCCCTCATAAACGATGTCGTCTTCACGCTTCTCAAATCCGTTGTCTTTTCCATTCAAAATAAAACAAGCACTGCCGTTGCCGGTGTCGAAAATACATTTGCATTCCTTCCCGTTTATGACCGGATAAACGTAGATACATCGCCTTCTAATTTTGCATCTCATTGATTTATAGCCATCAAGACAAAAAGTAGAGTCGTTGTATCTGTAATATGAGATTTTCTGATTGGAAAAATCAATTGCCACCTTGTTATGTTCGAAATCGAATGCGAAAAGCATTTTCGCCCCCATCAGCGGACGACCAGCAATGGGAATGTCGCATGGAGAATCGAAATTCAGACAGATATCATACCTTATGTCGTGATGATGCCAAAGGAATTTTGCATTCACGGTGTCAATCTTCATGTAAACTTTTGACCTTTTGAGTGCTCCTGTCACCTTAATGCGGGAATATTCAGGCGTGAGTTCTGATTTCGGATGGCATTCGGCAATCGCGCCATTGAAGCCGGAATCGATGAAAACCGTGTCGCTGCGCCCGTCCATATCAATCACAGTGAGCATTCTGTTGTTTTTGACCTCGAAATCGAACGGTCCGTGACCTTGGCCGCTCACACTTGAGACTCGTTCTTTTCTTGCAAGATTAGAATGCCTGAAATAAAATTTCGCCGTGTTGCAACTTTCAACCAAAACCGACATTGTTGCAATTGCAATGATAATCAATATTTTCTTCATTTTATTAATGTATTTTTGTTTGTTAATCATATCACTGTATTACATAACTAATACACTACAAAAATACAAAAAAAACATACAAGTCAAGAAAAAAAATGAAAAATTTACAATGTTTTTAACATCTTCTCGTTCATGCTGAAAATTTTAACGTGCAAAAGTAAACAAAAAAAAGCCTCCCTGTCAAGCGGCGGGAAGATTTTTCGTGAACATATTTCCGTTTACTTGTTGTTGAACTGGTTCATTGTGAGGTCAGGGCCTTGCGTGACGAAGCTCTTTACTATTTCGGCGGCGATGTCGAGCCGCGGCTGGATTTCGTCGATCTCGCTTTGTTTCCATTCGCCGATGACGAAGTCTATCTGTTTGCCTTTCGCGAAGTCGTTGCCGATGCCGAAGCGAAGCCGGCAGAACTCGTTGCCGCCCAGCGACTCGATGATGTTTTTCAGTCCGTTGTGGCCGCCGTCGCTGCCTTTTTTCTTGAGGCGCAGCGTCCCGACCGGCAGCGCGAGGTCGTCGCAGACCACGAGGACGTTCTCCATCGGAATCTTCTCCTGCGTCATCCAGTATTTCACCGCCTTGCCGGAGAGGTTCATGTACGTCGTCGGCTTGATGACGATGAGCTGGCGTCCCTTGAACTTCATTTCGGAGACCATCGCCAACCTGCCGGTGGTGAATGTGTTGCCGAGGTCTTTGGCGAGACGGTCGGCGACCATGAAGCCGATGTTGTGGCGTGTGTTGGCGTATTCAACACCGATATTTCCGAGACATGCGATGAGATATTTCATTTTGACGAAATTTTAAATCTTTAAACCTCTGATGGTTTCAATGGTTTCAAAGTTTCAATGGTTTCATCCTGAAGCCTCTGAAACCCTTGAATCGCAAAAAATGTCCCACCGCACACGACACGATGGGACATTTAATTTCAAAATCGGCTTATTTTGCCTCTTCTGTTGCTTCTTCTGTTGTCTCTTCAGCTGCTGCGTTGCGCGGTGCGCGGACGTCAACAACGATGGTGTTGGCCGGGACAAGGACGGTGATCTTTTCGAGGTCGAGGTCTTTCACCTTGATTGCCTGGTTCATCTGAAGCTTTGTGACGTCGATCATGATGTTGTCAGGAAGGTCGTTGACATAGCCGCGGACTTTCAACTTGCTGAGGTTCATGTTCATACGGCCGCCGCGCATGACACCCGGGCATGTACCCTGTGTGCGCACCGGAAGTGTGACGGTGATCGGGTTTTCCTCGTTGACATAGAGGAAGTCGGCGTGAATGACCTCGTCGGTGACAGGATGATACTGAATGTCCTGGAGGATTGTGTGATAGACCTTGCCGTTGATTTCGAAGTCGATGATAAGAGTTTCCGGTGTGTAGAGGATTTTCTTGAAACTTCTTGCATCGGTGAAGAATTTCACCTGTTCGATGTCGTTACCGTAAATGATGCACGGTACCTGACCGTTTCTGCGCAGTGCTTTAGCATCTTTTTTCCCTACGTTCTCGCGAAGAGAACCGCTCAATGATACTGAATTCATTTTGTTTAGTTTTTTAAGTTATTTTTAGTTGTTTGAGGTTGTCAGGTGTTTAAGGTGATTAGTTGTTTGAGGCTGTCAGGTTTTTGAACTCCTTAAATTCCTAAAACTCCTTAAATTCCTGAATCTCCTATTTTGTCTTGTTAAAGAGTTCACTCAACGACTCGTAGTTCTCGACGCGAGTGATGACTTCGGCGAGAAGCTCGGCTGTCGAGAGGACGTGGATTTTCTTGCTCGGGTTGACCAACGGGATGGTGTCGGTCACGACGACCTCGTCGAACACCGAGTTGTCGATTCTTTCCATGGCTTTCCCGGAGAAGATCGGGTGTGTGGCGAAGGCGCGGACGCTGCGTGCGCCGTTGTCTTTCAGGAGTTGTCCGGCTCTCGTGATGGTGCCCGCCGTGTCGATGATGTCGTCAACGAGGATGACATCGCGGCCTTCGACGTCGCCGATGAGGAGCATCTTCTCGATTTCGTTCGGTTTGTTGCGCTGCTTGTGGCAGATGCAGAACACCGTTTCGAGCATCTTGGCGTATGAAGCGGCGCGGCGTGTGCCGCCGGCGTCAGGCGAGGCGACGGTGATGTTGTTGCCGAGGTTGAGACTTTGTATATAAGGTACGAAAATCTTCGAGGCGAAAAGGTTATCGACCGGGATGTCGAAGAATCCCTGGATCTGGTCGGCGTGGATGTCCATCGTGATGACGCGTGTCACGCCGGCTGCCTGAAGCAGGTTGGCGACCAGCTTCGCGGCGATGCTGATGCGCGGACGGTCTTTCCTGTCCTGGCGCGCGAATCCGAAGTAGGGGATGACGGCGATGATGCGGCGTGCCGAAGCGCGTTTTGCAGCATCAATCATCATAAGAAGTTCCATGAGGTTCTCTGTCGGCGGGAACGTTGACTGAATCAAAAACACGTCCCTCCCGCGGAGGTTCTCCTCGAAACTCGGCTGGAATTCGCCGTCGGAGAACACCGTCACATTGCATGTTCCTAATGGCTTGCCGTAATATTTGGCAATCTCATCGGCCAGATATCTTGTGGCTCTGCCTGAAAATATTGATACAATTGGCTCTTGCATGTTGTGTTTTGTTTGAGTAAATTTTTCGGCTGCAAAATTATGAAAAAAAATGTTGCGCATAACAAAAAATGTATTATTTTTGCAGCCGTTAAAGTTCATTGAAATGCAAGCCTAGGTGGCGGAATAGGTAGACGCGTCGGTCTCAAAAACCGATGAGGTAATGCTCGTGCCGGTTCGATCCCGGCCCTGGGTACTAAAATAAGGAGTTAAGTAGTTGGTTGTCAAATACTTAACTCCTTTCTGT
>JAKSMX010000044.1 GCA_024400305.1 Bacteroidales bacterium | reverse complement strand
TCCTGACGGAAAAAGAAAATTCAAGAGGCAGGGCGGATATAATAATTGAGACAAACGACTACGTTTATATCTTCGAGTTCAAGCTTGACGGCACGGCGGCGGAAGCATTGAAGCAGATCGAGGACAAGGGCTACGCCGAGCCTTACGCCGCCGACAAGCGGAAACTGTTCCGCATCGGAGTGAGTTTCTCGAGCGAGAATAGAAACATCGTTGAGTGGAAGGCTGTTTAGCTATAAAGTAGAAAGTTTATAAAGTTATAAAGTAGAAAGTGGCCGGCGCATGAAGGTTTTCTTCCTTGTGAGTCAGATTATGGTCAGGTACTTTACAACCTTTGAACCTTTGAAACCTCCAAAACGTCAAGCGGACAGACATTTTGTCACCTGCAAACCTTCAAAACGTTGAGCGGACAGACGTTTTGTCACCTTCAAACCTCCAAAATGTTGAGCGGACTGACGTTTTGTCACCACCAAACCTCCAAAATGTCAAGCGGACAGACGTTTTGTCACCTGCAAACCTCCAAAATATCAAGCTGACTGACGTTTTGTCACCTGCAAACCTCCAAAATGCAAAAAGACCGAACAATTGTAAGTCTAATATACTTCTATTGTCAAAAAATGCAAAAAAAATGCAAAAAAGCACATTGCGTAATTAAAAAAACATTATTTTTGCGCACGTTGTTTACTGAAAAAATGACGTGGAGAATAAATTAACGGATTCATCAACTTCCAAAATTCAAAAGCATGGAGAAATTAACAAGTACCATTTCGACAGAATTAGCCGTCGAAGCTGCAAATTCCATCATTTCCACAACGCAGGAATACCCCAACGACGAGAAGACAAAAGGACTGTCGGGATCAATCACCGCGATGCGCGACAAATTGGTGGAGGTGTCGTTCATCAACTACAAGCCGTTCAACCTGAACGAGTTGTCAACAAAAGCAAGCAGATTATTCAAGATGTTGGATCTTATAGTGAAAGCCTATTTGCTGTCACCTGATGAAAACACGAGGTCACAGGCCGGCGACATCAGCAAGGTCGTGCTGCAGCATAAGGGTTTCCTGAACCTCGGTTTCCTAAACAAATCGGCGGAGATCAGCATGATGATGCAGGACCTCAACGACGGAAAAGTGAAGAGTTCCGTCAATGCCATACCGGGGCTTGAGGCGATAGTGAATACTTTGGAAGCCACCGGCAGGGAGATGGAGGCGCATTACCACAACGTGCTCACCGACCGCACGATGCAGAAGCCGGAGAAGACGATGAACGAACTGAAGAAACAACTCATCAAGATGATTAACGAAGACCTGCTGCCCGCACTTTCAGCTGCCGCATACTACGACCCCGACAAGTTCAAGGCGCAGTTCACCACTGTCGAAGACACCATCAAGCACTTCAACGAGATTCACAAAAACCGGAAAAGCAAGAAAAACTAAGCAGTAAGGCATATCGTCATAGCGGGACGATATTTATGTAATTTTTATTATGGTTCTGAGAGGCCGGATGTTTTCATCCGCCTCTCTTTTTTTTGCACATTGTCATTGAAAATGTGTATCTTTGCACGTTCAAAAAATTCATCAGGACATGGGCGTATATATTAATAAAGGTAACGAGGCTTTCCAAGGTGCGCGAAACAGCGAGTATGTTGACAAGTCAGGGCTGATAGCGGTTGTCAACGGCACATTAAACACGGAATACCGGTTCAGCTGCGTGACACGCTGCCGCAGGTTCGGCAAGAGCATGGCCGCCGAGATGCTGTGTGCATACTACGACAGGTCGTGCGACTCGCGCGAGCTTTTCAGAGGCCTGGAGATAGAAAACGACCCGTCTTTTGAAAGGCACCTCAACAAATACCCCGTGATCTACATCGACATCACCGACTTCACGACAAGGTACAGAAACGACTGCGCCATAGTCAGACACATCCAGGATGAGATCAAGGCGGAGGTCAGGAAAGTATCAGGTGAGGAATCCATCAGTGAAAGCGACGACCTGATGGCGGCCTTGTCGAAGATATACGAATCCACGAGGCAGAAGTTCATCATCATCATCGACGAATGGGACGCCATCCTGAGGGAGTTCGACAGGAACCCCGAGACCACCGACGACTACGTCAACCTGCTGCGCCGCCTTTTCAAAGGCTCCGAGAGCGACAAGGTCTTCGCCGGCGCGTACATCACCGGCATACTGCCCATCAAGAAATACAACACCCAGTCGGCGTTGAACAACTTCGAGGAGTATTCAGTCATAGCACCAGGCGGACTTGCGGGATATTTCGGCTTCACGAAGGAAGAGGTGAAAGCGGTAGCCGGGAAATTCGGCGCCGACATCGAGCAGCTCAAGAACTGGTACGACGGCTACAAGATCGGCTCCATAGATTCAATCTACAACCCCTATTCCGTGATGAAAGCCGCGCGGCGCCGTGAATACATCAGCTACTGGACCAGCACCAGCGCATACGACAAGGTCTCCACCTACATCCAGATGAACTTCGACGGGCTTAAAGACGACATCGTCAACATGCTCGCCGGCGGGCGGTGCTCGGTGAACACCACCAGATTCCAGAACGACATGAAGATAATTCGCAGCAAGGACGATGTCCTCACCGTGCTCATCCACCTCGGATACCTCTCATACGACGGCAACGACGGCAAATGCTACATCCCGAACAAGGAGGTGTCGTTGGAGTTCACCAATGCCGTCGAGGACACAAGCTGGAGTGAGATCGTGAACACCATCAGAAGATCGGAAGACCTCCTCGAAGCCACGCTCCGCGGCGACGCCGACGCCGTGGCGAAGTACATAGACCAAGCGCACGACGAGAACACAAGCATTCTTTCGTACAACAACGAGAACTCGCTCTCATGCGTCATCTCCATCGCCTACATCTTCGCTCGCAACAACTACGTCATGCACCGCGAATACGCCACAGGCAGGGGCTTCGCCGACATAGTGATGATCCCGCACAGGAATTTCAACTCGCCCGCAATCGTCGTGGAGCTGAAATACAACAAGACCGCCGGCACCGCCATCGAACAGATAAAACAGAAGAAATACCCCGCCAAGCTCGCGGAGTATTCAGGCGAGATATTGCTCGTCGGCATCAGCTACGACAGGGAGAAGAAGACCCACGAGTGCGTGATTGAGCGGACGTGGAATGAAAACGAATGAAAAAAGGGGCACCACAACAATGTGGCGCCCCTGAAATGTCATTAATCCAACAACTTATTTATTCACTGTTACCATCTTTGTCACATTGCCGTCTTTGGCGTAGATGTTCATGATGTATGAACCCTGCGCAAAGCCTGACATGTTGATGATGACATTGTCGTTCATGACACGGTCGTCGTAAACGACCTTGCCCTGGATTGATGTTATGACGACACGCTCCATGCCAACGCATTCGATCTTGATGTTGTCCCTTGTCGGGTTAGGATAGACCGATGCTTCGACAGTGATATTGTCAGCGACTCCGTCAGGATTGCCTTTCGCGACAATGTCCATGTCACTTTCAGCCATGAAGGTGTAGGTGCTTTCCTCTGACAGCAGCTCGTCATCAACGTACCATCCCATGAACACGTAGCCAGGGTTGGCCGTGAAGCTGATTGTCACGTTTTCGCCGTAGTTGTAAACACCGCCGCCGCTCACTGTGCCTGCCTCTTCAGGGTCGCTTGACACCGTGATTTCGTATGACAGGAACATGAAGTTGGCTGTAAGGTATCTGTCGCCTGTCGCCGTGAAGACATACACGGCATCCGTCGAGACTTCTGTTCCGTTCTCCGTCCAGTTGACGAAATGGTAGCCAGGGCCGGCTATCGCCGTGGCTGTGACCGTCGCACCGTGCTGCGGGCTGGCGTTGTCAACTGTCGCTATGCCGCCTTCCGTCGGGTTGGCGGTGGCTGTGATGGTGTAAGTGCTTATGACGAAGTTGGCCGTGAGGTTTCTGTCGGCTGTAGCGGTGAACGTGTATGTGGCATCTGACGAGACCACGTTGCCGTTCTCCGTCCAGCTGGCGAAGGTGTAACCCGTCTTTGCAGCTGCGTACAATGTCACATTCAAGCCTGCTGCATAGCTGCCTGCGCCCGTTATCGTACCACCTTCAGCAGGGTTGGCTGTCGCTGTGATTGTGAAGACAAGCATATCGAAGTTGGCCGTGAGGTTTCTGTCGCCTGTAGCGGTGAACGTGTATGTGGCGTCTGTCGAGACCACGTTTCCGTTCTCCGTCCAGTTGACGAAGCTGTAGTTGCCGACTGGTGTCGCCGTGGCTGTGACCTGTGTCCCGTGCTGCGGGTTGGCGTTGTCAACTTCAGCCGAGCCGCCTAATGTCGGGTTGGCTGCCACGGTGATAGTGTAAACGTTCAGTTCGAAGTTAGCGACGAGTGCCCTGTCTGATGTCGCATTGAATGAGTATGTGGCATCCGTCGAGACAACCGTACCGTTCTCCGTCCAGCTGACGAAATGGTAGCCTGTGTTTGCCGTCGCCGTCAGCGTGACATCCGCATTGGGGGCGTATTCTCCCGCGCCGGTGACCGTACCGCCTTCAGCAGGGTTGGCTGTTGCCGTAATCACATAAATGTTAATCACGAAGTTGGCCGTGAGGTTTCTGTCGCCTGTAGCGGTGAACGTGTATGTGGCGTCTGTCGAGACCACGTTTCCGTTCTCCGTCCAGTTGACGAAGGTGTAGTGTGCGTTAGGTGTCGCCGTAGCTGTTACCTGTGTCCCGTGCTGCGGGTTGCCGTTGCTGATGACAGCCTCACCGCCTTCCGCCGGGCTGGCTGACACCGTGATCTCATAAATGTTCAACTCGAAGTTGGCCGTGAAGTTTCTGTTCTCTGTCGCCTGGAATGAGAGTGAGGCATTCGTTGAAATCGGTGTCCCGTTCTCCGTCCAGCTGATGAAATGGTAGCCTTCGGCTGCCGTCGCTTTCAGAGTGACCTCCTCGAGGGCCTGGTACTGGCCTGCGCCTTCAACCGTGCCACCCACTGTCGGGTTGGCTGTGGCTGCGATGGTGTACTCGTTCAGCGCGAAGTTGGCCATGAGTGACACGTCGCCTTCAGCCGTGAATGTGTATTCCGCTGATGTCGAGACTTCCGTCCCGTCCGCCGCCGTCCAGTTCACGAAGTGGTAGTGCTCGGCTGCCGCCGCCGTAAGCGTGACCTCCTCGAGGGCTGTGTAGTCCTGAGTGTAGGTGACCACGCCGTTGACAGTGCCGCCGTCAACCGGGCTGGCCGTCGCGATGACGGTGTACGTGTTCAGCGCGAAGTGAGCCACAAGATCCCTGTCGCCCGTAGCAGTGAACGTGTATTCACTATCTTCCGATACTATTGTCTCTCCCTCCGTCCAGTTCACGAAGTGGTAGTGCTCATTATGTGTCGCTGTCAGGGTGACATAATCAAAAGCAGTGTACTCCTGAGAATATGTGACGACTTCGTTGACCGCGCCGCCTTCTGCCGGGCTGGCCGTCGCGATGACGGTGTACTTGTTCAGCTCGAAGTGAGCGACAAGATCCCTGTTGCCTAACGCCTGGAACGTGTATGTGGTGTCTGACGAGACAATCTCCTCTCCTTCAGTCCAGTTCACGAAGTGGTAGTGTGCGTTTGGTGTAGCCGTAAGCGTGACTTCCGTGAGGGCAGTGTGCTGGTCTGCGCCTTCCACCGCGCCGCCCTCTTCAGGTTCGGCCGTGGCTGTGATGGTGTACTCCTTCGGCTCGAAGTTGGCGACAAGGGTTCTGTTTGCTGTCACGGTGAATGTGTATTCTTCCGTAGCTCCCTCGACGACTTCGCCGTTCTCCGTCCAGTTCAAGAAATGATAATGCTCGCTGGCCGTGGCTTTCAATGTGGCCGTGGCATTATATGCGTAGTCTCCTGCACCGGTGACAGTGCCGCCCTCTTTAGGAGCAGCAGTCGCGGCGATTGTCATGTTGACGAAATTGATCTCATACGGTGCCAAGAGTGTGCCTAACGAGCCCATGTCTTCAAACTTCAGTGTCTGCAGGCATCCGTATTCAGTGACTTCCCTGCCGGCCTCATGGTCGTACAGTCTGAATGTGATTTCATGTCTGTTTTCACCATAAACATACAGGTAATAAACATACTGCCCGGTTCCCGGAATCAGCTCTGGGCGAATCGCGGCACGACATGTGTCACCGCAGAAAGCACCTATTTCGTACGTGTCGGTGAACTGTTCGTCGTCGTTTATCTGCAGAATGGCGGTAACTGACATTTTTCCTTCATAGAGGCTCGGATCACATGGTGTCCAATGAGTCTTTTGGGTCTCGAAGTGTGCCACGAGAGTTCTGACACCTTCTGTCGCAGTGAACGTGAATTCAGCATCTGTTGAGACCTTTTCTCCGTCTTCAGTCCAATTGATGAAATCATATTTCGGATTACGTGAGGCTGTAACAGTCACCTCGGTGTCGGCCTTGTAGAATCCTCCACCTGAAACAGCGCCGCCTTCCTCCGAGTCGGCTGCGACAACGATTCTAGCACCGACGAAATTGATAGTATAAAGACCCGCTTGGGACTCTTCATCAAATATCAATGTCTGCTGGCACTCAAGGTCAATTTCCTGCTGGATTGAATGGTCATACAGTCTGAATGTGATTTCATTTCCGTTTACACCATAAACATACAGCATATAAACATACTTTCCGTTTATCAGCTCGGGACGAGTCGCCGCGCGGCATTCGTCACCGCAGAAAGCACCTATTTCGTACTTGTCGGTGAACTGTTCTTCGCCGTTTATCTGCAGAATGGCGGTAACTGACATTTTTCCTTCATAGAGGCTCGGAGCACATGGTGTCCAATGTGTGACAGGAGCACTTTCCTTCTGGAAGTTTGCCACGAGAGTTCTGTCGGCTGTCGCGGCGAAAACGTATATGGTATCTGACGAGACCTCCGAACCTTTTTCGGTCCAGTTCACGAAACGGTAGCCTTCGTTATGTGTCGCCGTGACTGTCACTGATTCGCCGTGCTGTGGATTCTCGTTGTCTATGGCAACGACACCACCGTTGGCGGGGTTAGCGGCAACGGTGACCGTGTAACCATAGCCTTCTTCCACGAAATTGGCCACAAGGTCTCTGTCGGCTGCCGCTTCGAAAGAGAATTCAGCTTCTTCTGAAACAGTCAATCCGTTCTCCGTCCAGTTCACGAAACGATAGCCTGCGTTAGGCGTCGCCGTTGCCGTCACTGATTCGCCGTGCTGCGGGTTGGCGTTGGAGACTGATGCCTCACCGCCTTCAACAGGTTCGGCTGTGGCTGTGACCGTGTATGTGTCCAAAGCGAAGTTCGCCGTGAGGTTTCTGTCGGCTGCCGCCACGAAATCGTATTCAGCATCTTCTGAAACAACCACTCCGTCCTCTGTCCAGTTGACGAAATGATAATGTACATAAGGTGACGCCACCAGCTCGACAAGTGCGCCTTCAAGGTAACTGCCTACACCAAAAACCATGCCGCTTTCAACAGGTTCGGCTGACGCTTCGATTGTGTAGATGGTCGAAGCGAAATTCGCCATGAGGTTTCTGTCGGCTGCCGCATCGAAAACGTATTCAGCTTCTCCTGAAACAAACTCTCCGCCTTCTGTCCAGTTCACGAAATGATAGCCTTCGTTAGGCATCGCCGTCAGCGTGACCGTCTCTCCGGCATTGTATGTGCCGTCTCCTGTAACAGTGCCACCTGATGTCGGGTTGGCAGCGGCTGTGATAGTGTAAACGCTCAGTCCGAAGTTTGCGACGAGTGTCCTGTCTGATTCCGCAATGAATGTGTATGTGGCATCCGTCGAGGCAACCACTCCGCCCTCCGTCCAGTTCACGAAATGATAATGTTCAGAATGTGTCGCTGTCATGGTGACAGTCACGCCTTCATTATAGGTGCCGGCACCCGAAACAGTGCCGCCTCCAACAGGTTCGGCTGACGCTCCGATGCTGTAAGTGGTGACGGGAGCGCCATAGAATTCTAACACAAACGGATTCTCTAAACTGCCGAGTTCTCCATTAGAATCGAATGTCAAAACATAATAGCATTCAAGATCCAACTCGGCCTCTTGCGCATGGTCGTAAATTTTGAAGCGGATCTGGTCGCCATTGTTTCCATGAACCGTCAAATAAAAAAAATATCTGGATCCAGGCCCTTTTTTCGCAATAATCGCTCCGCGGCAGTTTTCCTCGCAAATTTCCCCGCAAAACGCACCGATCTCGAGGTTTGGATTGAACTGTTCTTCATCATCAATACTGACAACTACATTACATGTCATGTTAGTTTCAAACTGATGCACATCATAGGACCAGTGTGTCGTCTGTTGAGCAAATGAATTCTGCAGCAGCATGAACGTCGTCGCCACAAATAAGAATATCTTTTTCATTGTTCCCTTCATTAAAATTTGAATTGGTATAACTAATTAATTCATACAAAGGTGCGTCAACCGTACATTGACGCACCTTGATTGGTCGAATATCAGAACTACCTCGTCACAGTGATGTGTTTGACTGTCGTTCCGTTTTCTGTTTCGATGCTGATAAGGTACATCCCCGCGCCGAACTGACTCATGTCGATGGTCATCTCGCCGGCGTTGGCTGCCTGGCGATAGACTGTCTGTCCGAGTGTGTTCACCACGCTGATGTTCTTCATGCCGTCGGCGCTGACGATGACGTTGCCCTTGGTCGGGTTCGGGAAGACGCTGATGTTGTCGTCGCCGCCGAAGTTGAGCATGAACGGGTCTTCGATTCCGCCCTTGATGGCGTCGTCAGAATAGACGAGGTGTTCGGCCGCCGTGTATTCGCTGCCGTCTTCTGCGTTGAAGAGGCGGAAGGTGATATTGTCGCCTTCATTGCCGAACACTGTCAGGAAGATGACGTGTCTGTCTAACGCTTCCACATAGACCGGTCTCGCGCTGCCTCTGACTTCGCCGTTGCAGAACGCGCCGACTTCGATGTCGCCGTTTTCGACAAGGTTGCCGTCAACTGACACAGCCGCCGTGACGCTCATGTTCATTGCGAAGCGGCTTGGTTCCACTGTCCAGTGGCTGTCGGCCGCTGAGGCGTTGTCGGCCACGCTTTCAACTCTCGTCGCGACAGGATAGGTGAGTATCTGCTGTCCCTCACCATTTTGTTTGTACTTATAGCCCTGACCCGGTTTCATTGTCTCAAGTGAGCCTGACCATCCGTCTTCTTGTCCGTACGTGGCAAATTTATCTTGCGATTTGATCAAGTCTCCTTCCGACGGAGTGATTGTTCCGAGTGCTGTTGCCAGATCCATCTCCTGGCGTGATATGAAGCCTATCCAGTTCCAGCCCTTCACAAGGGTGACCGAGTGTTCTTCAGGGTCAGCCACCATTCCAGTGAAGCATACTTCGGCTGCCTCCGACATCTTTATCACATACATCTCCTCGCTCTCGGCTGTATTAAGCGGACCGTACCATTCGCCGTCAGCAGGAAAGTATTGGGTGAATGTCAAATTTGAACCGATTTGCTGTGCGTTTGCGCCGAGACCCGCCTTGATGATGTCAAGACCTTCCTCGCCCGAAAGCTCGATGTATGTCGAAACCCAGTTGTAACCTTCTGCAAGTACCATGCAGTGTTCATCTGTTGAGATGAACTTGAAGATGGACGGGTCATCCACGCTTCCGACGATTGTGTCAGCAGCGAAGTTGAGGGTTGTCTTTGAAACGTATCCGAGTTCGATATCCTCGCTGTGGTCATAGACTTTGAATGTGACCACCTGTGTGGCATCGTCACCATGGACCTGGAACTTGAAGTAACTACGGCCGTTGAGGTTCAAGCCTCTCGCACTGCCGCAGCACTCGCCGTTGATGAACGCACCGATTTCGAGGTCTGAATTGAACTGCTCCTTATTGTTGATGGAGACGACTCCTGTGACTGTCATTTCCCCTGTAAACCAAGAGATTTGCGGATTCCAATGCATTTCGTCGGTGATTGAAGATGAAACCATAGCCTTTGGTGACTCACCGCATTCCGAAACGCCGCTTACTCCGTACCAGCAGGCTTTCAACTGCGGGTCAAAGTATTCTTCGGCTGTCTCAACCGTCTCGATTTCATAAAGGTCGTCTTCCGCCCATCCCTTATAGACTTTGTATTCGCTTGAGTTGCCTACCCAGCTGAGTTTAATACCGTTATTTTCCACTGTTGCTGCAAGACTATCAGGTTTAGTTGTCACGCCGGCCGTGAATATGGCCTCTTCGCCGCATGACATGTTGTATTCGTCATCAATGCTGACAACCTTGAATGTGTGATCTCCGCTCTCTTCAATTGGCATCTCGTAATGTCTTATATTTTTGCTGACGCATTCGAGGAGTTTGCCGTCGAGGTAGAGGGCCCATGAGTTTCTCGTCAATTCAGGGTTGCCTGGGTAATCTGAGCCGAGATTAATTTCGATGTCATCAAGTACGATTGCATATTGGTTGTATGAATTAGTATGGTGGAAAGCAATATATACCTGCTGTCCGGCGTATGCGCTCAAATCAACGGTCTTCTGTTCAAAGCTCGCATTTGATAAACCACTCCACCCTTGTACCAACGTGAAGTCGGAAGGATTGGTCTCTGTTGTTGAAATCATAAGGTACAAAGGTTCTTCCCAGCCATAGTATGCCTTTTCGTAGAAGCTGATGCTTGCACCCGCGCCCAAAGTGACCTGTGGGGAGACAAGGTAATTGTCCGGAGTAAATGCACCGACGTAATCATTGTATGACTCGGAAGCGACAGCGTATGAACCGCCGTTTGCTCCATAAATTGATGTGGCATACCAGTTATGTCCGTCGCCGTCAGCGTCCATTGCTGTCCAGCCCTGGAGTGTGCCGTCTTCGAAATCGTATGTGAGCGTTGAGCTGCCGCTGCGTGCGATTTCACCCTTCGAACCTGTTGAGAGTTCAACGTCGTCAACGTCGAGGAAGTACTGGTCTGTGCAGTTGAAGTGGCGGATTGCAATCCACACGCTCTTGCCTGCGTATGCGCTGAGGTCAGCTGTGTATTGCTTCCATGTTGACTGGTCACGTGAACCGCCGCGCACCTTGTCGTTGCCCTTGGCTGTCCTCTGTCCGATAGTCCATTCTGCCACCGTCACAAAGTCTGCCGCACTTGTGCCGCCTTCAGAGATGGCGACACCGAAGTGTTCGGCTGCGTAGCTTGCATCCTGACCACATGCCCAGATTGAGAACACTGATGAACCGCCAATCACATACTTCTGCGGTGAAACAAGGTAGTTGTCCGGGTACAACGGACCGTAATTGTTGACGTATGACTGTGAGAACACGAAGTCTGCCGAATTGTTATGGCCTGGAGCCGTTATTGCTGTTGATGCCAGTTTCCAGCCGTAGCCGTCGCCGTCAGCGTCGAGTGATGTCCAGCCGTTGAGACCGTTCTCGAAGCCTTCCTTGAACTCGTCGGGTTCGGGTTCAGGTTCAGGTTCAGGTTCAATTCCCCATGTCACGAGTACATTATTGCATTCTACCGCAGGTTCAGGTGAATAATAGTTAGGATCTGATAATGGACTGTAATTACCGCATTCAGAATATGTAAAGTCATAATCTTTGATATAGGATGGGTCTGGTTCATTATTCTGGGCCACACCGACCGAGAACGTGTATTGTTCTCCATCAACAAGTTCCAACCCGATGCAGTCGATCTTATAGTATGTTTTATCGTATTCTCCTTCAAGCAGATTGCCGTCAACATACAGGTTATAGCCCTTGAACCCGCGGTCTGGGGCTGCGGCCTTCGGCTCATCCCACATGGCATATCCGGTGTGTGACACATAGATTTTTTCCACTGTGAGTGCCGTTTCGTTCAGAGTGGCCTCATATTCTTCTGCTTTCCACAGATTGACATTTTCAGCTGTGAATGCGTCGTGGTCGTCACCCTCCGCCGGCTCAACTTCAATATTGTAAACTCCTCTGCGGAAGTCCACGATCTGGTATTCGCCTGTGGCGTCCATGTCGAATCCGTATGCTATCTCCGGCTCGCTGACATTTGTCATCGTGACGTGTGCGCCTTCAACGCTCTGTCCGTCATCATTGGTCGAGACCTTGAAGGTGAACGGTTCCGTGAACATGTCTTTTTGAAGGGTGTCGGACCACGTGATAGGACTTACTTCATAGTTGAATGTGGTCTTAGGAATGTAGTTTTGAACGACTACAGGATCTGCCGCACTTTCGCGATAGATGCTGCCGCCGGTTACAGCTGCACTGTAGTAAAAGATTTTGCAGTAACCTGCTGAATTGGTGCACAAGAAAGCGATGGCCAGATTGCCGCCGTTGTAAGTGTAAGGCGTGGCAAAGTCAATAATCAGACAATCGTCCGTAAGTGAAATATTGCCGTTGAAGATATTAGTTGCGGAATTGAAGTCGATGAATGTGCTCAATGTCTCAGAATCCACTTCGGTCATATAACCTGCATAGGTAGGACCCGAAATGTTTTGTGGTTTATAAGCCTGAGAAGGATTGGTATAGAACTTCATGCTGGTGATCTCGCCGCCTACCATATCCGTAAGCTGGCTTGCCGGCACGACGAATTGTGCGGCGGAGTTTTGAGTATCACCATAGTAAGTATATACAGGGGTGAACATCTGGATCTCTGTTGCGTCAGCATAAATCGTGAGCTCTTCTGCTGCACGTGACGGGTTGTGGTTGCCGCTGTAGAGGGCCTCCACTCCGTACTGATAGACGCCGGCCGGGTTTTCCTTCCAGTCGTTGTGATACCATGTTGTCGCTGTGATGTTTTCAGCGAGTGTATCAACCTTCGGTTTGTCTGTGACGATTCCGTCGCCTACTGTCTGCCGCATATAGACGTTGAAGCCTTGGAGTGAGCGGTCCATTGTCCATTCCACTTTCACGGCGCCGTCTTCGAGCACTTCCGCCGTCACTTCGGTCGGCTTATATTGTGTCTCAGACATGATGAAATCTTTTTCTGTTTCCGCACCATAAATGATGGTAACATCATCTGTGGCATCTTCGAAATCGGCGAGAGAAGCCTTTACTTTGTACGTACCGACCTTGATGTCTGCTGTGTAGAAACCTTCTTCGTTTGTTGTAACAGTATCACATACAACATCATTTCCGAATTCGTCTTTTCCAGTGAAAGTGAGTGTCGCGCCTTCGAGCGGTGTCTCGCCGTCCTGATCAAAGACATGGCCTTTGGCGGTGCCGTTGCCCGAGACAAACGCATAGGCAAGGTATGAAAAATTTGCTGATTCATCGCCAGAGAAAACCGTCTTGACATAGAAATAGTAGCCATTCGACATATTGTACTCGAGACTGTCCTCTTCGTATTCATTTTCAGTGATGATATTTTCATTGAGTTTCACTCCATCCTTATACAGATTGAAGCCTATGAACAAATCAGGATTGGTCGTGGTGTAATCCCATGTGAGATTGAGGACATCGCCTTCGAAAATTTCAGCTACTTCCTCACCGTTGGCGAGGAGATTATCCGGGGCGTTGATTATCGTGGTGAAACTGACTGTTTCGCCTTTTGTTTCGCCGGCGGCGTTACGTTCATTAACCTGAAGGTAGTATGTTTCGCCTTCAACCAATGGAAGTTCCACTGCAGGAATAGTCAATTGGCTTGTCCATGGGATTAGCGCATCATCGTCTGTCAGAGTTTCCTCTGTGCCGAGCAGAACCTGCATTTCCTCCGTGTAGTCACCGAGAATCCATCTTGCATAGGTATCTGTTATTGAAACATTTTCAACACCCTGTGACGGATAAATAACGTATGCCTGTAGTGGGGTGGCTTCAGTTGTATTCAAGTTCAGGGTGAAATCATCATCAGCCTGAGCCACGAGGTAGTATATACCTGCTGTCACATACAGTCCGCTTTCACCTGTCAGGTCGTTTCCGCCTATGGTGCCGGTGTATTTGTAAGCGTTGTCCTTCATAGGGCCGTCTTCACCGCCGAAGTCTTGCGGATAAAGGGCTGCCTTGGAGTCTCCAGATGTCGAAATGGTTGCCTTGAGGATGACGTCGTGTGTGAATTTCAGTTTGTAAACAACGTCCTTGCCTTCTGAAGCTTCGCCCGGGAGGTTGTAGTTGTGATACAACATGGAACAATCCGGTGTACGATCAAGATTTGTAAAATTCACTGGCAACATAGGCGCTGTCTCAAAGACATCGCCTTCAATAGGGTCGTAGGCCGTGGCCTTGAGTTCAACTACTTGGCCTGCTCTCAATCCTTCATAGATGAGTGTCATTTGGCCTGTCACATCGCCGCTGGCGGCATTGCCTGTCGTGACCGCGAAGGTTTTAGGTGTCGTGAAAGGAACCGCAGGGCCGTCGAATGTGAAGTAGTCGTTCTCAATGTTCATTGCCGTGACTTCGTAGCCTGTGCCGAGCACTTTAACTGTCGCAGGCTCCATCCATGCGTTGTTCGGGCGCGGGCCGAACACCGTCGAGGAGACAGAGAACGGAGCAACATAGTCGAATGTCACCTTGGGAAGGAAATTTTCAACATGTGGAGAAATGTAGTCGATTCCACCGCTGTCTTTGCCCTGCACTGCGGTGCCTGTAGTCGTCTGACCTTCCCATGTTAAATCGACATAATTTCCTGTCTCGATTTCGTCAAAACCGATGAGAAGATTGCCGCCTGCATAGTTGAATGGTGCGGTGAATGTGACAACCATCTCACCGCCGGCAATGGCGAGCTTGCCTGTATAGACTGTCGTCGCCGTGGTCGGATCGATGAATCCTGAAATTGTTGTTTCCGGATATTCCGCCATATAGACTTGGAATGTTCCGGTCCAATTTGCTGATTGTAGGTTGGCATAGAATTTCATGCCTGAAATCGGAGTACCAGCCATGTCTGCGAGCATTGAGGCCGGATAGACCATCTGTGATCTCAGGTAGTCATCGGCCCAGCCACTGTAAAACGGAACGTAACTGTTCCCGGCCGAGCCGTCGCACACGGTCAGCTGTTCCGCTTTAGCTGCAAATGGGAACATTGTCGCCAGAAGCAGCAGAATTGTTAAAAACTTTCTCATGTTTGTTTAATTTAGTTAGTAAATTTGTTAATTGTTTAGTAAATTTGTTAATTGTTTAGTAAATTTGTTAATTGTCAATTTAATTTCCTGAATTAGTAAATCATGTTTGTTTTGGATGATAAAGATGTTGATTTGCCATTAGATTAGATTTAGTTAATAAATTAGTGAATTGAAAATTGATTTCATTTTTTGATGATGTTTTTCACGGTCACGCCGTTGCGCGTGCGGATTTTCAGTATGTAGAGGCCCGGTGTGAGCGGGCTCGTGTCGATGGTCAGTTGGTCGGCGTTGCAGTCGGTGTCGGAGACAATCTGTCCCTTTATATTAATAAAGGTGAGTCGCTGCATGTTGTCGGCGGCGACGTGGAGTTTTCCGCTTGTCGGGTTGGGATAGACCGTGGCGTTGTCGGAGAGGTGTTCTTCGGCGTTGTCGAATTTGGTGAAGTTGGCGGTGAGGGTGCGGTCTGCCGTGGCGTTGAAGGTGTAGGAGGCGTTGTTGGAGACGGTGGCGCCGTCCTCCGTCCAGTTGCTGAAGACGTAGCCGTCGTTGGCTGTCGCGGTGACGGTGGCGTCAGCGCCGTACCACGCCGGTCCGCCGCCTGTCACCGCGCCGCCGTCGGCCGGGGCCGCCGTCGCGGTTATCGTCACATACAGGCCTTTGAAGCGCAGCACGTACGGGTCGAACGGCAGGGTGCCGTACGAGGCCTCGGCCGCGAATGTCAGCATGTTCTCGCAATCGACGTCAAGCTCCTCCCCTTTCGCGTGGTCGTAGATCCTGAAATGAATCGCGTCGCCGCCGTTGCCGCAGATGCTTATGAAGAACGGATACATGCTCACCCCTATCGAAGGCATCTCCACCGGGATCGCGATGACGGCGCCGCGGCATTCGTCGCCGCAGAACGCGCCGACTTCGAGCTGGCCGGACATCTGCTCCACGCCGTTGATCTCGGCGACGGCGGTGCACGTCATCGTCGATGCGAACTGATGCACGTCCCAGCTCCAGTGTGTCCCCTGCGCGAATGAGATTTCAGCCGCGAGGAGCGTCACCGCCGCCGTCAACAACAGTTTTTTCATTTTCGATATTTCAATTTTCTTCAAAAAATTCATAATAGCACATATTACGCCCTGAAGGGAAAATTCACCCGCGAGAATGGCGCAACGCACCATCCCTCCGAAAGAGACGGAGAGATCCCGCACCTTGTATTCAACGTTTAAATATCTCATTACCAAATCATTCCATAAAACAAACATTTAAAGCCACGACCTCATGCCGAAACTCTAAAATCTCACCGCAAATTAAACATAAATTTTCCTGATTGAAGAAATCTCACACTTCCGATTGTTATACAGAATATATATCAACGCTATACACTCAACCTCGGTCATCGTGATATCAACCTGCGGATATGCGAAAAGAGTCATACATTAATCCCTGTACGGCCTTGCCGTTTGTTTTTAATGAATTCAGAATAATCAGCAAAGAAATCATAATCAAGTGTCATCGAAATCTTGAATAACAAGTCGGTGTCGATAAACTGTCTCTGGTAGATTTTATAGACGTTGTCGCGACTGCACCCCAACTGGTTTGAGAGCCACTTGACACTGCGCCCCTGCTCTATTATTGTCTTCTGTATTTTTTTGCCGATATGATATTCTTCCGAATAATAATTTTCATTTTTAATACCCGAACCTTCAAAGACCGACAACTTTTCCGTTGTATTCCTCATAGATATTTTTTTATTTTGCAAAGTAAACACAATTATTTCTACCAAACAAAACAACAATATATCTAATAAATACACATATTATATATTTATTTTCTGCATTGTAACTACTTTGAAAATCCGTGAGAAAAAGATCATCATTTTTCCGACTTTTCTGATTGAAAATGTGTATCTTTGCACGTTCAAAAAATTCATCAGGACATGGGCGTATA
>JAKSMX010000043.1 GCA_024400305.1 Bacteroidales bacterium | reverse complement strand
CAAAACATGAGCCCGAACGGCCTTTTTTGCGACTTCTTGAATGAAAAATTACGCCATTTCCACGCCAAATCAGGGAAAAGTCACGGATTTTGGAAAGATTTTACAACAAAAAAGAACCGGGACAGACCTCTAAACTATCCCGGTATCCTCACTTTACGTAAACAATGTGACTTATTTCAAACTTCCCTTTACTTTAAATTTTATTACAGCACGAATAATTAACATATTGATAAAATAAACAGCCAAACACCCTAAAGCCAAATAATCAACATTATACATCCCGATGGCCGTAACAGCTAATATGCTACTTGTAAACCCATTAACAATACACATAGCATGGTATCTTTTTATATCACGGCCCTTATATGGTGCTTGTACCTTTGGGAAATATATCCAATTGATAATAACTACTATAAAAGTAAGAATGATAGTCAGTACATGCATATTATAAATTTGTTTGCTTGATTTAATTAGCTGGATTATTTATACAATAAGATATGCCAGAGACAACAGAACCAAATACTGCCCCCACAATGTATTTCCCATAACACAATACACATAACCACCAGGACCAAATATCAGTGATAATCCTGGAGGACATGTAAAAACACCTTGTGCCATTCCCGCAAGTAAACCCACAAAATCACCCATTCCGACATTTTGCCAAAAACCAAACCACGACTTTTCCGCATATCTGTTACTCATATAGTCATGCCAATATCTACTACTATTTGTTACCACAGACAACATATTGAAAATGTTTTCTGATACAACATTTTCATTTTCAATCTCTTCTCCGAATAACTTTAATTGATTGGAAAAATCTTGATAATCTTGGATACGGCAAATATCCAATAATTCATTAGCATACTGCTTTTCTTGCTCTGATAAATAACCATTATTATTTATCAAATCGTAACATTTCTTAAAATTATCAGTTGTTTCGAAGAACGAATTAACCAAATCGTCAGAATTCTCATCAATCTCTTTAAACTTATAGATTATTGAAGAATCGAGTTCAACACCGCAAAATTTTACCGACTCCTCGGATACAATGTAAACAATGCTGTCGCGGACGTTTTTAAGATTAATTTCTTCGCCTTTTTTATACTCAACCTCGACATAATTCATAACCCTATCTAATGCTATATTATGACAATTACCAATGAATTCCGCCCGCTTATGCATCTGCGTTGACATCTTTAACAATTGGTGAAGACACTTTGTCATTATTGCATGCTTGAAACAAAACAACACCGATCGCTACGATAGCAAAAACTGCTAATACTGAAAAAAATTTATAATTATTAGTTTTCATGATATTTTATTTTTGTGAATTAAATTTATTTTTGAAATCTTTTGTTGAATGTTCCTGGATGCATTTCAAAATGCACCCAAACTTCAAATAAACTTATTCTTACACAAAAACCAAACATCGAACAAATGAAGATAGCGAAGGATTACCCCCTAACATATTAATACTCAATCGATTATATAAAACATAACTGTCTATCATATCAAATACCCAATTATTGGCATAAATTTAATAATTAATTTTGAATGCAAAACACCTTATTAAAATTATATTTTAACAAAAGCGCAAATTTCCCGATATTAATAGTACCTTTGCATTTTTAAAAAATTATGAAAATACTTCACACAAGCGACTGGCATCTCGGACAGAAACTATACGATTTCGACCGAAAAGACGAACAAATTCACTTTTTGCGTCAAATCGCCGATATTGTTTCTGCCGAAAAACCGGATGCAATGATTGTCAGCGGCGATATTTTTCACGTCGCCACTCCTAATATTGAAACGCAAACGATGTTTGTCGATGAATTGCTAAACATTCACAATCAATGTGATACAATGACAATAGTTGTCACAGCAGGCAACCACGACAGCTATTCTCGGCTCGAAATCGACAAAAAACTTTGGGACAAACTCCATATATACATAATAGGTAATGTTTCAAGCAATCTTGAAGAACACCTTATCAATATATGCGACAAAGGCTGGATTGCGGCAGTCCCCTACTCTTCCGGACGAAATTTCCCGCAGCTTTCGGAAGACGACAGTTCAGACCGTCAAGCATTGTATTTCAACGCCTTGCAGGAAAAAGCAAAGGAATTGAACACAGAGAACCTGCCCGTGATACTCTCGGCACATCTCGCAGTTTTCGGCAGCAATGTGAGAGGTCATAAAATCGAAAAAGGCTCTGACGGTCAGGAGATTATAGGCGGTTTGGAGTATTCAGACGCCGCACAGCTCGGCGATTATTACGATTACATCGCGCTCGGTCACATTCATCATCCGCAATATGTCGGCGGCGGAAAACGCATCCGCTACAGCGGCACGCCGATGGCGATCACTTTCAACGAGGAATATGAACATTCCGTCACAATTATTGACATTGACAAACATAATGACATTCCCGACATTAAAATATTGCCAATCAATGAGTTGAGGCCAGTTCGCACTTTGCCGGAAGAAGACGCTTTCGAGCCAAAAGGCGCAACTGTTGAAAATATCATACCTCTTCTTTATGAAATGAAAGATGAAGATGTCTATTTGAGATTGAACATCAAAATGGGCAAAAACGACAACGCCGCCGAAATCAACGAACGCATTATCAATGCTTTAGGCGACAAAGACTGCCACAAATGCAGGTATTGTTCGATAAATCCAATCAGGGAGGACGATTTTTCCCAAACCATTGAAAGCCAATGTCTTTCACTCGATGAGATAAAAGAACTGACTGCCAATCAAATAGTTGAAGTGGCAAGACAGGCCAAAGAACTTGATGAGGAACAGGAAAAAATGCTCATCGAAATCATCGGGCAGATTGAAAAAGAAAACGACACCTTATAATATAGAGATTATGAAAATTCAGAAATTAGTAATAAAAAACATCGCCTCAATCGCTGACGCGACAATTGATTTTGCATGTAAACCATTGTTTGACAGCGATTTATTTCTCATTTGCGGTGACACCGGTGCCGGAAAAACCACGATTCTCGATGCAATCTGTCTTGCATTATACGGCAAAACGCCGCGCTTTTCAAAAAACCGCTCAACGAAAGATGCCGTGGAAATCGCCGGAAGCGCATACGACAAAGTCGAACAGATCATGCGCCGGAACACAACATCGGCTTTTTCAGAACTGACATTCCTTCAAGATGGCAGAAACTGCATTGCAAGATGGGAGGCCAATCGTGCAAGAGGTAAAATCGGTGGTAATCTAAAGATTCAGAACTCATTGACAATCAACGAGAAAACCACAACAAAATGTGTTGAAGATTCTGTTATCGAACTCCTCGGTCTGACTTTCGAACAATTCTGCCGCACCACCATGCTCGCCCAGGGAGAGTTCACGAAGTTCCTTTTCAGCACCGACGACGAAAAAGCCGCCATCCTTGAAAAACTCACGAAAACCGAGAAATTCAAACTCATCGGACAACGAATTTTTGAAACTTGTGCCAAAAAAAAGAAAACCTTCGAAGATTTAGACAAACTTATTGAAAGCAAATCGAAGGAACTTCTTAATAATCAAGAAATTACATATTTTCAAGAGAAGATTGGCATTCTAAAAAACGAAATTGAACAAAACCTGAATCTGAAGAAAGAATCTGAAAATAAATTTAATTGGCTGAAAAACAATAAGTTAAAAGAAGACAAACTTAAAAACATCATCGACGAACTTTCTGAAATGACCAAATTCACCGAGTCGGATTCTTACAAGTCGGATAAAAAACTGCTTGAAGACTGGGACGTTTCAGGAAAGGTGCGTGAAATTTATAAGAAATTGATTTTCAACGTTTCAAGGCGAGAAAATGCCTCGAAAAAAATTCATGACACAGAAACGACTTACAAGATTCTGCTCGGAAAATTCGCATGGCTTAAGGCAAATATTGAGGAGACAAAAACGCAGAAAATGGAGATTGACAACTTTGTTGAAAAACAAAAGGATTTGATGCCGATGTTTGAAAATCATCAGACAATAATCTCTAACCTCCTCGCTTTCATCAACAATGAAGCCGAGGCTAACAAAAACGCAAAATCACTTGATAATGAAAATATTAGGCTGCCAAAACTTTTAGAAAACCTGTCCAAAGCAAAAGAAAGACACCAAAACGCCTTTGATAAAAACCAGAAAAAACAAAATGCGATAGATGAAAAGCATAAAATTCTTAACACAATAAATATCAACGCTTTACATACAGAAGAAAATAAATTTCAGAATGGTTTGAATCTCCTTAACGACACTTTGAACCATCTTGACATCCTGAATGAAAAGCAGTCTGAAATTGCAAATAAAGAACAAAAAATTGCCGAAACAAAGAGAAATCTTTCTGATAATCAACAAATTTTGACAAATCTACAATCGGATTTTGAAAAAGCTGACACCGAATATCAAGAAGCAAAAAAACGTCTTGAAAGGCTGAAACAGTCCACCAGCGATTTCGCCAAAGCACTGAGACACAATCTTTCGACAGGCGATGTCTGTCCGGTCTGCGGCCAGAAAGTCCACGACATCATCAAAGACGAAGAATTTGCGAAAATGCTTGAACCTTTTGAAAATGAATTACTTGAAAAGGAAAACAAGAAGAAACAAGCGGAGACATTGAAGAATGAGAAACAGACTTCCGTCAAGGCTCTCGTGATAGCCGCCGAAAAAGAAGAAAATGAGTTAAGCGGACTGAAGAACTCGTACAACGAAAAACATAACACATTCATTATCAATTGCTCAAAATGCAAAATCGACGGCAATCTGCCTAATGTCGGCGAACTGCTGAAAAATCTTTTAGATAAAACAAACAACAGAAAAAAAGAAATATCAGACAAGATTCTTGATTATAACTCATTGAATCAAAGCATGTTAAAGATTCAAAAAGAAAAAAATGAAGTTACTCAAAAAGAACTTGACAAGGCTTCTGACGAAGTTACCAAGGCGGAAAATTCTGTTGACATTTGCAAGACAAACATTAAAAATCTCATCGATCAGCAGAAAGTTTTCACCGATATTGCCATGACGGCATTCGCGAAGGCGAAAGGACAAATCCGTTATCAAAATTGGGAGCCGGAATGGAACGACAACAGAATGTCTTTCATCGAGAAATTGAAGAAAGACGCTTTGACTTATCAGGACAAATTGTCGGAACAATCGGAGCTTGATAAAAGCATCGAATTGAATATCAATGATTTAAATCTCTCAAAAAAGACAATTGACAAAATCATTGAAATTCAGAAAGAATGGAAATCCATTTCCGCCGAGGCGACGAACAACGACAAAGATCTCGTCGCCAATCTCAACGAACTTTACACGGAGGCAGCGACAGCAAAGAAAACAATTGCCGAATCTGATTCGGAAATCGCTGAATGCCAAATATTTATGAGCGATTTCTTCAAGCAAAACAACGACATTGACGAGAACCGGCTTGCCGAACTTGACAAACTTTCCGATTTTGACATCAAATTCAAACGAGACGAAATAAGAAAAACTGAAGATGAAATAAAAATCAAGGAAGGTGAAAAAGCCAACGCCGGAAAGGATCTTGAAGAACATCAGAATTCAAAACCGAACATTTCGGAAGGAGAAACCATTGATACACTTGATATAAGAATCAAAGAGCTGAGTGCCGCCATTGATGACAGAAACAACACAATCGGGAAGGAAGAGCAGCGGCTCATCGACGATGAAAAACGCCGTGCTGAAATCGGCGAACAACTTGAGGACTGCAAAAAGCTCGAGGATGATTTCAAGCGATGGGACGGTCTCAACAAGAAACTCGGTGACAGCGACGGCAAGAAATTCCAGCGCATCGTCCAGAGCTATGTGCTTAAGAATCTGTTGGTTGGCGCAAACAAGCACCTCGTTCAGCTGTCGAACCGTTATCATCTCGACTGCTGTGATTTGACGCTCACCGTCATCGACGACTACGAAAACGGGGCTATCCGTCCGGTCGGCACGCTGTCGGGCGGCGAGAGTTTCTTGGTTTCGCTTGCCCTCGCGCTTGCGCTCTCCGCACTCAACAAACAGGGACTTTCTGTTGAGACTTTGTTCATCGACGAAGGTTTCGGCACGCTTAGCGGCGAGCATCTCAACACCGTGATGGATGCGCTTGAGCATCTCAACGCCGGCGGCAGGCGCAAAGTCGGCATCATCAGCCACGTTGACAGCCTGAAAGACAGGATAAAAACGCACATCGAAGTGAAAAGGAACGGACACGAGGCGAGCGAAGTAACAGTTAAATCCTAAAAACAGCACTTCGGTAGATATATTTTATCGAAATTAATTTTTTATGTGATTCGTATCGAAATCTTTTGTATTTTTGCACCGCTTTTAGGGCATCGGGGCATGGTGCAGTTGGCTAGCATTCTTGCATGGGGTGCAAGCGGTCGCCCGTTCGAGTCGGGCTGCTCCGACAACAATTTGAAGGTCATTCGGAAACGGATGGCCTTCTTGCATTTTTATCAAAATAAATGTTGTCCCCCAAATTCTTTTTTTCGTAAATTTGCGCTTCATAAAAATTCATTTCTGTATGGGAAAGAAATTACTCCTTTTATTAACATGCGTCCTGCCTCTGATGATTTCAGCGCAGGAAAAACAGCTTGACAATGTAAAAGCCGACATCACCGTACAAGGTGTCGTCGGTTATAACACCACATGGAAGTGGTACGGAGGCGGCGACATCAAAGGCGCGTTGCATCTCGACAAAATCGATTTCAACCTTGATTTCGAGGGACTTTCGTCAAATGTATTTTCAATAGGACTCACCGCAAGCCCGTATTTCGATGTCTGCAAAAACGGACAGGTTTTCCTCGACGGGACGCTTCATTCGAGGATTTTTTCCAGAGACAAAGCATACGAATTCATTTATTCCGGAAGCGCGGGCTACAGGATGCGTCATTTCTCGGTGCAGGTCGGCGTCTTCGCCAAGGTCATCGACGCCATCGGCCGCGACTGGCATTCCGTTGACAATTACATAGTTGAGCCTTTCAACGTGCTTTGGCGGGTGGCCGCAAGCATAAAAGGATTCAGCAACCCCTGGGACATTTACTTCGTCGGGGCGAACTACAACGAGTTTGAATACGAACGTGTCTGGCAGCCGATATTCACCATGGGCGGACGCATCACCATCAACGAGAAACTCAGCGTCGTCGCCGAAGGGACACTGAAACCGACCGGCATGTTCCACCTCGACGCCACATTCTACGCAGCCTGGCTCAAAGCCGGCGTCAACTACAAATTTTAATCACGACAAAAATCTGACCGAAATGAAAAACAAAATCATACTTTTCGCAACTATCATATTTTTGATGACATCTTGCAGCAAAGACAACAACCTCGACATGCTCGGCATGTTCACCTCGATTTCCGCCTCTTCAAACGAACGTTTCAAACAGTCGAAGGAGTATAATGAGACGAACGGATACGACAAAGTCATTGTAAATCAAGATGATTACAAGCTTTACGTGATGAGTGACACACATGTTGATTTCTCAACCAAGAACCTTGACACTTTTGTCGAGACGTATCTGTCGGACACCGGCGCCGCGCCGTTCGCCCTGCATCTCGGCGACCAGATAAACGCCTCCAGCCACTGGGACTATTATGCGGAACACGTGCAGCCAATCTTCGATGCGGGCAGAACGTTATACCATGCGCTCGGCAACCACGACCTTTATTATGACCAGTGGAACGAGTTCAGAAAACGCTGGCACACAGCCACTTACTGGTTAGAGGTGATTACTCCGTCGGGGATGAAAGACATTTTCATCTGCCTCGATTCGGCCAACGGCACACTCGGCACCGACCAGCGCGACTGGCTTGAGGAACTCCTGAAAGAAAAATCACAGGAAAACTACAGAAACATCATCGTTTACACTCACTCTCATTTCTTCAAAAAAGACACATCACAAGGCCACACGAGCAATTTCACGATGGAGGAGACCTACGACCTGACGGAGCTGTTTTCAAAATATCACGTCAGCATGGTTTTGCAGGGACATTCGCACAGTCGTGACTTCACCATTTTCAAAGGCGTTGAATATCTGCGTGTTGACGCAATTGAAGACTCGGCGGAAAAGGCGTTTTACACGATTCTCACTGTCGGAGACAAGATTGACTATGACTTTGTGAAAGTGAATTAATTTTTCAGGATATTTGAAAATCAAATAAATAATATAGTAAATTTGCAAAATTTAAATATTGAAATATGAAATCAAACGGTAACTACGATTGGAAGTTCTCGACCATCGGCGGCGTGACACGCGTGAACATCGACTGCGGTGAAGACATCGCCCACCTCGACGAACTCGACCAGAAACTGTGGACAACATTGAGTTGCCCGATAAACGATCTTGAAATAGACGCCAAGACAATGCAGATGCTCGACACCAACGGCGACGGTAAAATCCACGTCAACGAGGTGATCGAGGCCTCGAAATGGCTCTTGAAAATCGTCAAAAACCCTGATGTGCTGCTGAAACGCGAGTCGGTCTTCAACCTGTCCGACTTCAACCAAGACACGGAAGAAGGAAAGAAACTTCACGAGTCAGCTGTGCATATCGTTGAGAATCTTGAACATAGCAAAGACATAATTACTGTATCTGATGTCTCCGACAGCATAGCCATCTTCGCAAAGACGCGCTTCAACGGCGACGGCATCATCACCGCCAATTCGACCGATGACGACGGTCTGAAAGCCATCATCGGCAACATCATCGGCACGGTCGGAAGTGCCATCGACCGCAGCGGCGACCCCGGCGTCAACACCGACCACATCGAGAAATTCTACGCAGACCTCGCCGACTTCACGGCATGGAAGGAAGCGGGCGAAACGGGAAAAGACGGCATCTTCGTCTATGGCGACAACACCGCCGCCGCGACAGCAGCCATCGACGCAATAAAGACGAAACTCGATGACTATTTCATGCGCTGCAAACTCGCCGCATTCGATGCTGGCAGCACCACCGCACTTGATGTCTCGACAGCTAAAATAAGCGAAATCAGCAACAAAAACCTCTCCGAATGCAACGACGAGATTTCGACATATCCGCTCACACACGTCAACGCCGAGATGAAACTCATGCTCAACGCCGGCATCAACCCAGCATGGAAAGCCGCGTTCAATAATCTTAAGACATTGGTTTTCAACGTTGAATATCCAGAAGCGGAGTTCATCACCGAAGAACAGTGGGATGCGGTGCAGGCGAAAGTCGGAGCTTACAGAGCTTACATGGCGGCGAAGAAAGGCGACAACATCGAAGGTCTCGGCTACGACGCAGCAAAGGCGTTGCTCAACAACAACCGCAAGGCCGAGCTTCTTGAAATCGTCGCACAGGACAAAGCCCTCGAATCGACAGCGAACTCCATCGACACTATAAACAAGTTCATGCATCTCTACAGGGATTTCTTCACTGTTTTGAAGAACTTCGTGACATTCTCTGACTTTTATTCGCGTGACAAGAAAGCCATCTTTCAGGCCGGAACGCTTTACATCGACCAGCGCAGCTGCGACCTCTGCATCAAAGTCAACGACATGGGCAAGCAGACCGCGGGCGCGGGCTTGAGCAACATGTTCATCGTGTATTGCGACTGCACATGCAAGAGCAAGCCGGCCAAGATGAGCATCGCGGCTGTGATCACCGACGGCGACATCGGGAACATCAGGGTCGGCAAGAACGCCATCTTCTACGACCGCGACGGCTTGGACTGGGACGCCACCGTCACGAGCATCATCGACAACCCTATCAGCGTGCGCCAAGCGTTCTGGACACCGTACCGCAAGCTCGGTGATTTCATCGAGAAGACCATCAACAAGAATGCGGAGGCCAAAGATGCCGAGGTGATGGGCAACCTCACCGCAAAGGTGGAAGGCACCGGCGACGCTTCCGCACCGAAACAGCCTTTCGACATGACAAAATACGTGAGCATGTTCGCCATGGTCGGCGTGGCTGTCGGCGCTGTCGGCGGAGCCTTGGCCCTGTTGGTTGATTCAATCCAGAAACTTCATTGGTGGGAATTGATTATCGCCATTATCGGAATTTTATTGGTCATCTCCGGCCCGGCAATGATAAAAGCATGGCTCAAGCTCCGCAAACGCAACCTCTCGCCGCTGCTCAACGCCAACGGCTGGGCTGTCAATGCGAAAGTGCTTGTAAACGTGCGCTTTGGCGAGACCCTGACACACATCGCAAAATATCCTATTGTGAAGATGAAAGACCCGTTTGCAAAGAAGAAGATGCCGGTCTGGAAAAAGATTCTCATTTGGCTGGCAGCCATAATAGTAGTCGCAGGCATAGTGTATTTCTGCATCCCGAAGGAGAAACGTCCTTTCTGGCCTCAGCCTGAAGTGGTGGTAGAGACACCAGCTGAAGCACCAGCCGAAGAGCCTGTTGAAACACCCGTGGCGGAGGAAGCCACACCTGTCGAAGAGACACCAGCAGAAGCAGCAAATGTAGAATAAATTTATTTTGTTGATAATTATTTTAAGCCGGAGCGGAGAAATTCGTTCCGGCTTTTTTAAAAAATTGTTCAACATTATGATAATTATTACTAACTTTGCAGAAATTTTAAAAATAAACGTCTATGAAGAAACTTTTACTTATGATGTTGCTGGCAGGCTTCACATTCGGAGCCGCAGCACAGGATGGCAGAACCATCAAACAGAGAAAAACACAAAAGGAAATCATCGAAAAAGTGATGGCTTCCAAAAATGAAACCGTGAGAGACCAGAGTTACAAACAGCAGGCCGACTCCGTCGCCAACATTGATGTCTGGTCGAAGATGTGCTACAAGTACGAGATGGACTGGAAAGGTCGCATACATTCAGAAATTCAGTATCAGGAATTTGAAGATTTCCCGATGCAGGCGACGGAAAAAGCCGTCATGGATTATGAGACAAGCGAGGCATTGCCGAACCTCTACGGTTACTATTGGAAGAACGGTGAGTGGACCGAAGGATGGAAAGAAATCTATACCTTCGACGAAAACGGCGACGCCGTCTTGTGGCAGCAGCTCGACAAACAGACGACCGACAGCGTCTGGTGGAACGTAACCTATTATAATGAGATGACTTACGATGAGAACCACAACATGCTCACCAACATTTCATACATGTTCGACATGTGGGGATTTTCGGGATATTTCACCGAAGGCAAGGAAGTTTACGAATATGACGAGAACAATTTCGTGACGGCAATGGAAAGCTGGTATTTCGACTCATACGAGACAAACGACTGGGTCCTCAGCTCAAGGACGGAATACGTCCGTATGCCAAACGGCGACTATTCAGAATACATAAGCTATTCGTATTACACCGGCGAGCCTGTGATTGAAAGCAAAATCGTGAAGGATTTCAACGAGCAGGGAGCCGTTGAGGTCTATCATTATTTCAACAATGTCGAATCAAAAGGATTGGTCGAGACTCAAAGATACACGGCCACCTTCCTCGAAGACGGCCTGACAATGAGCGAATATCTCGTTGAAGATTACTGGACGAACGAGGTCCTCGAACCGTACATCAAGGCCGTTTATTCATACGACGCTAACGGCAACCGCGAGACCGTTGACAACTTCATTTGGAACGCTTCACTCTCCGACTGGGAGGAAACCACTTTGATGACATGGGAATATGACAACGAGATTGCAGCTGACGAAGTCCTCGGCCACGACTATGTCTGGAACAGATTCGGATGTACACCGATGTATAATTCGCTTGAGATGACGATTCCGGTTTACAGCAGATGGAACAGATATTCATACGAGACCGAAGACGGCGCGACGGTCTGCGAGGCGTTTTACATCGACTGGAACACGATTTCCGAAAATGAGATTGTACTTGAAAACCTCAACGTCCGCGGCCTTGAAGGCATGATCCGCTACGAAGGCGAGACGGCGGCCAACATCGGCGTTTTCGACATGACAGGACGCTGCGTGGCGACACGCACCAATGTCGCGAACTGCGACATCATGCTCAACGCAGGAGCTTACGTCGTGAGAGTCGGCGAAAGAGCGGCGAAAGTCGTTGTGAGATAAAAGAGGAGAGATAAGAGAGATGCGGGGCGACGATTGAATTTCGTCGCCCCGCGTTTTTATGTCTGACATGAAACATCAGATGTTCACTGTCATTGAAGTTTTTCCTTTATTTTATATCTCCCGCTTCCCAACGTCTTGATTTTGTGTCCGTTCTTGCTTGGAATCCAGACCTCGGCTTCGGTGTTGGCCGGAATCGTGATGTCCCACTCGAAACGGTTTCCGTCGCGCCGCCAGTTGCTTTCGATACGCCCTGAAACGGATTCGTAGGAACAGTTCACAAAGTCGAGGCCTTCGACGGGATAAGGTTTCAGCTGAATCTTTTTGTAGCCAGGCTCGAGTGCTTTGAGGCCGCCGAGGCATTCGTATTCCCATATTATGAGGTCGCCGAGGAGCATCACGTGGTTGCCGGAGTTCATCGCGGGGTCGGCGGTGTTGCCGTTCCACAGCTCCCAGATGGTGGTGGCTCCGTTGCGCACCATGTAGCCCCAGCTCGGATAGGTGTCGTTGGCGGCTATCTTCAGTGCGAGGTCGCCGCGGCCGTGTTCGGTGAGGGTGCGCATCAGGAACTGAATGCCGATGACGCCCGTCGAGACATGTCCGTCGTGCATGTCTTCCGTGCGCTCGGCGAGGTTCTCGAACACGTCGTCTTCGTGGCCTTCAGGCACTATCCCGAAATACAAAGGCAGGATGTTGGCGGTGACGGTGTTGTTTGCATATCTCCAGATCTGACGGTTCAGATATTTCGCGTTGTATGCCTTCGCCGAGGCGGAGACCTCATTCCTGAAATATTCGGCATCATCGGTGAACCCCAATATTCCAGCGAACTTCGCCATGATGTCCGAGAGGTGACAATAATAAGGTGTCGCGATGACTTCCGCCCGCGTCTTGCGGTTTTTGTCTTTCGAGTGAATCAGTTCCGGCGACTCCGGCGGCATGCACCAGTCGCCGTACTGGTCACGTTTCATGATGCCATCAACCATGAAGCGGTTCCTCATGAAGACAATCCATTTCTTCATGGCTTGGTAATGCTTGCGGATTGGTTCGTCGTCGCCGAAGCGTGTATAAATCATGTCGGCTGCGGTGATGAACGCGCCCGGCCATGTCATGCTGTTGGTGTAGTTGCGCCAGTAAGGTGGAAACACGTCGCAGAGACAGCCGTTTTCGAGCTGGCAGTCCTCGCCGTCACCGAGCCATTTGGAGTAAAGCCTGTGATTGTCAAAGATATACGACTCGCCGTAACAGCCCGTGGCGCGGTCGCCGGTCCAGCCGAGACGCTCGTCGCGCTGCGGACAGTCGGTGGGCATGCTTCTGTAATTGCCTCTGATGCCCCAGAAAGCGTTGTGATACACCGCATTGATGATCTCGTCGGATGTCTCGAAGCTGCCGGTGACAGGCATCTCATCGTAAAAGACGAAGCCTTGAAAATCAGAAAGCTTGGGAGTTTCCATGAAGCCCTGAATCTCAACGTAACGGAAGCCGTGGTATGTGAACATTGGATTCCACAAGTGTGAAGTGTGGAATGTGGAGTGTGGAGTTTTTCTTGAAATGATATAACGGTCAGTGGCTTCGGCACTGCGCAGGTTTCTCACGTCTATTGTGCTGTCGGGGTAGAGGTTTTCGGCGAAACGCAGCGTTATCGTGTCGCCGGATTTTTGGCCTGAAACGTTCATTTGCAGCACGCCGACCATGTTCTGTCCCATGTCGAGGATCCATTTTTCGCCTTTGCGGAAAACAGAAACGGGCGTGAGCGTGTCCTGGACTTTTATGTTCGGGTTGAGCTGCGGCGTGAGCGTGCCGTCGGGTGCTTTCACGGTCTCGGCTTCCAGCCACGAACTGTCGTCATAATGCGGCAGCGTCCAGTCGCCGAGTTCGAGGTTCTCGTCGTAGGTCTCACCGTCGTATTCGTTGGAGGTGCGAATCGGCCCGCGGTTGGTGATCTTCCAGCTCTCATCGCTGACAATCAGTTCCTTGCGACCGTTGCTGTATTTTATTTCAAGCTGCAGAAGCAGTCTCGGCGTGCCGAAATGCAGCGTGTTGTCGGTATGGTCTTGGTCGATGTGGTCGGGGTTGATGCGCATGGCGGTGTAGTGTCCGCCTTCGAGGATGATTCCGATGGCGTTGCCGCCGCTCTTCAACATCTCCGTGACATCGAAAGTGTTGAAATACACACGTTTACGATAATCCGACAATGCAGGTTTCAGAAGCTCGTCGGCCGCCACTTCATCGCCGTTGATGAACGCGCTGTACTGACCGAGTCCGCTCACATAGAGCCGCGCCTCAGCGATGCTGTCAGCCAAATCAAACTCTTTTCTGACATATCGCGCAGCCAGCCGTGTCTTTCCGGCAAGGACATCGTCTTCAAACTCATGACCGATCCATCTTGCCTGCCAGTCGCTTGATTTCAAGAGACTTACCTCGAAATATTTGATGTCGCTTTCAATTTTTACAATTTTATTTCTTCCGTAGGAAAGTGTCGCAAAAACCTTCCAAAACACCTTGTCGCGGCTTTGAAGTTCTTTACCTTCGTAAGGAATGTAAAGCATTTTGTCAGAACAGACCTCGCCGGAATCCCAGAGGTCGCCGATGCCGTTTCGGGCGTTCTCCAACGTCGAGGCCGCGACGATGCGATAGCTCGTCTGCTTCACGTTTTGTGCGTCCGAAACATAGTTCCAGCTGAAACGCGGCTCGTTGGTCTCGACGGTCTTTATCTCAAAATGCCTGCTTTTGCTGCAAGAGACAAGAACCAAAAGAAGCATTATATGGATGAGTTTCTTCATTTTTATTTCCTCTCTCTGATGCTTACCGCGAAACCTCCGCATGGTGCCATCTTCATCTTCAGCACGGTTTTGGAGTTCACTTTTTTCGTTGAGATGGTGTAGGCCTGCGGGTTGTAGCCATCGCCGGGGATGCCGCTTGCGTCTTTCGCGTCGGAATAGATGACGGCATCGTATGTCTTGCCTTTCTCGAGGAAATCTAATCTGACGCTGACTTCACGCGCGGTCTCATCGGTTATGCCGCCTACATACCACACATCGCGCGGGCTAAATGTCTGAATATCTGAATCTTTAAATTCTTTGACCGAATCCGGAATAGCACAGACGTATCGCATCGCGCCGGAGATGACGCCTTTTCTGCCGTCGGGCAGTTCACCGATGCCGTCGGCGGCCTTGTTCAGAGTGGAGACTTTCGGCTTGCGTGCGGTGACGATATACGCTCCCGGTTCCGCCATGAGGTAAAGCGTTGTGTCCCAGTCAACGGCCACGTCCTTGATAAACTGGAAGGCATCCATGAATGGCGCGTAATGTTCGGGGAAGTCGGCGGCCATCTGCAGCGGCGAGTAGAACGTGACGTAGAGTCCGAGCTGGTTGCAGATGGTGTGGCGCATGAGGTCGCCTTTGTTCCAGAAGGCGTTTTTCTCCATGTCGGTCTCGAAGATGCCCGGCGTGTAGTCCATCGGGCCGCCTTGCAGCCTCGTGAAAGGCAGTATCGTGGCGTGTCCAGCCTTGATGCGGCCGCGGAACTCTGTGCCCATCGCGCTCTCGTTGCCGATCATGTTAGGCCAGGTGCGGCACAGTCCCGTCGGGCGTACCGCCTCGTGGGCGTTCACCATGATGTGATGTCTCGCCGCCTCGGTGACGCAGTAATGGTAGTGGTTGATGAGCGGCTGGCTGTAATGGTTCTCGCCGTGAGGCAGGATTTTCCCGACGTAACCGCTCTTCACGGCATCGTAGCCGTATTGATTCATAAGATTGTAAGCCTTCTCCATCCAGCGTTCGTAATTGATTGTGGATGAAGATGTCTCGTGGTGCATTATCAGCCTTATTCCTTTCTCGTGGGCGTATCTGTTCAGTGCCGGAAGGTCGAAGTCGGGGTAAGGCGTGATGAAGTCGAAGACGAAGTCTTTCTCCTTGCCGTACCAATCTTCCCATCCGATATTCCATCCTTCGATGAGAAGCGCATCGAATCCGTTCTCGGCCGCGAAGTCGATGTAGCGGCGCACGTTGTCGTTGTTGGCGGCGTGGCGTCCGTGAGGCGTGGCGTTGGCGTAGTCGGTCTCGCCGAGCTTCACCGACGGGAAGTCGTTGGTATATGACCAGCTGCTCTTGTCTGAAATCATCTCCCACCACACGCCCATGTATTTCACCGGATGAATCCAGCTGACATCTTCAATGGCGCAGGGGTCGTTGAGGTTGAGTATCAGGCGTGAGCGCAGTGCGTCGGTGGCGCTTTCGCATACCATCACCGTGCGCCAAGGGCTGTGGCATGGTGCCTGCAGGCGGCCTTTGTAGCCGGTGGCGTCGGGTGTGAGATGCACCTGGAACACGAAAGTGCTGTCGTTGAGGTCGAGGTTCATGGTCGGGTAGTCGAGCACCGCCGCCTCGTGTATGTTGAGATACAGTCCGTCTTGCGTCTTCATCTGGAGGGCGGTCTGCACGCCGGTGGCGGAGAAGTTGGTGTAAGGCCACCCGCAGTTTTTGTGCGCCTCGCCGTAGAGTCCGCGGATTTCAGAAAGTCGCGACTCGGTGTAGTTGTATTCCTGCGTGTCGTAGTCGCCGGGGATCCACCAGGCGGTGTGGTCGCCGGTCATGGCGAACTCCGTCAGCTCCTCGGTGAGCCAGAAGTAAACGAGGGCGTTCTCCATCGGGAACTCGTAGCGGAAGCCGAGGCCGTCGTCATAGAGACGGAAGCGGATCTGCATCACGGTGGGTTTCTTCTGTGTGGAGCCGTCCATGCTCTCGATGCTGCCGACGGGTTGTTCCAATGTCACGAGCATCTCGTTGTAATTGTTTCGGATACGCGCCTCCTCGCCCCACACCGGCTCCCATGTCTCGTCGAAGGTGCTGTGTGTCACGCTTTTAAGCTCGAAGGCGTGGGCGATGTCATCGCGCCATTCGAGGGTGAAACCCATTTTCGAGGGCAGCACGACGGCTTTCCCGTTGCGGTTGAGGGAGTAGTAAGGCACGCCGTCTTCAAGGTTGAAGACGACCTCCATCTGTCCGTCGGGGCTGGTCAGAGACGCCTGTCCGAATGTCATTTTGCATAATCCGAGAAGTAAGATAAAGACAATGAATCTGTTAAGGTATTTCATAGTTGCAATTTTCAGGTGACTTCTATTTCAAACAATTCAGTGCTGACACTCCGGGTCTCGTGAAGTCTTTAGCCGAAATTCAGAGCGAACAGCGTTGCAAACTTACATAAAAATTTTGGATTTTTAGGCCGGTTAATAAAAAAAATCAAG
>JAKSMX010000042.1 GCA_024400305.1 Bacteroidales bacterium | reverse complement strand
TTTTAATGGTATTTACAAGGTTTTTATCCTGCATTTTGACCTATAGGTCCAAAATCCTTCCTTGGCGATACGAAAACGGCAGGATGATTATCGACACTACTCCGTTGAGATACAACGACTTGAAGTCAACGGCGGCGTGGAGTTTCAAGATATATTAAATTCTCTTCTTCTGCCAGTTGGCGTATTTTACATAAAGATACGACACCAAGGCGATGAGTCCGCCATAGACATATTCGCAGGTCCAGACAAATTCCACCTTTGTCGTCAAATGCGTCATCATCCAGATGAATCCGATGTAAATCAGCAGGATGCCGAATTCGAGCCAAAGCGCGGCGTTGGTATTGCCGGTTCCGGAGACGGCCTCGAAGAAGATGCTGCCCACGGCCTGAAAAGCGATTGCGCCGCAAATCACATAAATGGACGGAATCGCAAGCTGTGCGAGTGCGAGGTCTTCGGTGTAAATTTTCATCACACTCATCGGGAAGACCGCGCAGATGATAATGAATGGGATGCAGCATAAAATGCAGTTGAGCGTCACTTTGTACAGCGTGTTCATGACCTCACCGGCATGTCCCGCCCCGATGATTCGGCTCGTCAGAGTGTTCGAAGTCGATAGGAATCCGAAAACGGGGATGAACATTATCATATAAACGCTGCGCACAATCGACGAGACACCGATGGCCTCTTCGCCCATCTTCTCAACCAAGATGAAGAAGATGAACCATGCGCTGAATGAGAACAATTTCTGGAACATCGTCGGACCGGCGATTTTGAAGATGTTGAATGTCAGGTCTTTGTCGAAACGGTGACGTTTGAAAAGCCCGTAGTTTTTCTTTCCCAAGGCAATGTAGGTGTATAGTGTGAAGAAAACCGTGGCGGTGACTTCGGCCATGAAAGAGGCGAGTGCCGCGCCGCCGATGCCCATCTCCGGAAGGCCTATCTTGCCGAAAATCAAGGCGTAATCCATGATGATGTTCACCGTCGCCATGATGATTGTCGAGAAAGTGATGACCTTGGTGTTTGATAAACCGACGTAAAGCGAGCGGTATAAGTAATTGAAACACACGAAGATGATGCCGTATTGACGATAGTTCATGTATTCCATCGCGCCGGCATAGATGTTTTCGGAGTCAACGATGAAATCCATCAGGGAACTTGTGAAAATCCTCATTATCAAGAATAAGATTATTCCGAAAAGGAAGATGAAAAACGCTCCGTGCTGGAAGATGCTTCCGATTTTCTCGTGTTGCTGCTCGCCGAACCTGCGTGCCACAATTATCTGAATGCCAATGGCAAAGCCCATCGCCATGGTGGTGAATACGAAATAGAAAAGCCCCGCCATCATCGAGGCTCCGAGCGCGACGACACCGAGATGCCCGAGAAATGCCGTGTCGGTGAATGTGATGAGCGTCTGCGCAAGGTTCCCGATCATAATTGGAATGGCGATGCGCCAAATTTCTTTTGTTGATATGCTTGTTTTCATAACTTGAAAATCGGTGCAAAATTAAGGATTTTTTTGACACAAATTGCATTGGTTTTTTGACACAAGTTACACGAGTTTTTTTTGTTTGGATGTTTTTTTAAATATGCTGTGGTTTGGCAAAAAATGTTATCTTTGTAAAATTTTTAAAGTCATTTTGGGGTTTTAAAAATTATTGTTAAGATATTGTAAATTAAATATATAGCCATGAAAAGGAAAGAATTTCTGACTGCGATGGGCGGTTTCGCTCTTTTCAGCATAGTGCCGAGCAAGGTGCTTGGCGGTGAACGTCATATCGCGCCGAGCGACCAGCTGACTAAAGGAATCATAGGCGTGGGCGGCATCGGACGCTCGTCGTTGCATTTTACAAATGACGAATCATGCCGTCTGACAGCGATTTGCGATGTGGACTCAAAACATCTCGATGCGGCGAGGCTGCAGGCAAAAGACCAACTTGGGATTGAAGTCAAGACATATCATAACTACCGTGACTTGATTCACGACCCGAATGTTGACATCGTGCATATCGCAACGCCTCCGCATTGGCACGGCATTATGGCGGTTGAGGCGGCAAATGCAGGCAAAGACGTGATGTGCGAAAAACCGATGACGCGCACAATAGGCGAAGGCAAGAAAGTGATGGAGGCCATGAAACAGAACGGCAGAATCTTCCGTCTCGATACTTGGTTCCGATTTCAGGACACCTTTTACGGACTTGGCACAACAGTCGAACCGCTTAAGAAATTAGTTGACAGCGGATTGCTCGGATGGCCGCTCAAAGTGACAATATCCGGACATACCGGCTTCAACTGGAAATTCTTCTGGGTCGGAAAGGAAAACCTTGAAACTCAGATTGTTCCGTCGAATCTCGACTATGACTTATGGCTCGGACCGGCTCCATATAAACCTTATAACGAACATCGTACTCATCAGACTTTCCGCGGCTATTGGGATTACGACGGCGGCGGGTTGGCCGACATGGGACAGCATTACATCGACCCGGTTCAGTACATCTTGGGCAAGGACAACACATCGCCGGTGCTGGTTGAAGTCGATGCGCCACAGCAGCATCCTGATGCCGTAGGTACTTGGCGTTCAATAAAATACACTTACGACGACGGCTGCCAGATCATTCTCGAAGGCGAAGACAACGGCGATCCGAAAGCACCTTATATCGAAGGCCCGAAGGGAAAACTGTATAAAGGTTTTGAATGCACGATTCCTAATGTAATGCAACGGCTTCTCGACTTCCCGAATCCTGAGCCGCAACGTACCGACTTCCTCGAATGCGTGCGCACCCGCCGGAAATTCGCTCTCAACGAGGAAAACGGATTCCGTTCATCCACGATCGTCAACATGGGCGTTTGCGCACTTCGACTTGGCAGAAATCTGAAATTTGACCCGGTCAGCCTCCGTTTTATCGGCGATGACGCTGCTAATCAACTGATTAACCAACCGATGAGAAATCCTTGGAAGATTTAAAAGTTTATAAAGTTTGAAAGTTAAAAAGTAAAAGTTTTTGAAAATGAATAAAATAGTGAAAAAAATATCGGCTGTCGTCGCTTTCCTTCTGATGATGACACCTTATATTATTAATGCACAAACTGACGAAAGAAACCGTGTCGCCTCCACAATCATTGCGGATGCGCTTAATTCGCTGCCGGCAAATGACAAAAGCACCGAAAACAAGTTGATGTTGGAAATCATAAATATCGGTCCTGAAGGTGTTACGGATCTGGCGAAACTGCTGAAACCGTCTTCGGTCGGCGGAAACGCTAAAATTGAATACGCTCTTGACGGACTTTGTGATTTCGTTTCTGATCCAAATAACAGACATTATAAGAAAATCGTTTCTGATGGCTTGTTTGATGCGTTGGATATTGTTGAAAATGAAGAGATTAAAATATATCTCATCTCTCTGTTCCAGAATTTCGGTGACATCAGGGATGCTGAAAGATTGATGAAATATGCTGAAAACAACGCCTTTTTTGAAATGACAGTACAGACATTGGCGTCGATTCCTGGAACAGGACGAGATATTGAGGAAATAGCAAAGAATTGTAACGAAAATCAAAGGTGTGCTGCTGCATACGCCATTGCAAATCAGAGAGTTAGAAACTGTGAGGATATGCTGATTCAGTGGATTGATGGTGCGGATGACAAGACTCTGGAGGCGATTTATTACGCTCTGTCAGCTATCGGCACTGAAAAATCTTTGACGTTGCTTTCCGCCAAAGCGAAGTCTGCGAAATTCAATTACGAACCGACTGATGTCACGGCGTCTTACATCAGGTTGCTTGATAAATTTGCGAACATGGGAAAAGCAGAACTTGTTGAGCCTGCCGCAAAGAATTTATTGAAATCTAAAAATGCAAATGTCAAAATTGAAGGAATGAATCTTCTTGCTAAAATTAACGGGAAGAATTATGCCGATATATTCTGCAATGCATTGAAAGATAAGAATATACAGGTTAGAATGGCCGCTCTTGAAATATTGAAACCAATGGCTGATTCAGCTGTCTGTGCAACTGTGGTGAAAAACATGGCAAAAAAACACGACGTTGAAGCATTGAATTGGTTGGGTGAAGTCGGCGATAAAACCCAATTGGAATACGTTGTAAGTCAATTGGTTTCAAAAGATTCACTTGCGGTTTGTGAGGCCATTCAATCTATAATCAAGATTGATGATAAAGATGCGATGATGAGTCTCGTGCCGCTTTTCGGAACAGTTTATCAACCTGTTTTGAAGTCGGCATTGATTTCAACAAATAACGACTGTGATGTCATGATTGCTGAAGCATTAAAAGGCACAAACGAACAGATTATCGGTGCCTTGAATGTGCTGGAGTCGCGGACATATATCAATCAGGTTTATGCTGTCAGGAGACTTTTAAATAATGATAATCAGTATGTTAGAGCGGCTGCGTTCAAGGCTTTGAAGGGTGTGTCAAATGCCGGCACTTCTGAATATCTGCGCGACTTGCTTGTGAAAGTTGACGAAGAATATGTCACAGATGTGCAGGATGCAATAATTAAATCAATGGCTTACGCCAATGACAAATCAAAGTCGAACTTCGTTTATCTTCTTAAAAATGTCGAGCCTGCAAAACTCACGAGATTTTACAGAATTTTTGCTTATTTCGGAGATGATTTAAGTATTATGAAACTGAAAGATGGATGTGAATCACAATCAACTCGTAATCAGGCACTTGCGGCATTGCTAACGGTTGATAATCCATCAATTGCACCGACATTGTTCGACATCGCAATGAATGATGTTGCGAACCGTGATAAGATTCTGACTCGTTATATCGTTCTGGTAAATAAGTCAGATATGTCTCCTGTTGATAAACTCACCGCATACAGAAATGTTCTTGGACTGAATCCGAATAATGATATTAAAAACTTGATACTCAGGAATATAGAGGCAACGCAGACGTATCAGGGCATCATTTTGGCATCGTATTATCTTGAAGAGGAAGAAACGGCTCAATGCGCTGCGAACACGATTTTGAATATTGCCACAAAGCATCCTGAATTGAACGGTGCTGAAATCACTGAATTGTTGTTGAAAATCAAAGATATACTCAATGACGGTGATGCGATGTACAAGCGGACGCAGATTGACGAACATTTGAAAAAGATAGCAAAGGCTCCGAAGTTCGAGCTTTCTGACGAAGAGAAAGCCGAGGGGTTCGTGATTTTGTTCGACGGAACAAATCTCGATCAGTGGGTCGGCGACAAGACCGATTACGTTATTCAGAATGGAAATATCTATGTGTCAGCTGATTACGGCGACGAAGGCAACCTTTATACGGAAAAGGAATACGGCGATTTCGTGTATCGTTTTGAGTTTTGTTTCACACGTCCGGGCGTCAACAACGGAGTCGGAATCAGAACCCCGATGCACGCTGACGCAGCGTATTATGGCATGGAAATCCAAATCCTTGACCACGACGATCCGATTTATGCCGGTCTCCGCGAATATCAGGTTCACGGTTCTGTCTATGGCGTGATTCCTGCAAAACGTATCGTGTTCCCGGAACTCGGCACCTGGAACACCGAGGAAATTTATGCTAAAGGCGACCATATCCGTGTGACTGTCAATGGGGAAGTCATCGTTGACGGCGATATAAGAAAAGCCTGCAACGGACGAAACGTCGCTCCCGAAGGAAAGAAAGGCGCAACGTCAGGGACAATTGACCAAAACAACCATCCTGGCTTGTTTAACAAATCCGGAAAAATCAGTTTCTGCGGACACGGCGAAGGCCTCCTTATCAGAAATGTGAGAATAAAGGAACTTTAGTTTGAAACTTAAATATTTGATAATCATATTGTTTCTGTCTGTCTGTCCGGCCGTGAACGGGCAGACAGAGACTGATTTGCTTGATAAGGTTGATTTCAATGACACCACGTTGATCGGGAGCGAAAGACTCACTTCCGCCATAATGCATTATATCGATTCTTGCCAAGATACTGTGAAATCAGCTCAAGGGCAGATTTATGACGTGATTCTGGCTGTTGACAATATTCTTGCACGTTGTCCGAGTTTTGAAATGTATAAGTTTGTGTATCAATATCTTATATACGGTTTTTCGGAACTTGGCGTGAATCAGCTCGTCGATTATATGATGCGGATGCCGTATGTCGAAACCCTCGGATTGAATGAAGATGAATTTGAAGAGTTGAATAAGATGGCCGAGTCGTATTGCAGAGTGAAAATCGGTTTCAAAGCTCCTGATATTCAGGCTGTTACAATTGACGGATGCGATTTTGACCTTGAAAAAATCAATTCCAGATATTCGATTCTGCTGTTCTGGTCGGCAAATTGCCCTCATTGCAGGGAATTGATAAAAGAAATTGGAAAGTATTTGACTGATAAGCAAGATGTTACTTTTGTGAATGTCTGCGTTCTCGGTAATGAAAAAACAGTCCGGAAGTTGATCAGGAAGTCGAAAATCAACGGAATTACAATCTTTGACGGAGAAGAATGGAACTCCAAGATTGTCAATGATTATGCCGTTGATATGATGCCTTCTGTTTTCCTGTTGGATAAAGAAAAAATAATAATTGCAAAACCATTTGGTATTGAAGATATTGAAGGAATAATAAAATAATATTGGGAATGAAAAAGTTTTTTTTATCAATTTTTATGATTGCGGTTTGTCTTGTCGCATTCCCGCAAAACGATGAAGACCGCTGGGTTGATTCGGTCTATAATTCGATGAGTATGGAGCGTAGGGTGGGGCAGCTGCTTAATGTGAGAGTGAACTATCCGAATAAAGACTGTCTTCCTGAAATTCAAACACTTATCAAAGATTACGGCATCGGTGGCGTGACTTTCTTCCGCACAAATTCGGAGTATTTGCTTGAACAGACGAATCTGTACCAGTCAATTTCGGATTTGCCGTTGATGGTCGCGATTGACGGAGAGTGGGGGCTTGGAATGCGCCTTAATGACGGAATCTCGTATCCGTATCAAATGACGCTTGGGGCCATTCAGAATCAAGAACTTATAACGGAGATGGGAATCCAGATCGCTGAACAGTGCCGCCGGCTTGGAATAAATGTTGACTTTGCACCTGATGTTGATGTCAACAGCGAACCCACAAATCCTGTCATCGGGATGAGGAGCTTCGGCGAAAACCCGAAACAAGTGGCGGAGCGCGGAGCGAGATACGCCTTGGCTCTTCAGGAAAATGGAGTGATGCCTACGATGAAGCACTTTCCGGGACATGGCGATACAAAAACCGATTCTCACGAAACACTTCCAAAAATCAACAAATCGTTCGAAGAAATTAAGAAAACAGAGCTGTATCCTTTTAAATATCTGATAGATAATGGCGTGGTCGGTGTGATGGTCGGTCATCTGTATATGCCTGCTATTGAACCTGTTGCGAATACATCTTCGTCACTTTCCCGTACTGTTGTGACCGAACTTCTGAAAGAAAACATGCACTTCAGCGGACTCGTTTTCAGCGACGCACTGGAAATGAAAGGTGCGTATAAGTCGCTTTCTCCTGATGAGGTCGGACTTCAAGCCTTGCTTGCCGGAACCGATGTGCTGCTTATGCCTGTGAATCCTCAAAAAACAATAGAGTTTATTGTGATGTCTTCCAATAAAAAAGATGTAGCGAAGAGGATTGAGGAAAGTTGCAAAAAAATCCTGCGGGTTAAATATCGCATGGGACTGAAAGATGCTGAACTTCAACCTATTAAATCTGTATCGAATGATATCAATCTTGCAAAATATTATAATTTCAGGCAAAGACTTTATAATGAGGCGGTTACGATGCTGGAGAATAAGAACGAGACATTGCCACTGAACAGGGATTCAAAGATTGCCATCGTGACTGTCGGGAATGATGATATTATGTATAAGACATTGAAAGATGATGGTTTGAACGTTTCTGAATTTAAAATTGACCCTGAAATTAATTCGAAAGAAACTGATAAAATCGTCAAGAAACTGAAATATTTTGACTATGTGATTGTAAACGTCAGGAATACGTCAATATATGCGGCAAGTGACTTCGGAATCAAAAAGGAAACTGTTGCATTTGTGGAGAAAATATCGAAAAATAATAGAATAATATTTAATTTGTTTGCTTGTCCGTATGCATATAGTAAATTCAAGTTCAAACATGATCCGGTGGCGGTTTTGGTCGGTTATGAGGACAAAAAGGAGGCTGTGAAAGCGGTTGCTGACATTCTTGTGGGTGTGTCAAGTCCGTCAGGCAAGTTGCCTGTCACCGTCAATAAGAAGTATAAGGTTGGTTTCGGCATGAGTTATAAAGATGTGCTTTCTCCTGAAACATTGAAGATGTCGTTGATTGACAATAAGTTTACACGTAAAATTGATTCGGTGGCGTTGAACGGGATTGAAATCGGAGCATATCCGGGTTGTCAGATTCTGGCGTTGAAAGACGGCAAAATAATTTATGAGAAGAACTTCGGTTCGTTCACTTACGAATCAAAAATCCCGGTTCATAGCGATGACGTTTATGACATTGCATCTCTTACGAAAGTCTTCGCAACCACTTTTGCGATCATGAAATTGTATGATGAACATAAAATCAGCATGGAATCAACGCTCGGCGATTATTTGCCGTATCTGAAAAATACCGATAAAGGTGACTTGAAAATCATTGAGATAATGACTCATCAGGCCGGATTGACACCGTGGCTGCCGTTGTATCAGTTTACGCTCAAAGACGGAAACCCTGACATGAATCTTTACAGGACAAATATCGATGAGAACCATACGGTCAGGGTCGCGAAAAATTTGTATCTCGAAAATGACTATGATTATCAAATGCTTGACAGCGTTTCGGTTTCTCATCTCGGCGAGAAGAAATATAAATACAGCGATTTGGGATTCTATTATCTTCCGAAAATCGTTGAATTGCTGACGAACAAGCCGTTTGAGACTTATCTTCAGGAGAACTTCTACAAGCCGCTCAATTTGAATCATGTTTTTTATAAACCGTTGAATCATATCGACATAGATAAAATCGCCCCGACTGAAAACGATGTCACTTTCAGGAAACAGCAGCTTCAGGGCGATGTCCATGACCAGGCGGCGGCGTTGTTCGGCGGCGTAAGTGGCCACGCCGGACTGTTCGCCAATGCCCGTGATCTTGCTGTGTTGATGCAACTTCTTTTAAATCAAGGATATGCGAATGGAAAACAGTTCCTTTCGGATTATACAATTGAGAAATTCACTTCGGCACCGTTTGTTGAAAACATGAACCGGCGCGGAATAGGTTTTGACAAACCTGAAGTTGATCCGGAAGTGAAATTTTACACTCCAGCGAAACAGTCGTCAATGGCGAGCTTCGGACACACTGGTTTTACGGGTACTTTCGCATGGGCAGATCCTGAAAATCAACTTATTATGATCTTTCTGTCGAATCGTGTCTATCCTGATGCTTCAAACAACAAACTGGCACAAAACGACATAAGAACTAAAATTCATGAGTTGTTTTACGAGGCTGTGAAATGATTTAGTTGTCGTTGGGGTTGATGGGAAATTTGTTCCAAAACTTGTACTTTTCACCCATAACGTTGACAAATTCAGACCACATTTTACTCGGATTCGTCGTCAAGATTAATTTTGATGATATTTGCCCGACAAGCCATGAGTTGCGTTTTAACTCGGAAACGAGTTGTCCGGCATCCCATCCGGCGTATCCTACGTAAAATCTGATGTCGTGTTTTGTGACAAAACCTTCCCGAATCAGAGCTTTGACTGCGTTTATGTTGCCGCTCCAGAATATACCGTCGTGAATCTCGATTGAATCAGGAATCATCACGCCGAGGGTGTGAATGAAGAAAATGCTGTCGGTGGCCACTGGACCGCCAAGATAGACCTCGCCGTCGAATTTTGGAAAATTATCGATTATATCATTGATTTTCAATGATAAACGTTTGTTGATAATGACTCCGAGACTGCCTGTGTCTTCGTCATGGTCAACAAGAAAGATGACCGAACGCGTGAAATAAAAATCTGATAAAAATGGTTCTGAAATCAATATGTCACCGGATTTCACCTCAAGTGTGTTGTTTTTTATCTCGAATAGTCTGTCAAAATTCATCGTTTTGTATGTGCTTTTTTTAAATATTACACAAAATTTTTAAAAATATTTGTTACGTATTAAGATTTAATTTATAATTTTGCACGATTTGTGAATTTGATTTACAATAGATAAAAACTATGTCAAACCAAGCAAAATTTGATTCTCTCAGGGAGAAATTCGCATTTTTCTGCTTCCAAAATTACGAATATTTTTTGGAGGACGGGAATTTTTTTGCAAAATTTAATTTTTCACTTGAAAATAACTCATCAGAAACTGATGATTCGATTGAGTTCCATCCTTGTTTTGAGATCCCTTCCCGCTCGTTTTATGATTGGAAATCAATACCAAAGGAAATCCTTGATGTTGTGATTTTCAACATCGGGATGATTGAACTTGTGAGTTATTGGAAAATAGCTTGTCCGAAAAAAGTCGTGATAAAGCCGTATCATCTTGACGATGAACAGATTAGATGGTGGAAAAAACTGTATTTCAATGGGTTGGGCGAGTTTTTCTACGTTAATGGCATTGATGCCGATTTTGAAAGTTTCATGACATTGACGTCTGATCATGACAGGTTGGCATCGTCCAATAATGTCGGGTTTGTGTTTGAAGAAAGGACGTTGGTTCCGGTCGGCGGCGGCAAGGACTCGGTGGTGACTTTGGAGGCGTTGAGAAAGAAAATGGCGATTATCCCATTGATTATCAATCCGAGAGGTGCGACACGTGACTGCGTTAAAGCCGCCGGTTTTGATGAAAACGGAGTCGCGGTGATAAAACGCACCCTTGACCCGACAATGTTGGAAATGAACAAACAAGGTTATCTCAACGGTCACACGCCTTTCTCTGCGATGCTCGCTTTTTATACGATTCTAATCGGATTCGCGACAAAAAACAAATATATAGCCTTGTCTAATGAGTCGTCCGCAAACGAACCGACAGTGCCTGACACCGAAATAAATCATCAATACAGCAAGTCGATTGCATTTGAAAATGACTTCAGAAATTATGTTTTTAAATACATAAACGCTGATATACAATATTTTAGCTTTTTGCGTCCGCTGAACGAGATTCAGATTGCGAAACTTTTCAGCAAGGCGGAGGCGTACCACGACGTTTTCAGAAGCTGCAACGCCGGCTCTAAAACTGATTCCTGGTGCGGGAAATGCCCGAAATGTCTTTTCACATGGCTCGCGTTGTCACCGTTCATCTCAAGAACAAGGCTGACTGGGATTTTTGGCAAAGATCTATTGAAAGACAAAGAGTTGGCATCAACTTTGCGGAAGCTCGACGGCACGGCGGAAGTGAAACCGTTTGAATGCGTGGGTACTGTTGATGAGGTTCGAGCATGTGTCAATTATTGTATTCAAAGTGATGATAATCTGAGAGATACGATTATTGAAGATGCTGGTTTGACGCAAGGTGCAACTGTTAAGGATTTTATTTGCCAGTTTGACAGTCAACATAATTTACCGTTTTTGTTTGAGAAAATCCTGAAGGAGGAGCTGTATGGTTAATATCAATCTCATTTTCAAGAAGTTAAGGGGGAAAAGCATCCTTGTTCTCGGTTTCGGTCGTGAAGGACGCTCCTCGTTGGCTTTCATTCAGAAATATTTGCCTCATGCAGTTGTCGGTGTCGCCGATGGAAACGTGGCGGCATTGAATGGCTTGGAAACAGACAGGATTAAAGTTTATTCCGGCGATAATTATCTTGATGCGGTAAATGATTTTGACATTGTCCTGAAAACACCAGGGATTTCTTTGAAAGGCAAAGATGTTGACCTGTCAAAGATAACGTCACAGACCGATTTGTTCCTTGAGGAATTTCACGACAGGATTATAGGCGTGACAGGCACGAAAGGCAAAAGCACGACATCTACCTTGATTTATCATGTTTTGAAAGAGTCGGGAAGGGATGCTTTTTTAGTTGGAAACATCGGTGTCCCGGTCTTTGATATTATTGAAAAACTAACGCAGAATTCCATAATAGTATTTGAACTTTCGGCACATCAATTGCAATTCATACATCGCAGCCCCCATATTGGCATTTTGCTGAATGTCTTTGAGGAACATCTCGACCATTTCGGGACATTTGCGGCGTATCGCGATGCCAAGTTGAACATTATCCGGAAAATGGGAGAGAGGGACTGGGCCGTGACCAAAGAGGAGTTTTCGTTTGAATTTGCTGATTCGTCGGCGCACACGATAAACTATGAATACTACAACTATGACATCGATTGGGATAAGGTTTCGCTTAAAGGTGAACATAACAAGTTGAATGTCAATGCGGCTTTGTGCGCTTGCTATGCTTACGGCATTCCCGTTGACGAGCTGATTCCTCATCTTTACACATTCAAGCCGTTGGAACATCGTCAGGAGTTGGTCGGTACTTTCGGTGGTGTCACGTTTTATAATGACAGCATTTCAACGATTCCACAGGCTGCGATTGCGGCGTTGAACACAATAAAGAATGTCACATTCCTGCTGCTCGGCGGCTTTGACCGTGAGATTGATTACATGCCTCTGATTGAGCATCTGAAGAAAAACCCTGTCAGGCATCTGCTTTTTACAGGAAATGCCGGAAAGAGAATGTTTGATATGCTAAAATGTATTGGTTATCAAAGTGATATGTGTGTTTTTAACAATCTTCAGGAGGCTTTTTCGATAGTTAAAAACAAAGCGGAAAAAGGCGATGTATGTCTGCTCTCTCCAGCTGCCGCAAGCTACGACAGGTATAAGAATTTCGAGGAGAGAGGACGAATGTTCAAAGAGCTGGCATCAAAGTTCTGAAGTCGCCGAAAACGTCTGTCGAGGAATTTGAAATCGGGCTTTTTTGTGACCGTTCGTACTGTAATAGAACAGGCAGAAGTCGTCCCATTGGTTGGCGTTTTTGACCTTGCCGCACATTATTCTGCTGTCGGCTTTGTTGTGGTAATAAAAATATTCGTTGTCGTCATTGGTGATGATTGTGTCAAAAACATATCTGTCTTCAAGGTACTTGTTTAGTAGATATTCCAGATCTCCTTTGAGATAAACATCTGATTCATAATAATAATTGTTGTTCAAGTAAAATGCCATCTGTGTGCATGCGAATGACACAAACATGTTGTCGTTGTTTGAGTTGCCGTAAACGATGATGGAGTCGCCGAATCTGAAGTCGGGTTCGCCATGCTGTGTGATGATTTCATCGGCGGTACATCCGAAATCAAATGTCGGCTCGATGAAAAGCTCGACGTTTACCGGGATTGTCAGCTTGTTGTATCCGTTGTCCATGTTGATGTTGGCCTCACCGACGTTCTTGCCGTAAACCATTCCGCTTTTCAGTATCGTAACGAATTTGTTGTTGTCGGAAGTCAACATTACGTCATAGTCGGAATCTATGTCGGGCTGGATCGAATCGTGCAAAGCTATCACTATCGGATTTTCCCCGTTGTAATTCAGATCCTTGGTTTTTTTGTTGCATGATGCCGCCAAAAGTGCCGCGGCGATGATAAACAGTATTTGAGTTTTCTTCATCTTGATGTATATGATTGTTAATGATATTTCTACGTTTAATCAATTTTTGCAAAAATATGAAAAATCTTTTTTCGTATTTGATAAAAAATCATAAATTTGCACGTTTTGAAATTAATTACAAATTAACATATAATTATATGATTAACAATAACTTCATCAAACGTCACAACGGACCGACAGAGGCAGATGTCGAAAAAATGCTTCATGTCATCGGTGTGAAATCGACAGAACAGCTCGTCGATGAGATTATTTCACCGGAAATCCGTCTTCCGAAAGACCTCAATATCGGCCGCGGAATGAACGAATACGAATGTGTCTCGCATTTGAAGGCACTCGGCGCAAAGAACAAACAGTACAGGACCTACATCGGAATGGGTTACTACAATGCCATCACCCCTGGTGTCATCACACGTAACATCCTCGAGAATCCGGGTTGGTACACATCATATACTCCTTATCAGGCCGAAGTTTCGCAGGGTCGTCTTGAGGCTCTCCTCAACTTCCAGACAGTCATCAGCGACATGACGGCGATGCCGTTGGCAAACGCTTCGTTGCTTGATGAAGGCACAGCGGCGGCAGAGGCAATGCTCATGTTCTACCATCAGCGTTCACGCGCTCAGGTCAAGGCCGGCGTCAAGAAAATTTTCGTCGCCGACGACATGTTCCCGCAGACAATCGAAGTCATCAAGACACGCGCGCACTTCCTCGGAATCGAGGTCGTCGTCGATGACATCAAGAACTTCAGCGCAGGCGAAGAATATTTCGGAGTCCTCGTGCAGAACCCCAACCAGTACGGCCGCATCATCGACTACCGTGACGACGTGAAGGCCTGGAAGGAAAAAGGGATGCAGGTCGGCGTCGCTTCAGACCTCATGAGCCTCGCACTCATCACACCGGCCGGCGAATGGGGTGCCGACGTGGTGTTCGGCAGCAACCAGCGCTTCGGCCTCCCGATGGGCTTCGGCGGCCCGCACGCAGGCTTCTTCGCCACGACGGAAGAATACAAACGCAACATGCCTGGCCGTATCATCGGCATCTCAAAAGACGCCCTCGGCAACCCGGCTTACCGTCTCGCTCTCCAGACACGCGAACAGCACATCAAACGCGAGAAAGCCACCTCGAACATCTGCACGGCACAGGCTCTCTTGGCCATCATGTCGGGCTTCTACGCAATATACCACGGTCAGGAAGGCATCAGGGAAATTGCAAGACACATTAATATATTGACATGCGTCCTCGACAAGGAAATGCAGAAGATTGGTGTCAGACAGCTGAACGCCAACTACTTCGACACTCTGTATTTCGAGATGCCGGAAGGCGTGTGCACATGCAAGGTCAACGAGAAGGCTCTCGAACATAAGATGAACTTCCGCATCATCGACAAGCAGCATTTCGGCATCAGCCTCGATGAGACGACAAGTCTCGCCGACGTGAACGAGATTGTCGCTGTCGTGGCGGAGGTGCTTGGCGCGAAACACGATGACTTCGTGTGCTGCCCAAGCGTCTGCCAGACATTCAACGGCATCCAGGAGACGATGCGTCGTACGTCGGCTTACCTCACCGCACCGGTGTTCTCAAAATATCGCAGCGAGACCGACATGATGCGTTACATGAAGAAGCTCGAAGACCGCGACCTCAGCCTCAACCGCTCGATGATTCCGCTCGGCTCATGCACCATGAAACTCAATCCGGCGACATCGATGTTTGCGCTCAGCTGGCCTGAATTCGGCAACATACACCCGTTCGTGCCTGCCGACCAGGTTGAAGGCTATCTCGAAATGATCAGCGAACTCGAGAAAGACCTCTGCGAAATCACAGGTTTCAAGGGAATGTCGTTCATGCCTAACTCCGGCGCGAGCGGCGAATACGCAGGCTTGCTGACAATCCGCCGTTACCAGGAGTCGAAGGGCGAGGGACACCGCAACATCTGCCTGATCCCGGCTTCGGCTCACGGCACCAACCCGGCTTCGGCAGCGATGGCCGGCCTCGAAGTCGTCGTCGTGAAATGCGATGACCACGGCAATATCGACCTTGAAGACGCAAAGGCGAAGGCTGAACAATATAAGGACAACCTCGCAGCCTTCATGGTGACATATCCTTCAACACACGGCATCTACGAAGACGGCATCCGCACCCTCATGAAACTCGTTCATGACAACGGCGGTCAGGTCTATATGGACGGCGCCAACATGAACGCGCAGGTCGGTCTCACATGCCCCGGCTTCATCGGCGCTGACGTCTGCCACCTCAACCTCCACAAGACATTCGCCATCCCTCACGGCGGCGGCGGCCCTGGCGTCGGCCCTATCGGCGTGGCGGCTCACCTCGTGCCGTTCCTCCCGAGCCACGTCTGCTTCCACACTGGCGGCTCGGAACAGAAAGGCGCAGTGTCGGCGGCTCCGTTCGGCAGCGCACAGATACTCACAATCACCTACTGCTACATCAAGATGCTCGGCGGCGAAGGCCTCAAGAAAGCCACGATGGGTGCCATACTCAATGCCAACTACTTGAAAGACAGACTTAAAGACTATTATCCGATTCTCTATACAGGCAACAACGGACACGTGGCTCACGAGATGATCCTCGACATCAACCGCATCAGCCACACCACCGGCGTCGCGGCAATCGACATCGCGAAACGTCTGATGGACTACGGCTTCCACGCCCCGACAGTGGCGTTCCCGGTCCACGAGACATTGATGGTCGAACCTACCGAAAGCGAGCCGCTCGCCGAACTCGACCGTTTCGTTGACGCGATGATCAAGATCCGTCAGGAAATCAAGGACATCGAAGACGGCAAGGCACCGCAGGGCGACAACATCATCTCGCACGCACCATACACCGCCGAGATGCTGATGGCCAACGAGTGGAAGTTCCCGTTCACACGCGAAGAGGCAGGCTTCCCGCTCAAGAGCGACGTCCAGGACAAGTACTTCCCGCATGTCACAAGGATTGACGACGCCTTCGGCGACAGAAATTTGGTTTGCAGAGTGATGGAATAAAATCCGGTAGGGGACAAGGATTACTTTGTCCCCTGCTTTTTTTATATTTAACCAAATCCAAAATTATGAATGTTGATAAAACCGTTGAAGTCGGTAAATTTGGGCCGATTTATAAACAATTTTCAGGGAAACCCAAAGAAGCTATCAAATTTCTACGTAAAACAAAAAATGGAGAGTGCATAAATGCTCTTCACCGTGATGACATTGGAAATATAGACATTGTATGGGGAGAGGTTACAGATCCGATAAAACATAAAGGTTATGGATTGGCTCACATCATTGATAAACATGAAACGGAAATCAATCGGCTTGGGTTTGATATTGAAGATTTTATTCCGATCGTCGTTCAATTTGGAAATTTTAATCTTAAAAAATCAGACAGCCAAAAAAGAGTTTTTGAAAGTGAGGGATTTCGTTTCGTCATTGCTTTGGAATCTGAAAACGGAGGGAAAATAAAGAAATGGCTTTTGACCGCTTTTGATATTATAAAAAGACCGAAGTAGAACTCCGGTCTGATTTTTTCGTCACTGTCAAAAACATCGACGCTGACAGTCTTCGTTACCTGCGCTGTATGGTAAAACGATGCTGCAAAGATACAATTATTTTTTAACTGAAAAACTTTTTCAAAAAAAATATTCTCCTGTTTTTTTTGTTGGAAAAACTATGTAATAGGCTTGATGAATACTTTTAGTGAAATTTTTTTTAATGAATTTATCACCAAAATTGCATACTAAATCATTTTTTTTGTACTTTCGCAGCGAATAATTTTTGATCTATAGGTCAATTTGCAGGATACAGCACCTCTCAACCCCTTGTAAATACAGGCGATTCCGACGATTC
>JAKSMX010000041.1 GCA_024400305.1 Bacteroidales bacterium | reverse complement strand
TCCCACATTCCTGTGAAGAATCCCTTCACTGCCTGAACGATTCCATCAACGAAGTTTCGGAACCCTTCAAAATGCTCATAGCAGTATTTAAAAACACCAGCAAGTGGATTCATCATGAATAGCAACATCGATTGCCAGTTTTCTTTGATCCAATCAATAGCAGCTTTGAATCCTCCGACCAGACCTTCCCACAATCCTGTGAAGAACCCTTTTACCGCAGACACAGCGTTGTCAACGACATTCCTGAATCCTTCAACATTGTCATATATAAGCTTGAATGCACCTGCGATTGGATTCACCAGAAATAGAGCAAGGCCCTGCCAGTTCTCTTTAATCCAATCTATGACCCCAGAAAAGAACCCTTTTACCGCATCAATCGCAGTCTTCGTTACTTCCTTAACTTTTTCCCAAAGATTAATCCAGAAGTTTCGGAATTCCTCTGAATTTTTCCACAGCGCAATAAACGCTACCACAAGCGCTGCAACTGCAGCAATAATCAATCCGATTGGATTCGCCGACATAGCCGCATTCAACAACCACTGAGCTGCCGCAGCAGCTTTCTGGACTACAGTCAGTGCCATCCAGCCGCCTTCCATCACTTTAATCGCAGTTGTATACGCAACGTAAGCAGCAACACCGGCACCCATAGCTTTCAACGCAGTTACAACGGCAGTGCTATGTTCGACGAGGAACGACATTCCATCAACCAGCTTACTCAGCACTTCAACGCCTTTTCTCATGGCAGGTTCAAACTTCTCATACAGTGCAATCTGTACGCCTTCGATCTTACTTCCAAGCTGCGTCATGTCACCGCCAAGGTTGTCCTGCATCGTTGCGGCCATTTCTTCTGCTGCACCGTTGCTATTTTTAACTGCTTCGGTCAGCTTTTCGTAATCATCAGGTGCCGCATTCACAATCGCCAACAGACCGCTCATTGCTTCTTGACCGGCAATCTGCTTCGCATACTGTGCCTGTTCGGCTTCACCAAGTCCGTCAAACTTCTGCCGCAGAATCTCCATGACTTCTGCCAGAGGTTTCATGGATCCATCTGCATTAGTTATGGAGATACCGAGAGCTTCCATTGCCGTTGCAGCTTCCTTCGGTGGAGCCGCAAGCCTTGTCATGATGGATCTGAGTGCAGTACCGGATTTCTCGCCTTTGATACCTGCATTTGCCATCAAACCGATTGCAACTGCAGCATCTTCCATGTTGTAGCCCATTGCACCGATGATTGGAGCTGCATACTGAAATGTTGCACCCATCATTTCAACGTTTGTGTTTGCGTTTGACGAAGCTGCAGCCATGACATCAGCAAGCCTTCCTGCGTCACCAGCGGAATAGCCCATCGCAGTCAACGCATCCGTAACGATGTCGGAAGTTGTAGCAAGATCGGTTCCGCTGGCTGCTGCAAGGTTCAAGACACCTTCAATGCCGTCAAGCATATCCTCTGTTTTCCAGCCTGCCATGGCCATGTAGTTGAATGCATCGGCCGCTTCGGAAGCAGAGAACACAGTGTTCGCACCCATTTCCTTTGCTTTGTCTCGCAGTGCTTCCAGCTCGCTACCAGTAGCACCGGACACAGCTTCGACCTGGCTCATGGACGAATCGAATTCTTTACCGACCTTTATGGTTTCTGCGACAAAATCCTTGATGGCCTGCGTTGCCATTTGGATTCCTTCAGCAACAAGATTTGCAAGGGCACCTTTCAGTACCGTGAATCCGCCTGACGCACCGTCAGCAGAATCAGCCATATCGTCCAGAACGTCATCCACACTCTGTCCGGTTTTTGCAGCTTTCCGTTCGGCATCTTCAACGTCCTTCAGCTCACCTTCCAGATCGTTGAATTCCTTCTGTGCCTTGTTGACTTCTGCCTGCTGATTGTTCATCGTCGAGGTCAGATTGCTGACCTGACTTTTCAGAGACTCATGCGTTTTTTCGGCAGAGGACAATTCCTTCTGGTACTTCTGCACCTCGTCCGATGTTTCATCGAATCCCTGTGCGGCCAACTGTTCAAGCTTCTTTTTTAGTTGCTCGACATTCTCTGCCGCTTCTTTTTCGTACTTTTCAGCAGCAGCCAGCTGACTTTTGTACGATTCAAGTTTTTTTGTTTGAGCTTCCAAACTCGACTTCATCAAGTCAAGCTGTTTCCGAACGCCATCGCTTGATGTTCCGTACAGATCCATTTCGGAAGCGACGGACTTCAGCTCGGACTTGTTTTCTTTGAGTATCCGGTTCGCTTCGGTTATGCCTTTTTTGAACTCGGATATGTCAACTTTAAATTTCGTGGTAATAGGATCGTTTGCCAAACTATCACCTCCCTAAAACCAATCGTCACCTGCAGGACGGCGAATCTTTTTCGTGCTCTGTTTCTTCTCAGGAGAAAAACCATTGATTCTCCTGACCAGAAGCATCACTTCACCGAACCGCTTCATCCGAATATCCAAAGGTGTCAACGATGGGAACCTTTCGCAGATTCCCATCTGCAATTCGAAAAATATTTCGTAGAGGGAAGCATTGCTGCTCCCCTCGTTTAGTTTTTTCTGCTGACACCCTTGCCGAGTGTAGTGAACGTATACTTGACGATTTCCACGATTACGGAAACGATCTCGGAAACGTCAGTTTTTTTCAACTCATCGTCTGTAAGACCATCGAAAACATCTTTCAGCAAGTCCTTGATGGTTTCCATGCTTCCGGAAATAGCCTTGAGAGCAAGACCGATGATTTCCTCATCGCTTCCGGTTTTCATGCCGTCAAGATTGATGGCCTGTGCGAAATCTTCGATTGTTCCAAACCAAAGACGGAATGTGTCGGCGACATAGGTTTTTTCGATTTCGTGTTTGTTTTTATACACATTGAGTTTGATTTCCATGTTAGGGTTCTCCTTTCATATAAATGTGGGTAATCCGTGCAGGAAAGGAGTAAACTGCACCGGAAACATGACCGTCCCCAAAATCATGCTGTCCCCACTCGGAATTGGTTAATTAAGCCTGTGCCGTAGATGCAACGGTAACGTTGCCTGCGACGGTGTGTGTCTGACCGCTTGTGAACGGTTCACCGTTCACGGTGAGAGTGCCGCCGGTCACTTCGATGTAAAGAACATCACCTGCATACACGATTGCACCGCTCAAAAGAGAAACGCCGTTCTTCTTGACGGTTACTGTAGTACCGTCTGCCTGAGTGATTGTCAGGTCATACGCCTGCACCGGCTGGAGCTGATCCGGAGTAGTGACGGTGTCGAAGAACGTGCTTACGTCAGCCTTACCCAGAACGGTATCCACGTTCAACGCCTTTGCGCCCTTTCCGGTTTTGGTGAACTTGTGCGTGGTAGAAATACCAGTGAACACAAGTTCCTGACCATTCGCATCTGTACCGTCGTTCTCGGTTGCGTTGGTCTGTTCGGGAATGTTGAAGGTTCCCTTATAACGCCATACGTAGATTTCGTTGCCGTTGGTTTTCTTTGTCTTGTAGCCGATCGCAAAATACTTGAAATCACGAGGACCTTCAATGAAGGAACCTGTGGTTTCGTCATAATTCTGACCGGTGATTTTCGCCAGAACATCCAACGGAATCGCAGACAGTGTCAGCGTGACTTCGTCTGCGGCAGTGCTGGAAACGACTACAGCAGGCATATTGTCGTAGTAGTGTGCTTCATTGGATGCGTCAGTTGTTCTGGACAGTTCAGCGATACCGGCAATGGAGAATACATCACCGGTAACATAACCGTGACCTTCTCCGGTCTCGTTATCGTCCACAAGGACTTCTGCACAGACGAGGCCTTCAATACCTCTGTATTCGGTGATTTCACCGAGGTCTCTGTTTAGTGCCATGATTTTTTTTCCTCCCTATTTCTCAATTATCTGGACGGTGATTCCTCGTCCAGTATGTGTCGGTTCATCGCTTGCGACATCGTGACCTTTGCCGGTTGCGATAAAACCGCAGCTTTTCAAAAGTGTTTTAGCTTCGACAAGCTTTACATTCACCAGAGCAGGATCGTTTGAATAGAAATTCAAATCGAAGTCCCACACGGTCGAATGTTCGTTGTTGTCGTAAAATTCGCCGCCATCGGATCCGTTGTTCCAGAATGTGAAGAAGCTGTCCGGATAGGCTTCATCTTCACCAAGAGAACCTTGTTGGAATATCGGATACCCAAGCGGCTGCAGTGTTTCGATCAACAAATCCTTCATCATTTGCTCTCCAATTTCCTGATTTCTCGAAAGAAAATATCTTCCTGAATCTTTCGAATTTCTCGCTGCGTTGAGGTTCCGAAAATGGAGTCATGCAGCTTTTTATCCTTCTTTTGTCCAGGATGATTCTTTGCGTGTCTCGGCGTTCCGTACATAAGAAACACAGATGCAAGTCCACCATTTTTCAAATCAAAACCGACTGAGATCGAACCGACAGAACCTGCCCACTCTACTTTCGGATTTTCAACGATTGACTTGTCCGTGTCGCCTGTCAATTTGTGCTTTGACATCGCACTGTGCAAATTCGGAACGATATGATCGTTCGTGGCTTTCAATGCTTTTTCAGTGATGCCTTTAACATCACCTTCGAGCTTTGTCAGTCGAGAAACGGCCTTGTCGAATCCGTCAAATTCGATTCCAAAACGCTTGTTGCTCACGATCACGCACCGCCTTTGATACGTCGAACTTTGAACTTCAGAAACTGGTTTCGCATTTCGATGTTTTCCGGCTCATTCATGATTTCGTATACAGCTCCGTTGTCAAGTTTGACTCTGCAGTCGGATGTGATGTCCGGACGGAACCATGTTTCGAGATTACCGGTATCTTCGACGGAAAAGATTCCATTCACTTCACGCTCAGTTCCGCCGTAGCTTTTGAAACTGCAAAACATCACGTCGCCGGATTCCGGAAATGATTTCTTTCGCACACCGCTCACAGTGGACCATACCGGCTTCAACAGCTGGACGGGTGTTGAGAACGGAAAAGATGGTTTGAACATTCTATCAACTCCTCAGTGCCAGCTGTGTCGCCATCTGAAAAAACGTCTGCGAAAACTTGCCATCTCCGCTTCCGTAATTCCACAAATCAGAAACGCCACGAGTGATCACGCCGACCGATTTCGCACCGTTCACGATTTCTTCCGACACGCCAGCACCAATCAGAAACTCTTTAACGTCTGCGGCATGAGCCGCCAACAAATCGTCATGATAGTTTCCAGTTATGCCAAGTCTCGTTTTGATTTCGGAAACAACATTCAATTCGGCCATTGCAATCCCTCCAATTTAAGCGATGAACAGGAAACGAGCGTCAAACATAAGAGTGTCCCCGGCATCCATGGACACAGAATCCAGCACATGAATGTCTCTGGAATCATTGGTGCCTGGATGAATCAGACCTGCGTGACCGAAGGTATATGTCGTCCCGGACGTCTTTTGCAAAGCACGATAAGTGGCCACATATTGAACACCTACAAGCTTTGCTTCGTCCGGCAAACTGACGGATGCAACCTTGCCGAGAGCTGTACAGGCTTCCTTCGCAGTGATTGAAATGCTGACAGACATTTCGTAGCACACACCCGATTTAATAACCTTCGGAGTACAGGTTCCAGTGAACAGAGAGTCGTTGACCGTGCCGACAAACTTGGAGGAAATATCCTCTTTTTTCGTAGACACACCAACCACATCACCAATCTTGTGAAGAAGATCACATACGGTATCGTCTTCCGGCGCAGACACATTCTTGCCAGCAAGACTGTTCAAAATTCTCTGCAAGCATTTGACTTTTGTCATGGTAATTCTCCCAAAGCATTACTTTGCTTTTTTACTCGTTTTTTCAATCGGACTGACTACTTTCCGGGAATCGGAAAGAAGCTCTTCGCCCCTTGCCTTTTCCACGGTAATGATGTCGCCGATGTCGTGTAATTCGCCAGTGTATTTGTCAACGAATGCAATCTCGACTTTCAGTCTCATGCTGTGACCTTCTTCTTGAGCAGGTAGATGTACTTGGGATCGAGAACCTTGCCGTCGTTGATGACCAGAGCCTTGTCAACCCACTCGTTCTTTTCGTCGTCAAAGTAACGCTTGACATAGAACTCCAAGTTGGTGTTGATGGCGTAGGCTTCCTCCGGAACCCAGTACATACCGAAGTACTGACCGTTTGTGGCATCATCGAAGTTCTTCAGGATGTCTTCTTCGACGAAGCAGACGTCACGTCCCTTGAATTTTGCAATCTCGGAGCCGTCAACCGGATTGAAGGTTTCATTGTAAACAGGACGGTTGTTGTTGTCCTTCAAAGTCTTGATGTTGGACTCGTAGGTGTTAGCCGTCATCACAAATTCAGGACGCAGAGAACGCATGGACAGGGGAATGACTGCAAACAGCTTCTTCTGCCATGCAGTCCAATCTTCCATGTCTTCAGCGGTGAACTCGATGATGTTGGATGCAGGGATTCTACTCTGAGCCTTTGCAGCTTCGGTCAGAATACCTTCGCACTGATTGTTTGCCGCAACACCGGTCATGATTTCAACGTCCATTGCCTTCACATAAGCCTTGACGATTGTCTCAACAAGCTTCTGCTCGAACACAGGAACGGACAGAACACTTGCAAGCAAGGTCTGGGAAAGACGAATTTCGCCAAGGTTGTAGCTGAACTCAACATAGCCAGTCACAGCACCAGCGTTCTGTCTGTCGGTAGGTGCGCCTGTCTCACCGATACGAGTGAATGTTGCGGAGAAGGAACCGATGGGATACTTCACGCCGCCCTTGATGTCGGTCTTGCGCACACGGCTGTACAGCTGACCATATACCTTCTCAACGCCTTCCATAATGGACTGGATGACGGTTGTCGGAAGAAGAACACCCATGTCGCTGGCGATTGTACCGGAATAGTGAGGATCGTCACGCTTCTCGTTCATCTTGGCACGGAGAACATCACTCTTTTCTCCATGCTGGACATAATGCATAAATGCAGTACGATACTCCATGGTTGCCAGAGGATCTTCACCTTCACGCTTTTCAGCAGATTTGCCCTGACCGAATGAAGCAAGAGGATTCAAACCAGCACCACGGCTCTCGGATTCGAGTGCGGCAAGCTGAGCTTCGGCCGCTCTCTTTTCGTTCTCGACAGCAGTCAGATCATCGCCAAGGGAACGAACTGCATCTGCTGTTTCTGCGGATTTGATTGCAGTGCGAAGTTCAGCAGCTCTTGCTTCCTTGTCTGCAATCAGTTTTTTCAAAAAGTCTTTCATTTGATTTTTCCTCCCTCAAATATTGAAAAGATATTTTGCCTTGAGCTTTTCAAGCTCCAACTTTTGACCGTCATCAGACGATCGAGCAGTATCCACCGCTTTTCTGGCGTTATCCAACGCCTGCAAGTCTCCATCCAGCGATCTTGCATTTATGGAAGTGCCTGAGTAAGCAGGGTAGTTGACCGCACTTACTTCTTGCACATATCCAATCTTTGTGATTCTTCGCTTCGGATAGTCTGTATCGAGATCAGACCATTCGTCTCCTTCAACTCGGAACATGAACGACATTCCGTCAATATCACCGTCTCGAATAGCCAGATACAGGTCATTCGAATCGGACCGTTCACGGTTAATGTCCGCAATCATGTGTACGCCGTCATTCTCAATCGAGAATTTGAGCTTGCCGGTTCTGGTTCTTGCCAGCGGCTTCGAATTCAGATTGTGATTGAAGAAGAACGCTACGTCACGAAGAACATCTTCGCTGATTGCCCCACGTGCTATCGTCTCCTCAAAATAACCACCGATGTCTGTTTTCTGCTCAAAGACAATCGGTACGCCGGTGATGTTCCCATCATCGTCTGCAGAATAGTTGTTGAACGATCTACTGACCAGATCGCTCATTTTCGGCTTTGTAAAATTAGGCATTTTTTCTCACCTCTTAAACAACACAATCAAAGGACTAAGGATCATCAAAAGCTTGAATAGCCAGAAAGGAAGTTTAATAGCCATCGTTATTCTCTCCTGTGATTTCATTGAATTCATCCGGAGTAATATACTCCTTGACAACGGCATTTCTGACCCTCTCGATGCTCCACAATCTCTTGTCATAATAGTTTTTTACAAGATAAAATTTCTTGCGCATAGATCACACCTCCAAGTCAACACCTGTTTCCATTGCGATGTAATCAACGTCAGCACGGAGCTTTTCAATCGGATCGATGGTATGTTCAGGATCCAAAATCTTTCTCCACTCTTGAACTACCTCACCATTTTTAATGGCGTAGGTTGCATAATAATTTCCGTCCGGTCGCTGTGTTTCCCGAAGTTCCATCCAGCCGTCTTTTTTGGCTTCTTCCGGATGGTCGGCATAGTACTTCGGAAGATTCGTGTGGTGGTATCCGCCGCTTATCCCACTTTTCGGGCAGAATACAAGTCTTCCGTTTTCGAGTTTTACAAGTGTCATGGAGTAACCCTCCCTAAGGATTTTTCGTAATTGTAGTTTTGCAGGATTTCTGAATTAGAAAGCGGTCTGCTGTAAAGTCTGAGACATCCAAACGAACCACTTTTAGATCCATACGAAACGATGCTCAACAGATGCTGGCAGTATTCGTCGATTGTAAAATCACCAAATTCGGAAACCAATAATCCGTCGATGAAGAATTTACAGTTTCCGTCATCTTCGGTGATAGCAATATTGTAGCTTTGGCCGAAATTTATTTTCTGAGAAAACGCACCTCGTCCTGCTGCTGCCACAGAAGATTTCACAACATAGTCCGAACTATAGCCGATACCAAGTGTTGACTTTTTTCCGGGAGATATTGAATTATCCCAGCATCCAAATCCAAATCCTCCTGCGTCGCATATCGCCGTAAGCTCTATCGTCTTCGGTGAACGAATACTGGATTCGTTTAATATGCTTACATTACAGTGTGCTCCTGTATCATATTCAATAAAAGGAGCATTGCTCGTTATCGTTCCGCTTCTGCCGTTTGTCGGAATCGTGAACAACAAACCGGAAACTCGTTCTCTGATCTGGAACGACTCCGAAATTTCATCTTGTCCGTCAAGCCACAATAACAGACCGCTCAAAACAGGGCTTGATACGGAAGCATTGCGAAAGAACATAAACTCGTCCCGAATCATGTCGTCGCCTCCAGCTTCGATTCACCGATATAGAGCTGATTCGTTCCGGGGAACGCTCCGAGGATGATTTTGTGAAGGCCCTTGGAGGAATCCGGAGCGACACCGTTATAGAACGCATATGAAGCCGGAATCTGAAGGTTGATGTCTTCCAAGGCATTCAGATAGATTTCGTTCTGCTTGTCCGGTTCAAAGGGAGATGTGTATGTAGAAATGCCCGGATTCGAGCCATCGATTGCCATATCGACCGCCGTTTCCAGATAGAACTTCCTGCCATATTCGGACAAAGCCGGATAGCAGTATCGCTGTACACCGTCCGGGATTCTTTCGATGTCTCCCATGGCTTCTGCGGACGCATTCACCATTTGCGATAGTGTACGGATTGCGGAGGAAAGTCGATATTTTTCTTTTTCCGAGAGGGCTTCGATGTCCTCGGCAGCGTATTCTTCTCCGTTCAGAAGCCACGAAACAATGGACACATTTGAAATGGTTCCGGAAAGATTCAGGCCAAGAATCGGCCACGGAACTTCCCGACTGATGGATTCCGTTAAGCGAATTCGGCTGCCGTCGGAGAGCACCATTCCGATTTCAAAGTTTTCACGGCTTTCGAGTTCATACACAGGCACCATTTCCCAGTCCGTTCGAGGCATCAGCTTTGCATAACTCTTGCCGATTTCCAATGGCACAACCGGTTTCAGTTGAGCGATCACATTTCCTGTAGATTCACTGTTACACGCAAGCGGAAAATAATAGCCGTTTAATGAAACCATAACTGCTGAACCTCCACTTCACCTGTACCAAGTATGTAGATAGTATCATGTTCAAACGGACTAAGGAATCCAAGGCGTTCGTTCTCTACGATTACCTGACCGCAACCTGATGCAATCTTAACAGACTCACTCTCGTCAACTGATTCATCGAAGGAAACGAAAATGTCTTCGTCTCCAAAATTCTTGACCAGCCATTTTCCGCATCTACTCTCTTCAAACCTTACACCAGTCACGGAACCATCAAGTGTCACTCTCTGGATCTTCATTTTGTGCACCTCCAACTTCGTTCAAATCCATATTTTTTACGCTCTCCACCGAGCCATAGTTTTTGCTCATCACAAACATATTACCGATTTCCTGATCTTCACAAGGCGGATAGCCAAACGCCGCACGGATTTCATCAATCCGAATAGCACCGGCACTCGCCGAAATCTTAACAAATTCAATCGTCTCACCGACGGTCATGAAGTTCAGTTTGTTATAATAAAACACAACCGAATTTCCGAAACCTGACGATTCTCGATTCGTGAACAGTGCCTTGGTGAACGCCTGATTCAGTGACACAATCAAAGGCTCAATCGTCTTCTGAAAGAACGCTTCGTACTGCGCTTTCGTATAATCGCCTGTCAGAATCGGTAGAGGAACACCGAAGTGTCTCAGGATCTTCTCATCGATGAATTTCAGCGTCGTTGAATCAACCATCTGAATCTGACGATTGAACGGTATGAATTCACCCTTCAAGTCAAGCGGCATAAATCCGCTTTCGTTCCTGCGGAGTGCTTCCGTCAATTCTTGCAGTGCAGCTTCCGTCTTTTGGCCGTCAATCAGCGTGTTGTATTTCACAACGCCATTGATCGCAAAGCTGGATTTTAGAGCTTTTGCAACGCCCTCCAAAAGGGTGTTATTCAAATCCAACGATTTCAGCAACGCTGCATTGTCCGGCTGCCCGGATTCATTTCCGCCCATGAATTCATTCACGGAATAGTTGAACTTGATGTGAATAAGATCGGAATATCTGACCGTACCTTCGTATCCGTTATTGAATCGCATACGAACGAAATACTCACTGCTTGCGTCCTGCAGAAAATCGACGAATGTCGGCTGCAACGGATAAAGAGCAACAAGCTTGTCATTGTCCCACATCGGCAGGACGAATGAATTGTAATTGAAGAAAAGGTTCCAGATGATTTTTTCTATGAAGTCAGAAGTCGTCATCAACGGATTTGGATTATCCAAAACATTCTGGATGTTCCCGGAAACCATAACGACCTTTCCGTCAGCCGTTCGGATGTGCTTCGGCATCAACTTCTTCGTCTCACGAACAATACAGTTGATTGCCTGTTGCACAACATCGGAAGCATAGATGTCGCTTCCAAACTGGGAGAAAATCGGCGCATAACCATTCAGCATCTTTGCGTACTTCATTTCAGTGCGCCGCTTTTTCAACCAATCAAACAAACCCAAGTTTTACACCTCCAAGTTGTCAGTGAACTCCGTTCTATATCTGCGGAAGATTTCATACAAAATAGCCAGCGTGACACTTCCGTCAATCTTCCTTGAAACCTGACCGTCAATCTTCACCAACAATCCATTTCCCTGGTTGTCGATCTTCAAGGCAGTGTTTCCGTAGCACCATTTGTCAAGTTCGGTGCTTCCGATAATCAACTGACTTTTCAGGTCAGCTTCGACCATCTTGATCGGCTGGTTCAGAATTTCCGGCCGCTGGTAAACCATTTCACAGTCAAATCCGTACATATCCATTCGCTTCAAGAAATCAGTTGCGAAGCGAACATCGTATCCGACTTTATACGGACGGAATCCGTATTCTTTGTACATCTCATAAAACCAATCTGCCACGATGGAAACATCGATATAGTTGCCGGGACAGATCTTCACGAATCCACGATTTGCCCATTCCAAATACTTCGCACCAGCGGACCGGTCATCGCTCTTATCGAGCTTTCCTTCCGGGATGAAGTATTTCGCAAGCACATATTTCCGTGAATCGTTCGGTTTCATAAGCAGTATCTTCGCACAGGACAAGTCCGTCGTTTCTGCTATATCCACTGCACCGAGAACAAGCGCACCACGGAAATCGTTCGGATCAAATTCTGAAACATAGTCGTAGTCTTCGAGCATGAGCCACGCTTCGGAGTTCGACTGCTTTATGTTGAAATCCTTCGACAGGACGAAGGCACGGTCTGCCTTGCTGCTTTTCGCAAGATCGACCTGCTGTTCCAAGTAGCTCCACTGTTTCACTGTTCCGAGCGTTGGATTCGATTTCATCCAGAGACGGTTCGTTCTATTTCCGTTCCAGACCTCCGTTTCCGAATCCTGCGTGTACAACCAAGCGGTCACACGCTTTGACTGCATATCCGTGATTTCTCCACGGATGATTGCCCGGTCACGTATCAGTTCGTTGTCGAGGAACCCATCGTTCACGAACCCTTCGGTCGTGATCAGTATCAGCTTCGGATTTTCTTTCAGCGACTGCGACTGCTCAATGGACTTGATGATGACGTTGTCCTTCATTTCATGGACTTCGTCAACCACGGCAAAGTCGATGTTTCTACCTTCCTTGTTTCGTGTCCGATCTGACAGCTTGAAAATCTTGTTGTCGTTGGTCAGGCACTTGATCCATTTCTGATTCTTCCAAGTGTCCAAGCTCTCCGGATCAATCATCAGACGCATGGTGTCACAGGCCTGATACAGGATGTCAGCTTGGTTGTCATCGTTGGAGCTGCACACAAGATCCTTACCTTCGCCACCGATGATCAATTCGGTGTCCATGATTGCGGAGCTTGTTTCGCTCTTTGTATTCTTACGACCGATTACAAGCAGGATGCGCTGAAAACGGTCGAAACCGGTATCGGTCATTTTATAGCTGAATATCGTCTCGATGAACGCCTTCTGCCAGAGCATTAGGATCATCGGTTTTCCATAAAACGGTGACTTTGTCAGTCGGATGCAATTCTGCATAAAGTCGATGCGTTCATCGGCTTCGGTCGTGTCGTAGAAATACTCGTCGCTCTGTAGCTCATCCAGCAGGCGATCAAGTTCCATGATCAATTCTTGACCTGCGACCGTTTCGCCGGTCCGAATGCTCTCTCGATACTGCCAAAGATATGTTCTCTCGATGCCAGATAAGTCGTCGTGACGGAGAATCACCGGATCTCGCATTTGTTCACCCTCTGACGCATATATGCACGAAGCGGAGAATCATCCTCGTCAGCTTCAACCTTGCCAAGGAAGGAAGCCAGTAACTTGATGATGTTGGAATACTGCTGCAGCATTTCCTTGTACTGCTTAGCTGCCGGAGTTGATTTCTGCTGCGCCGGATTCCTTGGATTTACCATTATAAATGGCAAAGTGCGTAAACGATCAAGCTGACCTTCCAAATAAACCGCATCGTCAATCAGATTCCTGACCATGGACAGCCGATCAGCGTCAACGCCTGCGAAAACCTTCAACAATTCGTCTTTTCTGCTCATATGTCCTCCGATGTATTTTTATAATTTACGAAACAAAAAACAGATTTCAAAAAGTCGGACGAAAATTTTCAGGAAATCTCGATTTTTTTCCATCCGGTGAGAAATACCCTCACCCGACAGTACTCCCAGCCAAAGAAAATCAGCCGACCCTGGGGGGGATGAACTTCGTCCACCAATCCTCCACAATCTCTTCATAATCTTTCTGTCGATTCATCGCACGAGCCAAACAAACTTCTTTGTCCGTGTCAATGTGAATTAGCTCAGCACCAAGCTCAGCAGCAAGACGCTCACGATCCACCGATAGAGGAAAACCACGCACGATCCAGGCATTCACCCAGCGTCCATTGCGTGTCTTAATCATATCAATCATCTGCCGATAGATCATCATCACGTTCGCATACACACGATTGCTTCGGCTCGTATTGATTGCAGCATAGATCTTATCAATGTCAACGATCAGGTCATCCTTCAGTGCGTTCTGCTCAACGAACGTTGTCTTGCCTGCACAAGGTGAACCCCACACGATATAGATGTGACGAGTGTACGATCCAAACCGCTTGTGAATCTCATTGTGGCACCGGTGATGAACCACTGCAATGTTCTCAGGATTCAGTGATATATTCACATCATTCACGTTAGATTCAGTCAGCTCCACCTTGTGGTGGCATATGGAATCGTATGACCTGTCAATCGTCCTACCGCAGTGCTCGCATATTAAATCACCAGAATCATTTCTACGCTCCATGCATATCGCAGCACGGAGCGTTTCCCATTCCTTTGATCTATAAAACGAGAACGTATCATAGAACATTAGACTTCAACGACCTCATCGTGAATAGACCACATTGACGATGTTCCACGTGTTGAATCGTCCCAAGCACGTGACCAAGATGAAACAGTATGCGCACTGATTTCACTGTTATACAGGCCACTCGTCCAGCAATCGAGTCCTTTCCATGTTCCGGATTCCCATACGTTTTTGAATCTATTTCCAATTTTATCCAAAACCGGATCATTATCTGACAATCTATAAGAATTGTACAGTCCTACAAATTCACCGTTTACACTCATTCCCTTGAAATATTCAATCAGAGAATTAAACGTGAATTCATCAGCAGATTTGTTCAAAATCTGAAAACTAAAATCACGATTGATCGTTTGACTTGAGCTTTTAACTTCAACAACAACATTATGCTGATAATACTTATTCTGCAACGGAATGTCTTCAACCAACGCAACAGTTCCAGCATGACCCGGAAGCGTCAGCTCGAACGACATGCCGTCCTGAGCCTTGAATGTGACAGACGCACCGGATTCAGTGTTTGAAATGTTAAAATCCTTAACAACGATCTTTTCAAACGTCTTTTCGCCTGTGATCGTTTGACTTCCGTTCAAATTCATCGAATTTGCCATCGGAGTAATTTCTACAAGGCTTTTGTTTTCCTTGATTCCGAAAATCTTATCACTCATTCATAACACCTTCCCAATTATCAGCTTCAGCCAGCTTCTTTTTCAGCTCAAGCTCTTCACGCTTAATGTCGTACTGCTGCCAGTCATTTGACCAATTATCACGATCATAGTTTTTCAAGGCCAAGTTAATTGCAGCAACATCCGGATGAGCAACTTTTTCCGTTATTTCCGTATATGTTGAAACGGCACCGGTTGAATCATCTCTTTTTTTATAGGTTTTCTTCTCAGTGTACGTATAACCCATGGCTTTCTTCAAAAGAGCACTTCGGAGATCCAGAACGATCTCCGAACGATCTATACTTTTTAGAAGTTCCGCAAATTCCTCTTCGGAAGCCTTATATTTGTTAAACGTCGAATATGCAACGCCAAGAGCTTGTGCGACTTGCCGTTCCGTTGCTCCACCTTTGAGCCACTTTTCAATGTCGGCAAATCGGCTCTTGATCTTTAGTTCATACGCACTTTTACGACCAGCCAACCCGATCACCTCTTTGTCACCTTATATTTTATAAAAATTACAAATGAAAAACTATAAAGTTTTCTCTAATCTTTGAACATTTGCGTCCAATAATTTCCTGCCTTACCGATGCCCATTTCAGTGTACTTTCCGTTCAGAATGTTGGACCTATGGCCGGAAGAATTCATCCATGCGTCCATCACTTCTGACGAGCTACGCTGACCTTTGGCAATGTTCTCCGCAGCAGAATTGTAACGAATGCCGAAATCATTCATCATTTTGAACGGAGAACCGTATGTCGGCGAAGTATGTGAAAAGTAACCACTGTTCAGCATATCTTCGCTTTTGAACCGTGCCACACGTGACAATTCCCAATTCAGCTTCACAGGAGCAACTCCTGTTTTTGCACGTTCAGCATTGACCAGATCCAGAACTTCCTGTTCGTATGCTCGTTCTTGCACCGGGATGTTCAACTTTTGACCCGGATAGATCAAATTCGGATTGCTGACCTGCGAATTTGCATCGATTATCTCTTGACACCCGACCTGATACCTGACAGCGATCTTCCACATCGTATCACCTGATTGAACGGTATGTGTTGCGGCCTGTGCCGACACTGGAAACGCAAAAAGCAACGCCGCAATGATGTATTTCATCAAACTCTCACAGCCTTTCTTCCGGTCATTTCTTCCCAACGCTTCACAATAACATCGCAGTATTTCGGATCCAGCTCCATCATCCTGCATTTACGGTTCATCTGCTCGCAGGCAATCAATGTAGACCCGGAACCACCGAACAGATCAAGAACCACGTCGCCTGCAGCAGAGCTGTTCCGAATAAACCGTGCCAAGAGCCGAATCGGTTTCATTGTCGGATGCAGGTCATTCTTCAAAGTTTTTCGTTCTCTGACAACATCGCCTTCAACATCCTGCAACAACTCCCGGAGCGCATCACGAAGCTCGATTTCGTTCATATCATCAATGCTTTCAATGACACTACGCTCTTTCCTTCCAACATACCAGTTTGCGATTGATTTGCCCTTGCAGCCGAACAGACAAGGCTCATACATACTTTGATACTTACTTCCACCGAGTACAATCTGATTTTTTACCCAAATCAATTCCTGCTTGAAAGTTATGCCGCCTTTCTCCATGGCAGTGATAAATACACCTTTGCCGAGTTCCTTATAGAACACATAGCAAGACGCACCGTCCTTCATACCTGCAAACATCGTGATATACACGTCCGTCAAGAATTGTTCAAAATCAGTGTCGCTCATTTTATCGTTTAGGATTTTGTTTTTCTTTCGCTTATGGTCCGGCGTATTCCCGGCACCTTCATAACCCATATTGTACGGAGGATCAGTCACGACCAGATCAGCAAGAGAACCATCCAGAAGAACGTCCAAATCATCAATTGACCTTGAATCACCACACATGAGCCGGTGATCACCGAGGATATAAACGTCTCCCGGTTTCGTTTCAGGTTCTTCGATTCCTTCCAGAGCTTCATTCACATCGAAGTTATCTTCTTCCACTTCCTTCGGTTCCTCGATTTCCTCAAAACCGAATGCACCCATATCAATGTCCAAATCTTCAAGCTCCGAAATGAGCAGGTCAAAATCCCACTCTGCGATTTCTCCGGTCTTATTGTCCGCAAGCCGGAACGCCTTAATCTGTTCTTCTGTCAAATCATCGGCAATCAGGCACGGAACACTTTCAAGTCCGAGCTGCATGGCAGCCTTGAATCTTGTATGACCGCACACAATAACATTATCCCGGTCAATAACGATAGGAACTTTGAACCCGAACTCTTTGATTGACGCAGCTACTGCATCTACAGCAGCATCATTCTTTCTCGGATTTCGTTCATATGGGAACTACGTCCGAAAGTTCAACATCAACAATCTTCACGCATATTCACTCCTTTAGATAGTTAAAACCGCCCACGTTTTCGTGAGCGGCTACAATTAAATTCTATCATCCGGAGCGTCTAAAATTCTCTCTAATCTTTTAAGAGCTTCACCGTGAGTCAACCACACCCATTGCTGCGAGTAGTTCATTTCGTCGGCTATTTCTTCCCACGTCTTAAATTCAAAATAACGCTTGTACAGAAGAGCTACATACGGAGCATCGAGCTGTTCAATCTTCTGCATGACCTCAGTACGAAGATCAATCAGCTGGTCAACGTGATTGTCTATGGAATCTTGTAAAAACTCGATTTTCTCATGTATTTTCTCGGAGGATGACACAAGTCGAATCTGACACAAAGATTCAAGCTCTTTTTGTTTGCAGTCTATCAGTTCATCAACTTTCCGAATCTGCTGCAGATATGTTTTTGCATTCATTAAAAAACACCTCGCAAATTGCATTTTGTGCATGAACATCTTGAACAGGCACCGAAAACCCTTATACATCAACAAGTTTAGCTGTTCAAGATGTTCAAGTTGTTCGCTCGTTTTCTTATAATCGTTCAGCTCCGGCATATGCTCAC
>JAKSMX010000040.1 GCA_024400305.1 Bacteroidales bacterium | reverse complement strand
TCAGATACAGGGTTCTGCTGATAAGACAAAGGAACTGAATTTATAGAACCCATCTTAAGTAAAACTAATTCAAAATATGTTTATAATATGGAATTTAAAGAAGCATTGAGTTACATCAATTTAGGTAATAGCGTTTTGTTTGTCGGCTCGGGGTTTTCTATTGGTGCAGAAAACATAAGCGGAACACCATTACCTACTGGCGATGGCTTGGCAAAACTCCTATACGAAGAATGTGGTGAGTCATCGGATGGTGGGAATTTATTAGATGCATCAGAATTGTACATAGACAAATTTGGTGCACTTGCAATAGTAGAGTATCTGAAAAAGATGTTCACAATTAAAGAAATTACTTCGGAACAAAAACTTATTACATCATTACCTTGGAAGAGAGTCTATACAACAAACTATGATAATATCATTGAACTGGGGTATAACCTGTCAGGAAGAAAAATATATCCCAAAGTTCTTACTGACAGTTGCAGAGAACTTACTGACAAATCAAAACTTTGTGTTCATCTTAATGGTTATATTGAGCGTTTGGATGACTCATCTTTGGATAGCGAATTTAAGCTGACTGACCGTAGCTATACTGCTACAGATTTTGTAGATAGTGAATGGATTGCTTTGTTTGATAGCGATCTTAAAACAGCGGATGCAATATTTTTTATCGGGTTTTCTATGAACTCTGACTTAGATATTAAGCGCGTTGTTTTTTCAGACCCAGAACTTTTTCAGAAATGTTTCTTCGTTGTTTGGGATCAAGAGAAGAAGCCCGTCGTTAGAGTCTTGGAAAATTATGGTGCGGTCTTGCCAATCAATGTGAAGGGTTTTGTCGATGAATACAAAACTGTTACTCCGAAAACTGTCCGTCTTACAACAAATTATCGTTGCTTTAATCTTGTTAAGGATATATGCGAACCTGCGGAAATTATTGACAAGGATGTCCACAATTTATTGACTTTAGGAACGGTAGGAAATGAAAAACTTGCGACATCACTTACATATCCAGACAAGAAGTATTATATTGACAGAACTGCCATTTATGATGTTTACGATAAAATTGAAAAAGGCGCAACCAGATTGCTGATTCATTCCGATATAGCGAATGGAAAAACTCTGGCTCTTATGGGCATAGAGATACTTCTTACAAGAAAGAAATATAAGGTCTATAAGTATAATGGCAATACATATGATGTTGACTTAGAGGTTGAACGAATCTGTAAGGATAATGCCACAAATGTGGTCTTTGTAGTCGATAATTATTCTAATAATAGAAAAGTTCTAGAATCAATAAGACTGTTTGGGCAGAATAGTATTGTTCTTCTCAGTGAGAGAAGTGTTGTCAATGAGATTGCTACGGAATGGTTATTCCCGAAGTTGGGTGATTTTGTTGAAATAGACATAAATGTCCTTTCTGCTGAAGACATTTCAAAGTTTAGAATTCTTCTTGATGATTTTGGTTTTTGGAGCAACAAGGCTGCCTTGAACAATTACGAAAAAGAACAGTATATTTCACACGATTGTAAAGCGCGTATGAGAAATGTTCTTATGGACTTGTTGAATTCAAAGACAGTTTTCGAACGCTTCCAAAGTATTATTAACGTTATTCAAAATAAGCAAGGATACTATGAGGCATTGTTGTTGATGCTAATTGGAAAAGTATTTAACCTGGAATTAGACCTTGAAAAGGTGTCTACAGTGCTTGGAAGAGACAAAATCAATAGTAGTAGTTTTAGAAGAAATTCAACTATTGCTGAGTTCGTAAATTTTGACCAAGGAAGAATAATTGTCCGTTCATCATTGCTTGCTGAAGTTATTTTATCAAAATTATCAAATACCACAACTGTAGTTGATTTGTTGATACTGGTATTCCGTGAATATGATAAGTTCAGGCATCATGATTCTTATCGTCAAATATTAATTACATTGCTGTCATTCACAAACCTTCAGCGCATATTGAATAAAAAGGATGTGAAATATAATGATAACATTTATCGTTTCTTCGAAAATGTGAAAACTTTGAATTTCTGCAAAGAAAATCCTCATTTCTGGTTACAGTATGCAATATTGGTATTGTCAAGTAGAGATTATTCTAGAGCAGATAAATACTTCGAAACAGCATACGCTCATGCTCGTAAGAAGAGAGAGTTTGAGACATTTCCTATTGACAATCATTATGCTCGTTACATCTTGGAAAATGAATTGGAGAGTGGTACCCCGGAGACATGTATGGAGGCTTTTTTAAAGGCGCATTCCATTCTCATTGACCCAATACATAAAACTAAAGTTCGTTTCTATCCATATAGGGTGGCACAAAACTATTATCCATTTTATGAGAAGTTCTTTAATACGATGTCGCCAACAGAAAAAAAGAAGTTCATCAAATGTTGTGACGATATAAAAGAAAGAGCTATAGCTTATGCTGCTACAGCTGAGAGTTCAATATCAAAGGCAGATGTGAAGAAAGCAATAAAGCTTCTTGAACAAATTCACAATGAAGTTACAAATAATTAGTTTTTCAAGTAGTAAAACAAAATAGAAACATACCTGTTGGCGGAATTAAATCTCGTTAAAATTTCTTTAAAAAAATGATGAAAAAAAGTTGCACAATTCGCTGATTTTTAGTAATTTAGCGGCGTATAGGTCATTTTGCAGGTTTTTTTTTTACACGTGTGTCTCAATAGGTCATTTTGCAGGGTGAAAATTTTCATGCTGATGTCACAGGTGTTGTTCAAACATGTAACTTTGCCGCACGGCCGGAAACGGAGCCTGGCTCTGCTGGGGAGCAACCATGCGAGGGATACGGCCGCGATGCACACGCACGGACGGGGCGTCGCCTTTCACGGCGTCGCCCTTTCACAATGCGGAGCGTCCCATGCCTTGAAAAACCCGATGATGAACCGCTTGCGGTTCTCCTCCGACATGCCGCTGTGGTTGTTCAGGTTCTTCTTAAGGTCGGTGAAAATCCCTTCAATCTTGTTGTTCGTGTTCGGCATGCCGGCGCACTCCCGGAAGGTGAACAGGTACGGGAGATAGAAGTCGATGCTGTTCACCGTCGTTTTGAGTCGGCGGTGCGTGTAATGCGACCTCCCAGTCCGTTTAGACACGGAACGCCTGTTGACGAATACGTCCCACTTCTCTTTCCAACATCGGTAAGCCTCGGTGAATCCATCCATGTCGGCCCTTGTCAGCCCGCCTATCAGCGACAGCAACTCTCTGGATGCCAGCATCCTGGGCTTCCGTGTCAGGTATCTCCTGACTATCTGGCACATGTGGAACTGGCACATCTGCACCTTGTACGCCGAGAACTCCCTGAACAGGCTGCGCATACCGTCGATGACAATCCCGTCGATCCTGTACCCACGCGACTCGATTGACTCTATGGCGTCACGGTAGTCGCCGACGGTCTCGTGGCTCACGAACCCCATGTACAACACGCGGCCTGTGGCATCGTCGACGGCGAGCATCACACCCCAGTTGCGGCCACAGTATGTGACGTCGAGGTGGACGCAGCCGCCTCCGTCAAGCGGTGGCTGCACCCACTCCAGACGCACGGACCTCAGCCGTCTCTTGACCGTCGATTCGCTGATCCCGTGTGACGCCGCTATCTCCGCGACGGTCTGCTTTGAACTCTGGTATTCATTCCATATCCGGTCCGCTGAAAGCTTGCCGCCGGACCTGAACTGGTGTCCGCACGCCATGCATTTGTAGAGCTGGACACCCTTCCTCGTGCCGTTTTTCCTGGTTATGCACGACCCGCATACCGGGCATTTTTTTTGTTCATATTGTCATTTTTTCAGATTTTGAATCGTCGGCAAATATAGCAAATAAAGGCATTGCCGGCGACTTCAACCTGCATTTTGACCTATAGACCGTTTCCAAACCTCTTTTTTTGTCAGAAACTTTTGAATTAACGAAACCCCCTTATTTTAATGGTATTTACAAGGTTTTTATCCTGCATTTTGACCTATAGGTCACAAAAAACATCGCATTGACAATCAATGCGATGTTTTTTATTCAACAGACACCGACTATTCTGTCTTCTTCCTGACTTCGTCAATGCGTCACCCAAAGTCACCCGATAATTTATCACAACTCGTTGATTTTCATCCTGCGCTATATGACAGCCTGAAAAAGTGATGAAGTCAGGAGCAGGCAATTTGGCGGATTATTCTTTTTTGATGTCATCAAACCTCCACTCTCAACACTTCTCCAGAAGCCAGTCGCAAAGCTCGTGCTTGATGTAACTCTCGCCGAGGATATGCGACGGAAGAGTCTTCTTCGGACACATCTTCTTGTTAATGAACAATTTCTCGTAGTCGCGCTTGATGTCGTCACCGAGAAGCTCGTCGTGTTCGGTGTAATGGCAGGTGACGTTCTCGCCCGCCGTGAATTTGAATTTCTTGAACTCGAACAGATCCTGCATCGTGAACTTGAACGATGTCGCGCCATCGCTGCGGCGGCTGTGATACTGCACCGTCCCCACCGACTTCTTCAGCGACTTCATCGGCTCGATGACAGGGTTCACAACGAGTTTCGGACCAGTGAAATCCGAACACAGGATGTAGAATCCGCCGAGTGATGTCCCGACCATCGCCTTGACGTCGTTTTCTTTCGCGAAGTCATTAATCTGCTTTATCGAGGCGGCGGCGTGATGGTCAACTTCGAGCGCACACCATTCATAATCAGGGTAATACTGATTCAAGAAACCGACGGTCTGCGAATGCGGCGAGCCGCCGAAACCGTGGATGTAAACTATTTTCAGTTTGTCTGACATAATCTTTGACTTTACAACGCCAGCCTGAACCCGCTCACATAGAACCTGCTCTTCGGGTTGCTGCTGTTCCGGTTGACATTACGACAAAATTGCGCGCCATAGTCCCAGCTGCCGCCGCGGATGACGCGACGTTCGCCGTCGGAAGGGCCTGTCGGATTCATCTGGTCGCCTTCTTCGTAGTGTCCGTACCAGTCGGCACACCACTCCCACACGTTGCCGCTCATGTCGTAGATTCCTAACTCATTGGCTTTCAGATGTCCGACGGGGTTTATCATGCAGCCGCTGTTGAAGAAGCACCACGCCACATGCGCCGCGTTGTTGGAGCCGCTGTATTTGAAATTCTGCGATTTCTCGCCTCCACGGGCCGCGTATTCCCATTCGGCCTCTGTGGGCAGACGGAACTTCTCGCCCGTCATTGCGTTGAGTTTTTCGATGAACTCCATCGCGTCGAACCAGCTGATTTTCTCAACAGGACAGGTGTCGTCGTTAATCATCGAGATCTCCGGCGGGTCGCTCACCATCACGGCACGCCACAACTCTCGCGTCACTTCGTATTTAGCCAAGTAATAATCGCTCAGATAGACTTTATGCGCCGGTTTCTCATCATCTCCGGCCTCGCCATCTGGGTCGTCGGCCGTACCCATCACGAAAGTGCCACCGTGGACGGCGACCATCTCAAAAGAGACGTCGCCGACGGTGAAAACTTTATTTTTAAACTTCAACTTATTCATAATCAACATCAAATCCATTTAACGAGCGGAAGATCCTGACGGTTCGGGAGCATCTCGTTCTTCGGGAAAATCCTGAACGTATAGTTGAACACACCTGCTTTAAAAATAGGAATGACGATGTAATATTTGGCCCAGCCCTCGCCGGAATCCACAAGCATCATCTCCGACTTGAACGCCAGTTCTTTTATCTCATCATTTATTTTGTCGGCAAACAATATCTCGACACCGACATCGCCCCTGTCAAGTCCCGGGGTCTTCAGCATGATTTCAGCTATGACTTCGTCGCCGAAAGTGAGCGGGCGCACCGTCGGGTCCGGCACCTTGATTGCCTCAACCTCGATTCTGTCCCAGTTCGCCTCGATCTTACGTTTCCATTCGACGATTTCAAACGCCTTCTGATAACGGTTTTCGCGCATCCAGTTAGTACGTTCAATCAGTTTGTTGTAATATCTCTCGAAATAATCGTCGAGCATACGTTTCATGGTGTAGTTCGGAGCCACCTGCATCAGGTCGTTCTTCATCCACTGGATCCATTCCTCCGGCACATTCTGCTGATTACGAGTGTAATACAACGGAATTATCTCATTTTCAAATGTATTGTAAATTGTTTCGGCATCGAGGTCGTCCTGATACCTCTGATCCTGATAAGTCCTTTCTTCCTTGAGTGCCCAACCGGCTTTCTGGCGATAACCTTCGGCCCACCAGCCGTCAAGCACCGAGAAGTTCAGCGTTCCGTTCATCGCGGCTTTCTCGCCCGACGTGCCCGAAGCCTCAAGCGGACGTGTCGGAGTGTTCATCCAGATGTCAACGCTCGAAGTGAGGAGCTTGCCGATTTCCATATCATAGTTATTGATAAACAATATCTTACCTGCAAACTCTTTTCTTCTTGCCACCTCGATGATATTCTTGATGAGATCCTGACCGGCCTTGTCGTTCGGATGCGCCTTGCCGGCAAAGAGGAACAGCACAGGACGTTTCGGGTCGTTGACTATCTCTGCGAGCCGCTCAAGATTGGTGAAAAGAAGATGCGCGCGTTTGTAAGTGGCGAAACGTCTGGCGAAGCCGATGATCAGAGCGTTCTCATTAAGGTTGTCAACCGTCTCAATGATGAGCCGCGGACTCTCCGAACGACGCTGCATGTCTTCGACGACTTTGACCTTCAAGAACTCTATCAGATTATGTTTCAATTCCTTACGGATATTCCAGATCTCCTCATTCGGCACATCCTGAATCTTGGCCCACATCGCTTCATCCGACTGATTATCAAGATAATTCGTTCCCATGACATTTTCGTAGAGACGCTGCCAGCGTTTGTCGGCCCAAGTCGGGAGATGCACGCCGTTGGTCACGTAGCCGATGTGATTCTCCTCGGCGAAATAGCCGGGCCACATCTGCTGGAACATATCGCGGCTCACCCTTCCGTGAATCTTGCTGACGCCGTTGACCTCCTGGCTGAGGTTCGTGGCCAAAACGCTCATCGAGAACTTCTCGTTAGGATTGTTTTTATACATCCGTCCGAGGTTCATGAACTGCTCCCAAGAGATATTCATCCTGCCCGCGAAATGAGGCAGATACGTCCTTATCAGATTCTCCTCAAAAGCGTCGTGTCCTGCCGGGACAGGCGTGTGCGTGGTGAACAACGTCGAAGTCTTGACGAGTTCCTTGGCTACATCAAAGTCAAGATTGTGTTTCGCGATATAGTTGCCGAGGCGTTCGAGGCCGCAGAAAGCCGCGTGGCCTTCGTTGCAGTGATATATCGTCGGCTTGATATTCAATGCGTTGATAAGTCGGATACCGCCGATTCCGAGGAACATCTCCTGTTTGATTCGCATCTCGCTGTCGCCTCCGTAAAGCTGCCCCGTGATGGCTCTGTCTTCCGGCGAGTTCTGTTCGATGTCGGTGTCAAGAAGATACAGGTCGATTCTGCCGACGCTCACCTTCCACGTTTTAGCATACACGCTTCTGCCCGGGAACGCTATGCTCACCGTCACCCAGTTGCCGTCATCATCACGAACCGGATCGATAGGCAGATTCGAGAATTTCTGTGGCAGGTATTGCGAAAGCTGGTCACCCCACACCGAAAGCTCCTGGTTGAAATATCCGTAGCGATACAACAGACCGATTGCGAACATGTTGACGTTGGAGTCCGAAGCCTGCTTGAGATAATCGCCCGCAAGTATTCCCAGACCGCCGGAGTAAATCTTCAACGATTTCAAGAGACCGTATTCCATGCTGAAATAGGCGATCTTGTTGTCATTTTCAGGTTTCACTGACATATAACTCTTAAATTCATCATAAACCTTATTGAGTTTATTGATGAAATTCTCGTCTTTTTCAAGAGTATCAATCTGTTTGCGGGTCAGTTCTTTCATCAAAGCTATTGGATTCTGCTCCAATTTTTCAAATGCCTCCGGGTCAACAGATTCAAATAATTCAATAGCTTCAACATTCCAGCACCACCAGACATTGTGCGCCAACTCATTGAGTTTCAGCAACAAATCAGAATACACGGGCTCAACAAAAATCTTTTTCCATGTCGGCTGGTCTTGTTTCTTATAGTCAAAGTTACGCAGAATCTCCGAATATTTCTTTGTGTGTTTCACATATTCACGTCCGGAAAGTTTTTCAATGGCGATGTCGTATGCTTGCAAATAATTGGAAACCAACTCTTTCCATCTCAACGCAGAAGCCACCTTAAGTGCCTCCTTACGCAATTCCACTATTTCATTTTCATTTTTCGATGCCATTCTCAAAATAGCGTTGGAAATCTCCTCAATGGCGGCATCGCTATTTTGCTCATCTCTATGTATGATGTTAACTGCTTCATTTTCAGGCATATTTTCCTTGACAAACATTCCAAAGCCTGACACATCGGAGGTCAATGTTGGAATTGAATGCGCCACGCTCTCCAAAGGAGTGTAGCCCCAAGGTTCATAGTATGACGGGAACACAGAAAGGTCGAAGGCGTAAAGGAATTCGCCATACGGAATATTGACGATACCGTCTTTGCCGTTGAGGTAAGCCGGGATGAAAATCACCTTGACCTTGTCGGCGGCATCGTTTTGCAATCCGTTCTCACGCAGCGAATTAAGCACACTATCATATTGATAATCAAAGATGTAGTGAGTTGTCGGATAATCAGTGTGTCCTTTTATCTCCATTTCCCCTGCGAGACGTTTCGACAAATCCCTTGAAGGGCTTGCGATGTTTCCAGGCACGGCGATGACAGCCACGATGTTCCTTTTCAGATTCTCACATTTGTTAAGGAAACCTAAAGCTTTGATATACAAATCGATACCTTTATTTTTAAACTCATATCTCCCGGAGTTGATAACAAGCATTGAGTCGCGAGGAACGTCAGTACCCGACAAAGCGTCAATGATTTCAAAGACCTTGCCACGGCTTTTTTCCCTGACAGAATTGAACAGATTCGGAGTGTTCGACAGATTAATCATCTGGTCGTTTATACCATTGATTGTCAGGACGTCAGGTTTCCTGTCAAGGAACTGTTCGCATTCTTTTGCAGTAATTGCGCTCACGGTGGTGAACACGTCGGCGTTCTGCGCCGCCTTCGACTCCATCGACTGTTGCGAGACTATGTTGAAGCGGGAGGCCATCTGCTGCGGATTGTAAGTGTTCAGATGGCTGTAGAGCGGCAGTCCGTTTCCGCTCACCGCCCTTCCGATATATGTGGCATGTGTCGTGAAAACGGTGGCGACCTGCTGGCAGTTTTCCTTGAGATACAACACGCCCGAACCCGTCATCCACTCATGGAACTGGGCCACAACATCTTCATCATCAACGACATTCCACTTCACGAAGCTCTCAATCACCTTTCCCGCTGCATAGCCGAAAAGCACCGGCTCGATGTAATCCCACTGACCTTGAATCGAGTCGAGGTTGAACTTCTCCCAAAAATGCGCAAGAATATCATTTTTAATCGGATACAATGAAGTATAGTCAATCAATATTGCAATAGGACTGCTCGGCAGTTTCCACCTTCCGACACGGACTTTAAGTCCCAATTCCTCCGCCACCTTCTGTCTCCATTCCTGAAGAAGCGACGTGTCTTCAACGAAGTACATGGTCTCATGAGCCTCTTTCACGACATCAGGGCCTATAGTAATATAATGATCACTAAGCAACATTTTCATTTCATCAGCCTTTGAGGAAATCACGGTATAGATGCCGCCAATCATATTGCAGACTTCCCAGCTGGTTTCAAACAAATAACTTGGTGTTTTCATAAAGATAATTTGATATTGAAAAATTTAAATTATTCTATTTTTAAAATCCGTCAAAATATTCATGTAATTAATGTAATAGTCGTATGGCGTGCTGTTTACATTTTTGGTTGACATCGCCTCAAAATTCTCCGATGCTGTCAGGACATGCCAGTCGTGTGCAAGTTGCTCATCTTTGGTGTTTTTCACTTTTCTGAAGCAACTCGCCAGCGATTCCATGGCGTCATCCTGCATGTCATTGCCAATCCATGTTGACACGTCGCGCTCCTCATCTCGGCATGAAAGCGGAATCGGTGCGTCAAAAACGCCCATCGGCTGCAGTCCGCCGACGACTTGATGTGGCGTAACGAACTGGAAATCAGTATTTTTCAAAACTGCATCAGGCATATATCTCATAAATTCAAAGATACCTTCTGAAGCATCGATAGTCTCTCCGAATGTCTCATAGTTGATGAAAACATTCACTATTTCCTCATCCTGCGGGATGGAATTGAGCATTTCAACGAAATTGTCAACCGTATAATTTCCGTTCTTAAACTGGAATGCGATGTCATCGCTCAGTTTCCAATTGCGGAGCATGACCTTCATCTTTGGATTTATCGCATTGACATACAGATAGTTCGGGCTTTTCCAGCCGAGAACGTGCTTTGCGCCTTCGGTCATAATCAGATCAAAACCGAGTTCGGAGGCATCGGCACCGATTTCATTTGAATAAATCAATTCCGTGTTATGGAACGTCTTCGGGCGGACGCCGAAAGTCTCCTTCATCAGTCTGACATGGTCTTTCACATCCTTGACGAAAGCGTCTTTGCTCATCAGAGAGGTGACGGAATGCGAATATGTCTCCGCAAGGACCTCCACATTCCCGGTTTCCACAAGATTTTTGAAAGAGTCGAGAGCTGCCGACGCATAAAGCTGCATCTGCTCGACGGCGGTCCCGGAGAACGACAAAGCGAACTTAAATTTACTGCCGAGTTCGGCTATCTTCTTAATCATCAATTGATTCATTGGGAGATAGCATTTCTCCGACACACGCTGCATCGTCGTGCGGTTTGTATATTCATCTTCATAGACATGACGTTTTCCGATGTCAAAGAAACGGTAAGTGCGAAGTCTCCACGGCTGATGCACTTGGAAGTAGAAGCAAAGAGATCTCATATTCTATTTTTTATATTGATTGCTTGTTCATAAACTGCTTTGATTTTCTTCGAGGCGAACTCCCATTTGAGGTTGTCAACTTCCTCTTTTCCTTCATTTTTGAAGATTTCGGCGACCGCCTTGTATTTGCAGATGCCGTATATCGCGTCGGCGAGCCCGTTGATGTCCCAGAAATCGACCTTCAACGCATGTCGCACGACTTCCGAAACGCCCGACTGTTTTGAAATGATGACCGGTACCTTCAGGCGCATCGCTTCGAGCGGTACGATACCGAAAGGCTCTGATATTGAAGGCATTACGAAGGCATCGCTCATCGCAAACATCTGATCCACATCGTTGCCTTTCAGGAATCCTGTGAAATGGAAGTTGCTTCCGATTTTGAGCTGCGCCACACGTTTCACCATTTTCGGGAGCATGTCGCCGGTTCCCGCCATGACGAAATGGATTGTCGGGTCAACCTGAAGGATTTTGTATGCCGCCTCGACGAAATATTCCGGTCCTTTCTGGTAGGTGATGCGTCCGAGGAACGTCACCACCTTGGCTTTCAGGCCGCTGCGCTCGTATTCGTCGAGTGACTTGTCGCTCGGCTCGACGGCGTTATGCACGGTCACGACCTTGTCGGGATTGATACCGTATTTATTAATGACGATGTTACGTGTCCAGTCGCTCACCGTGATGACGAGGTCGGCGGCTTCCATGCCGCGTCGTTCTATGGCATAGACGTTGGTGTTGATGTTTTCGCCGGAGCGGTCGAACTCCGTCGCGTGCATGTGTACTACCAGCGGTTTTCCTGTTGTCTCCTTGGCCGCGATGCCGGCGGAATACGTCAGCCAGTCGTGAGCGTGTATGACATCGAAGTCGTATTTGGTGGCCAACGACGAGCCGATGAGTGCATAACGTGCGACCTCCTCCATGAGGTTGGCGCCGTATTTCCCGGAGAACTCATAACGCGGGGCGAACACGGAGCTGCGGAAATGACTGGTGGCGCGGCGATATTCCTCGACCATCGTGGCGAACTGCTCCGGCCCGACATACGGTATGATGTTGGAGCCGATTTCCATGTATTGCACTCTGTCCCAATAACTTCTGTCGATTTCGTTATCGATATTGACGGTCACGTCGCTGGCGTTGAGGAGACGGACGTTGGTCTCGTCCTCGTCACCGTGAGCCTTCGGGACCACGAAAAGCACATCGACGCCGTTCTTGGCAAGCCCTTTAGTCATTCCGTAGCAAGCCGTTCCGAGACCGCCTGTAATATGAGGTGGGAATTCCCAACCAAACATCAGAACTCTCATAACTCTATCTTTATTTTTTTAACGAATCAATAGTGTATTTCAAGTAAAGCAGCGCCGCCACGCTTGTTGACTGCGAGATGCAGCCGCGAGCCTCGTGCGGCGGGTTGCCGTCGTATATCTCGGAGATGCTGCCGATGCCGTTCACGAAGATGGCTTCTTCAAAACCATTGTAAAGGTCTTCAAGATACGGCAACGCCGTCGCTCCGTAGATTGAAAGGCAGGCATCGGTGTAAGGCATTATCAGCCAAGGGAATACGGTTCCGTTATGATAGGCGCGTTCGCGTTCACGATGGTTGCCGAGCGTAACCCCGACGTATGTGCGTTCCTCGCGGGGCGAAAGCGAACGCAATCCCCTGATCGTCAGCAGTTCAGAACGTGTTACATCAAGAATTTTCTTCTTCAGTTCGTCTTTCATCGGTGAATACTGCATCGAACTGGCTATCAACATGTTAGGACGCACCATTGAATTCTTTTCCTTTTCATTCACATAATCAAAGAAAACGTCATTTTGTTCATCATAGAATGTCTCGACAAACGATTTCTCGATTTTTGCGGCGACATCCTGCCATTCAACGAGACGAGGGTCTTTCTTGTCTACGACCTTCAGCAGTTCGATGCCATAGCGTAAAGCGTTGTACCACAATGCGTTTATCTCTATTGCGAATCCGTATCTCGGTGTCCACGGCTTGCCGTCGCAGAACACGTTCATCCACGTCAAAGCGAGATTTTCGTTTCCGGCATACAGAAGCCCGTTTTCCTGCGCCTTGACATTGAAGTCGGTGCCTTTGATGAAACTGTCGAGGATTTTTGTGACGACACATCCATACTCATTCCAAATATATTTCTTCCTTTTGCCCAGCATCGACTCATATTTCTGAAGGTTGACGAAGAACCACAGCGGAGAGTCAACGGCTGTGTAATACAGGCTTTTCTGATAATATTTATGCGGGAAAAACGCTCCGTGCATCCTGTCGATGAAATATTTGAGCATCTCCTTGAACATCTTCTCGTCGCCGTCGGCGAGACAGATTCCGGGCAGCGAAAGAAAGGTGTCGCGGCTGCACGAGCCGAACCACGGGAATCCCGCAAACATCCGCGTGCCCTCCTCACCTTTTATTATAAACTGCTGCGCCGAATTCTGAAGGCAATGCTCGAAGCTGTCGCGAGGAATGCGGTGTTCTATCTGATTATCAAACTGTTTCTTGAAAAGAGCCGGATTTTTCTCTTCAACTCCGGCCGACACCACGATGCTGTCGCCTTTTTTCATTTGGACTTCAAAGAAGCCGGGGACGTAAAGGTCTTCTACAGCATCGTAACCTCTCTCGAACTCTCTGATATAAAACAAGTTACGATACCAATCCGGACAATGTGTGTATTCATTCGCCTTGGAAATCTGGAAGCACAACGTGTCGTAGTTCTCATACATCTGCCATGCGGCGCCGTTTTTCAACGGAGTATATTTCCTGTTTGCAGTGTGGTTTTCATGAGTCACCATGTGAACATTTCTGAAAGCAAGGAACGGCATGAGTCTCAACACGATAGGCTGCGCCGCATCCGTCAGGGTGTAACGGATGAGTATTCGAGGTTCTTTCTCCTCAAAGATATATTCCTTTGTCAGAAACGAGCTGCCGACACGATACGTGAGTTTCGGAATCGGCTCGGCGGTGAACTCACGAAGATATTTATGTCCGCGAGGAGCAATCGTGCCGCCCTGATACTCATGAACGCCGAGATGAAACTCCTCCTTGTTAGCGATTATCGTCTCATCTATCGATGAAAGAAGCACATGGTTGTTGTTATCAAGTTGCGGCTGCGGCACAACTAAAAGTCCGTGGTATTTCCTTGTGTTACAACCGATTATGGTTGTATTATAGAAAGCGCCAGAACGATTTGACCGCAGAATTTCCTTGTTGATGGTAAACTCCAGATTGACCAGATGTTGTTTGTCGAAAGAGATATAAGCCATATTTTCTGACAGATTAATTTCCAAAATTTAAATTTGCAAATATAAAAAGAAAAAGGAAGATGAAAAGATTTTTTTTTAAAAAATTATCAAGAATTAATGCGGCGAAATTACACCAACCCGCCATCAAATTATAAAAATCAAGCTCTTAAATGCATTTTTAAGAATGGAATACCATATATTTTGATGATCGTTTGCCATTTAAGGCAACGGACATCACAAAGTTGTCATTCAAACAAATCGTCAAGTGTGACCACCGACTGAATACGGTTGGCGTACATATTTTTCTTGAGTCCATACGTCGTGACGATTACGGTCTGGATGGCTTTGCGCGTTTTGGTTTCGCGCCGGAAAGCATCAATCTTATTCCTCATAATTTCATCGAAATCTTTGTCTATAGTGTATTCATTAATTGAAAATTTCATCTCACATATATTGATGACACGATCGCGCCTATCAATCAGAAGGTCTATCTGTGCGCCACGTCCTGAAGCATTTTCTTCTGTTTTATCTCTTGAAAACCAAGAAGATACATCGCATTGCACTCCGCTCACGCCTATGCTTTTCCTGATTTGTTCGATATGATACAAGCATAGTTGCTCAAAAGTGTATCCGGCCCAGGCACGGCGTGAGGGCAAGTCAATGCTGTTTGACCAGAAATGCGGTTCCTGGCCATAATTATCTTTCAAATATGAGAAATAAAACATGCTGTAGAAATCAGAAAGCTGGTATGTAATGTCGCGCTTTTTGCTTCCAAAATAATTATATGCACGTATGAAACCATTGTCAATCAGATTCTTAAGTATCTTTGAAAGATTGCCGTTATCATTGAGTTTGGTTTCTTTGATGATTTCGTTACGTGTCAGTCCGATTTTCTTTCTCGACAGGGCTTCAACAACCGCGACGTGATTATCGACCTGATTGAAAAGTGTACTGTAGAGATGGTCAAACTCGTCCCACAGCAGGCCTTTTTCTTTGAAAAAAATGTTGTCGATATTTTGCGTGTAAGACCATTGAGGATTCAACTGTTTCAAATAATACGGAATGCCGCCCATTATCATGTAGCATTCGGCAATGTCGTAGCGAGTCCATTCGAAGCCGCGTGACAGAAGATATTGCTCTGTTTCGTTCAGTGTGAACGGTTTGATGAACATACGATAGGAACAACGGTTGAACAGACCGCCTTTGTCGCCAAGCAGCTTGTTGGTAATCCATGATGTTGCGCTTCCGCAGACAATCACAAGGATGCCGCCCTCCGCAGAAGCCCATCCATTCCAGAAAGATTCAAAAGCCGGAACAAAATCAGAGCCTGGTGTGTCAAGCCATGGCATCTCATCAATGAAAACCACTTTCTTGCCATCTGTGGTCATTGACTTCAGATGTTTTTTCAAGATGTCGAAGGCCTTGAACCAGTCGGCGGGAGCGTCTATGCAGTCACCCGAATAATCCTCCATCGCAGCGGCGAAACGCTCCAGCTGGACACCGGCCGGCTGCTTGTACACGCCCGTCAGTTTGAAAGCATATCTGTTGCCGAAGAAACTGTTGACAAGAAATGTTTTCCCGACCCTTCGTCTTCCGTATATTATAACCAATTCAGATTCAGCCGATTGCATTGACCGCCCAAGCAATTCAAACTCATATTTCCTTCCGATGACAGTCTGATCCATAATAAATTTCAATTATATTTCGAGCTGCAAAGATACAATTAAATTTTGGATATTTGTCGTTATCTCAAAAAAAAAGTGACATTCCGACACTTTTATATGATAAAAAGTGTCGGAATGTCGGTATAAATATTGAGATAGCGACAAAAACAGATTACAAATCGCATGGATTTTCTGATTATTTTCCGCGGATTGTGCAGATGCAATGCGGATTTTCGGGTGGTTTTGTCATCGTGGATACGCATTGCGGTACGTCTATACGATTGACACCGTTGATTTTTACAGCCGCAAAGACAAATCAAAATTCTTTGCCGATATGTTTTCAGAAAGATTAAACTTTTTTGTAATTTTGCAAGTCAAAATTTAAAAATTCAAAGATTCAAAAAATTGTAATAATCATGAAAGTTAAACATTTTCTAACATTTTGCGCTATGAGTATCATAGGATTAAACGCCTGCAATTCAGACAGTTGCGGCATGAAGACAAAAGACGCGGAACAGAATCCATTCTTCGTTGAGAGTGAGTTGCCGTTTGGTGCGCCAGCATTTGACAAAATCAAAAACGAGCATTACAAGCCGGCCTTCATCGAAGGAATGAAGCAGCAGAAAGCCGAAATCGACGCCATCTGCAGCAACGCGGAGACCCCGACATTCGAGAACACCATCTGGGCTTACGACAAGTCGGGCGAGCTTCTCGGAAGAGTCGCGGGCGTTTTCTACAACATGATGGAATGCATGAGCGACGACGAGATGCAGAAGATTGCGGAGGAGCTGTCGCCTCTCGTATCAGCCCACAGCGACGACATCGCTATGAACGCCAAGCTTTTCGAGAAGATAAAATACGTTTACGACCATCGCGCCGAGATGAATCTTGACGACCAGCAGAACCGCGTCGTCGAGAAATACCACGACGACTTCATCCGCAGCGGCGCCGGTCTCAACGCCGAAGACCAGGCCAAACTCCGCCAGATCAACGAGCGCCTGTCACTCGTGAACCTCCAGTTCAACCAGAACATGCTCGCCGAAAATGCGGCGTTCAAGATGGTTGTCGATAACGTCGAAGACCTCGCCGGACTCCCGGAAGCGAACATCGCAGCCGCCGCACAGCAGGCCGAGGCCGACAGCATGACCGGCAAATACGTATTCACCACCACCAAGCCGAGCATGATCCCGTTCCTCACCTACGCCGAGAACCGCGCACTCCGCGAGAAACTTTACATGGGTTACATCAACCGCTGCAACAACGACAATGCCAACGACAACAAGAAAGTCATCAACGAGATCGTGAATCTACGTTTGCAGAAAGCTCAACTTCTTGGCTATGAAGACTATGCGTCATTCGTATTAGCCAGCAACATGGCAAAGGACGTCCCGACTGTTGACAACTTCCTCGCCAATCTCTTCGAGCCGGCCTTGAACGTCGCCAAGAGAGAACTCGCCGAGATGCAGACCATCGCCGACAGCGAAGGCGCAGGTTTCAAACTCGCCTCGTGGGATTGGTGGTATTACGCCGAGAAAGTGCGCAAGGCGATATACGACTTCGATGAGAACCAACTCAAGCCTTACCTCTCGCTCGACAACGTGCGCAACGGTATGTTCATGGCTGCCAACAAGTTATACGGCATCACATTTGAAAAGAGAACCGACATCCCGGTCTATTTCGACGGCGTTGAGACATTTGAAGTCAAAGAAGCCGACGGCACGACATTAGGTCTCCTCTATTTAGACTATTTCCCGCGTGCGAGCAAAGGCACCGGCGCATGGTGCACCTCGTTCCGCGAAGGCGGCTACGACATCAACGGCGTGCATCACCCCGCCTTGGTGCAGCTCGTGATGAACTTCACCCCGGCGACCGGCGACAAGCCGTCATTGCTCAACTGGGACGAGACGGAAACGATGTGGCATGAGTTCGGCCACAGCCTCCACGCTTTCTTCTCAGAAGGCAGATACACAAGGACTTGCGGCAACGTCCCGCGCGA
>JAKSMX010000004.1 GCA_024400305.1 Bacteroidales bacterium | reverse complement strand
TCTTTTTTTTGAGATTTTTACACGAAATTTGACGTAGCTACGTCTTTTTTTTGAGTTTTTCACAGAAATTGGACGTAGCTACGTCTTTTTTTTGAGTTTTTCACAGAAATTGGACGTAGCTACGTCTTTGTTATCTCATTTCATTGTTTTTTGTGGTCTGCGGCTTCGTGCGATTGCGTTCTGTACGTTACAATTTTCCAATTATTACTGTCCGATAAAACTTTTTTAGAGCAAAAAAATAAGGGCTGATTTCCGTTTGGAAAGTAAGCCCTTTGTGTTATTTTCGCTGCGCCAACAAAGTCAAAAATTGCATGTGGGAAATTACACATTTTATCGGACAGCAATGAAAGTCAAAGGAACTGTGTCATATAAACCGGCAAATAAGTTACGCCGTTTTCTTTCTTTAAATCCTTCGTATAGATCAAGTATTTCTCATCGATTCTGCCACTGAATTTCTCACAGAAGCTATCCATTGAAACGTGGCGTTTGTAACTCGATGACTTAACTTCGACAGGACATATCTTGCCGTTTCTTGACAAAATAAAGTCGATTTCATAATTGTGGCTGCCGCTTCCGGTTGGGAAGGTGTAATAAAACAGGTTGTCGCCCTTGGCTTTTAGCATTTGCGCAACGACATTTTCATAAACATAACCGAGATTTGCGTCAAGTTTATCGCTCAAAAGTTTCTGATATATAATGTTTTCCGTAAATTCCTTGTCTTTGAATGCAAGCGTTACAAAAAGCCCCGTGTCGCACACAAACATTTTATATTTATTTATGTCCATATTTAACGAAAGACCTACGCCCGGGTCGTTGGCATGATATGCCATGTTTATGGTTTTGGAATCATTGAGTTCCGCAATCAATTGATTTTCAACCGTGGAGCTGGTACTACCACCAATAACGCTGGTAATCTGGTATCTTGATGAGTTTTTATTGAGTTCTGATGGAATCGCATCAAAAAGTGTTGATATTCTGCCCGACTGGTCGAGTTTCTTGAAGTCGTCTTCATAAAGCTGTATGATGTTTCGCTTGGTTTTGTCAACGATGCCTAAATCGTTTGAATTAAGATATGATTCTACCGCTTGAGGCATTCCACCAATCAGCATATAAAGCCGGAAATTGCGCATCAGTTTGCGGTTGACGCCATCTCCGAGCGACTCTTTTCTTTCAAAAACACCCTTGAGAAGAGGAGTCGTTGTCGTGTCTCCCAGCGCCCACAGAAACTCCTCATAATCCATCGGATTCAGATTTAGTTTTGTCTCTTCGCTCGGAATTATTATGTTTTTCACATTCTTTTTAATGGAAATAAGAGAGCCTGTTTCAATATAATCATAACGCCCGTCTTTGACAAGATGCTTTATCGCTTGCCTTGCTTTGGGACATTCCTGTATTTCATCAAAAATTATAGCTGACTTGCGTTCAAACAGTTGCACGCCGTACAACAGTTTGAAACGCAGAAAAACATAATTCAAATCGGAGATGTCGTCGAAAAGCGAAAACACTTCTTTTGGGGCTTTTGAGAAATCAATCAGCAAATATGAATCGTATTCATTTTGTGCGAAGTTTTCAACAATTGTTGACTTTCCTACGCGTCGTGGACCTTCTATCATAATTGCACTTTTGCCGTTCATCTCCTTTTTCCATTGGAGCATGGCATCGTATATTTTCCGTTTGAATATCATGAAATGACCATAAAAATTTCTGCAAAAATACACAAAAAATCATTTCCGCAAAATCTTTTCACCCAAAACATCCCAAAATCTCAAAATCTTTTCACCCAAAACATCCCAAAATCTCATAATCTTTTTGCCCAAAACATCCCAAAATCTCATAATCTTTGTTATTTTAACCCGTTGGCGGAATAAAATCATCTGAAAATTTCAGGACACAGCTACGTTTTTTTTATCTCATTTCATTGCTTTTTGTGTTCAGCGGCTTTGTGCGATTGCGTTCTGTACGTTACAATTTTACAATCACAGCAACTCCTTCAACGCCTTCACGAAGCTCTCAATGTCGTCTTCCGTCGTGTCGAACGAGCAAAGCCATCGCACCACGTCATTGTCAATGTCCCAGTCGTAGAAGAAATACTTTTTCTGCAATTCGGTCCATACTTCACGCGGAAGCTGGACGAAGACGCCGTTCACCTGGACAGGATACATGACCTTCAGCTGCGGTATGTCCTTCACCTTATTATATAAAAGCTGCGCCATGCGGTTTGAATGCTCGGCGTTGCGTTTCCAGAGGTCGTCTTTGAAATAAGCCTCAAACTGGACGGCAAGGAACCTCATCTTCGAGCATAGCTGAAGCCCCTGCTTGCGGCGGTATTTGAAGTCTTTCGCCAACTCGGGATTCAGAAACACCACCGACTCCCCTATCATCAGACCGTTTTTGGTGCCTCCGAACGACACGACATCAACGCCGGCATCGGTTGTCATCTCCTTGAACGTGCAGTTCAAAGCGACGGCGGCATTCGCCAGACGCGCTCCGTCAACGTGCAGGTACATGTTATATTCGTGAGCCAAATTCGCCAAAGCCTTAATCTCTCCGATGGTATAAAGCGTTCCTAATTCCGTTGATTGTGTGATGGTTATAGCCTTCGGCTGCGAATGATGCTCGAAGCCGAAACCATGAAGACGGGTCTTCACCAGTTCAGGCGTGAGTTTGCCGTCAGGCGTGTCAACGGTCAGCAGACGGCAGCCGACGACACGCTGCGGCGCACCGCATTCGTCAACATTCACGTGAGCCGTCTCCGCACAGACAACCGCCTCGTGCGACCTAACCATTGAGTCTATAGCCATGACATTGGCGCCGGTGCCGTTGAAGACAAACGACACAACCGCCTGATCTCCAAACTGTTGCCTGAACAATTCCTCTACTCTTGCGCAATATTCATCGTCGCCGTAAGCCAATGCGTGTTCGACATTCGCATCGGCAATCGCTTTCAAAACCTCCGGGCTTATGCCAGAATGGTTATCACTTCCAAAACCTCTTTTCATTTTATCAAATGTTAAGTTTGCAGGGTTTAGAGTGAAGTTTTCAATCAACTCAAACCCATTTTATCTCATTATTTTAATAACTTATTTTTCTTTTTAAACCCAAACATACAGCAAAGCAGTGATGCGGCGAGTGCAAGGAACATACCGTCAATTGGAAGCCGCAAAAATCTGGCAATCAATAACATGGCCGTTCCGACAAGGATTGACGCAAACACCCAACTTGACTTAAACCTTTTCGGGAAAAACAACGCCAACGTCAGCGGCACGAACACCGCCGTTGTCCTCAATCCCATCGAAAGGAAGCCGAGGTCGTTGATGTAACTGCCTGAGAATGAAGCGGCAACCACAACTGAAAGCAGCAATATCGCGACAATTGTGGTGCGCGTTATCATCAGATTCGGCTTTGACTCCTTGAACTTTGACGACAAAGTGATGAAGACATCTTTCACCAAGATTGTTGATGCGCCCAATGTCAGGCCGGAACCTCCGATGATCACCGTTATCAACAATGTGCCGAGGACTATTCCGCCGAGGAAATTGGGCAGGTGATTCGTGACGAACATCGGGAAAGCCTGTGCCGATGTCGCGATGACACCGACACCTTCCGGAATATCTTTCCCGATGGCAATCAACGAATTAAGCTCCGCTTCAGTGATATAATGCGCACGCATGTACATCCCGACGAGGACACAAGCGAATCCGATCGGAATTGAAATCAATGCGGAAATCAACGCGCCTTTGCGTGCCTTGCTGTCGCTCCTCCCGGACCAGATCGCCTGTGCGTAAGTCTGTGTAGCAAGCACACCGAGGATCACGGAGATACACGAACCGAGGTCATTTGACACGCCGCGGGTGAACGGATATTGATAGACGTGATTTACATCATCACACGTTGCAAATCCGTCAACAAGTTGCAAATCGGTCGATAGCAGAATGTTTTTTATTCCATCCATCAATCCCGAATAGCCTTTTGAGAGGAACAGCACCACCGTTCCGGCGGCGAGTGCCGAGAGACAAAGAAGTATGATTTTGACCACGCCGCCGATGCCCGCACTCCACAGTCCGCCGAAAACAACATATATTATCATGGTGACAGCCGCAATTGACGCTGCGACCCACAGTTTCATCGGGAAGAGCGTCATCAGCATCGCGGCGCACGAAAGCACCTGTGCGATGATGCTCACGAACATTCCCAAAGAACACAACAGCGAGCCTGTCATCTCGGCTTTCCTGCCGTATTCCTTTGAAACGATTTCGAGCAACGTCGTGCTTCCGCTTCGCCGCAACGGAACCACATAACCTATTGCGAGGACGACGCATCCCAACGCCATCCCCATCGTGAACCACCACGCCGACAGACCGAAAGTGAACGCGAGCTGCGCCGTCCCCACCGTTGACTGCCCGCCGACAAGCGTCCCGATTATGGTCCCGGTGACGACCCAAGTGCCAGCCTTCCCGCTTCCGGTGGAGAAGTCATTGGCAGTCTTCACTTTCTTAACCGACAGAATACCAACGATTTCTATTATCGCAATAGCTAAAACTATTCCTAAGATATGATAAAACGATATGACCATTTTTCAACCAAAAACGAATGCAAAATTACAAAAATTTAAGCTCCGATTTCCATTTTTTCCATTCAGGTAACTCTTTGTCCATCAATGAGTAAAAACCCGCCTGATGGTCGAAGTAAACCAGATGGCACATCTCATGAACCATCACCTGCCTGATGCAGTTTTCATTGAGTTTTATCAGTTGCAGGTTCAGGCTGATATTTCCCTGCCGCGAGCAACTCCCCCACCTCGATTTCATGTCACGAATCGTGAATTTCCGCGGGGAGACATTGTATTTCCTGAAACTTTCAACAATCGGCGGAAGCAACTCGTTGAACTTAATCACAGCCATCTTTTTATACCAATTCATCAATGTCTTTTCAACTAACTCTTCACTTTTACAATTGACAATCAAATAATTATCAATAATTTTCACCGAATTGGAATCAGATCCGACAACTTTCAGCTCGTATTTCCCGCCAAGATAATAATGAGTCTCGCCCGAAATGAATTTTTTGTTCTGGTTTTCGGCGTTTTCCACGATTTTGTCGTAATGGTTTGTGAGCCAACGCCAATGTTGCTGAAGGAATTTTGCCATATCGTTGACCGTATATAATAAAGGTGCACGGACTTCAACCGTTCCGTCTTTGCATATTTTAGCCATCACGCTCCGTCTGCATGAGCGAAGGAGATTGTATTTCAAATCCTTGCCGTTAATTGTTATGATTCCTTTCATGGCGGCAAAAGTACTAATTTTTCTTTGTATATGTAAAAATTTCGTACTTTTGCAAAATTTTAATTGAGAATCATGGATTTAAATATTTCTTACTGCTCAGACAAATATCAATACACGATGGGCAAGTCGTTCTACGACAACGGGATGAAAGACAGACGTGCCATTTTCAACATGTTTTACAGGAAAGCGCCCGACACGAACAACTGGGCTGTGGTGAGCGGAATCAGCGAAGTGGTGAAGATGATAAAAGGCATCGGCCAGGCTGACGAGAGGTTTTTTGAACAGTTTCTTCCTGGAGAAGAATATGCTGAAGTCAGAAAATATTTCGCCAAGATGAAGTTCACCGGCAATGTCTATGCGATGCGGGAAGGTGAGATTGCGTTCCCGAAAGAGCCTGTTATCACCATCGAGGCTCCGATAATTGAGGCGCAAGTGCTTGAGACTCCGATGCTTTGCATCATGAACCATCAGATGGCGATTGCCACGAAAGCGTCACGTGTCACGCGAAGCACCTCAAAACCCGTCAGCGAGTTCGGAAGCCGCAGGGCGCACGGCCCGTGGGCGGCAATATACGGCGCCAAAGCCGCTTATATCGGCGGATGCCAGAATTCATCAAACATCGTGACTGGCGTCGAATTCGGATTCCCGTCATCAGGGACGATGGCGCACAGCTATGTCACCTCGTTCGGATGCTCGGTAAGCGGTGAATATCAAGCATTTGACACATATATCAAAACCCACAGGAACGAAGTCCTGATACTTTTGATTGACACTTACGACACTTTGAGATGCGGCATCAAAAACGCAATCAAGGCATTCAAGGCGAATGGTATCGATGACTCGTATCCTCATGGCTATGGAATCCGTCTTGACAGCGGCGACCTGACTTATCTCTCGATAAAAGCCCGCGAGATACTCGACAATGCCGGTTTGAAAAACTGCAAGATATTCGCGACCAACGCTTTAGACGAATACTTGATTTCAGAACTCGAACGGCAGGGCTGTAAAGTTGACAGCTACGGAGTCGGCGACGCCATCGCGACAAGCAAGCACAACCCTTGTTTCGGAAACGTCTATAAACTCGTTCAGGTTGACGACATGCCGGTTTTGAAACGTTCTGAGGAATCAAGCAAGCTCATCAATCCGGGATTCCAAATCACATATCGAATCATACAGAACAACAAATTCAAATGCGACGTCACCTGCCTGAGAGGTGATTCATTGTCGAAAGCGATAGAAAATTGCGAGACAATAACCCTTCGCGACGAAAACGACCGCTTGCGTTCTTCGACATTCCTTGCGGGAAAATACAGCTACCGCGCACTGCAGCAACAGATTATGAAAGACGGCGAGATTTGCTACAACGACAACACTATTCAGGAAAAACGCAATTACTATCTCGACAACCTCTCACATCTTGATGACTCCGAGAAGCGACTGATCAATCCGCATTATTACAAGATTGACATTTCCGACGACCTTTATAATTTGAAATATAAATTGATTAACAACATTATAAAGGAAATCGAAGAGTTTGAATAACAGATTTCATCTCACACAAAAGAGGCAATTGACAAATTCGCCTCTTTTTTTTTATTTGTTAAACATTTTTCTTGTTTTTTACATTTAACGTTTATAATTTTGCACATCAAAAACATGGCACTAACGGACTTCGTGCTTTGTTTTATTTACTTGAAGTCCTTAATTTAATTCCTAAAAAATGAAAAAGGTATCTTTTCTTTTCGCACTAATGTTCGTTGCAACGACAGTGTTTGGTCAAGCTGAAAAAGCGTTGAACGTTCAAAATCAAGCAATTGACCAGTATGGTAACAAAGTAGATGTCAAAGATTTGTCAACGACAAGCAGAGACGGCATCTTGGTTTTTGAATCAAAAAACAAAGATTACAAGTTCTGGTTTGATGCCAGGGTTCAGGTGGATTTCGGCGCGTTTTTCGGCGAGCAGGAATGGGCTGACCCGATTGGAAACGGAGCGAGCATCCGCAGGGCACGTATGGCTGTCAAAGCTCAGGTGACACCGGATTGGTATGGTGAAGTTGACATGGAACTTGCCAACGGCTCGTTTGAGTTGAAAGACGCCATCATCCGTTACACAGGCTTGAAACGTTTCCAATTCACAGCCGGTAACATGAAACCTGATTTCTCAATTTCACGTAACACATCATCACGTTACCTTGAATTCATGGAACGTCCTATGATTGTCAGCGCGTTGGCGCCAAGCCGTCACCTCGGCATCTTCGCCAAATACACCGACAAATTCTGGTTTGCAAGTGCCAGCATTCTGTTCCAGGAGATTGAAGGTCAGGAGACAAGAACTTTTGTTGAAGACCAGAACAAAGACTACGGCATGGACGAGGGTCTCTCATACATCGCCAAACTCGCCGTCCGTCCTATCAACGAGGAAAACTATGGCATTCATGTCGGTGGCGCATTCATGTATGACACGCCGAAGACGTCAGACGAAAACGGTCATCTCGGATACACACGTTACAGCTGCCGTAACACCACAAACATCAACCGCAGGAAATACGTTGACACCGACGACATCAAGAACACCGACTACAACCTCATCGCCACAGCTGAAATAGCCGGTCACTACAAGGGTTTGCGTGCTGAAGGCGCATGGATGGCCGACTGGACATATCTGAAAAAAGAAATGAATCTCAGCAAGCCTTACTATTTCAGCGGCTGGTATGTCGAAGCAGGCTATCTCCTTCTCGGCGGCAGCCAGAGATACGACTCCGACGGCGGCAAATTCAACCGCGTCCGCAACGGCAAAGACTGGGGCGACATCGAACTGGCTCTCAGGTATGAGTACATCGACATGAACGACTACAAAGACCGCGTTGTTTCAGAAGCAATATTCGGCGGTTCTGCCGACCTCCTTGGTGTTGGCCTCAATTTCTATTTCACAAACAACGTGAAAATCGCCCTTAACTATCAGTATGTCAACAACGACCGCTATGCAAACGGCAAAGGCAAACTCTACTGCGGCCTTGATGCTAACGGCAACGCCACAAAAGACTACACCCAAGTTGTCGGAGATGACGTCGGCGTAAACTACCACATGCTTCTCGCACGTTTCCAGATTGCATTCTAAATCGTAAAGTTAATAATCTAATAGTCAAAATTAAAATTTAAAAATATGAAGAAGATATTATTTATGGCATTGGCCATCGTTCTCGGATTGGTATCATGCGTCAAAGACGAAAAATATCCAGGATTGACAATAACAGACGTGAAATACACCCCAACAGCTGTTTCATATTTCAATAATGTGACGGTTTATGCTACAATCAAGAGCTTCACAGGAGTCACAGCGGAACTCGTTTACAATGCAGGTGCCGAGGATAAAACCGTTGCAATGACAAACGTTGACAACATTTTTTCAGCTGTGATTCCCGCACAGCCAAACGACACAAAAGTCAGCTTCTATGTAAAAGCGAAAAATGAAAACATGACAAATATCTCTGCGACAATGGAATACACTGTCGGTGCCGTTCAGATTGACTATTCAAAACTGTGTCTCAACGAGCTTAACGGCAACGACAAGTTCATTGAAATTTACAACGCTGGTGCTGAAGCCATCAACATGGCTGGCTGCTATATTGAGAAAGACGCCGAGCAGAACTGGTCTGGCACTGCTGACATCACAATCGAAGCCGGTGGTTATCTGCTGCTTTACAGCGAAGATGTCGCCGCCGACCATCCTGAAGTTCCGGAAAATCATATCTTCCACAGCGGGCTGTCGGCAAAGAAGAATGTCAGAATACAGCTCTTCACCCCTGCCGGTGAATCAATCGATGACTTCAACTTGGTGGACATTGACTTGAACGACCCGTCAATGATTCCTGCTCCGGCTTCATACAGCCGCAACGCCGATGGCGAATGGTATTATGCCGATGCGACTCCGGGCGCGGCCAACGCGATCGGCACGACCCCGCTTTTAGGTCTCGAAAACGACGGCCCGACACCTCCGGCCGAGCCCGACTATACCAACTTGGTTTTAAATGAGTTGAACGGCGACACAAAGTTCATTGAATTTTACAACAAAGGCGACCTCGACATTTCCGTCGAAGGGATGTATCTCGTGAAAGACGACGGCACAGAACCGACATGGATCGGTGCGGCTGGAACAGTCGTCCCTGCATACGGCTATCTTCTCCTCTACAGTGAAGATGTTGTGGTTCCGGGTGAAGTACAGGAAGGTTATCCAGAAGAACTCGTATTTCACAGCGGACTGTCGGCAAAGAAGACAATAAAATACGCTCTTTACATGCCTGACGGAACAGAAAGAGATGTCTTCACAAGAGGCGAGACAGGCGAATGGGGACAGACCATCAGCAATGTCGCGCCACAGTCATACGCACGCACTCCTGACGGCGGCGACTGGAAACTCGCCGAACCGACTCCGGATGAAGCAAACCCAGACAACGGCGAAGAAATCTCACAAGTATAACAAACATTTTACGTCTAACCATTGTCAACCCAGATGGCAAGGCAATGGTTAGACATTCTTGGTTTTTAAAATAAAAGAAATGGCAAAAGAAGAAATGAAAATCGGCGAAGAGTCAAAGCCGAGATTTGAGTTCCGTTCATTCGGACAATGTTTCTGCGACGCGCACAAACGTATGGCACGTCTTTCAGCTCCGGTACCGGAAAAGGTATGGGAACGCCTAAGCGATGAGATATACATCATCTCACGCAAAAACGACATCAACAACACCAAAATCAGAAACGGCAAGATGGACATCAAGACTTTCGTCCAGACCGTTGACGGCCTTGAACAATGGAATCCATTGATGAAAGGTGAGTTTCCTATGGCAAAGGAAATGCTTGAAAATGAAGTGTTTCCCGCTTTCATGGTAGAGATGCCCAAACTCACGAAAGACACTTACACATACGATGAGTTCATGGAGATGGTCAAAGCCAACCCAGACCTCGCCGCCGTGCGTGTCCACAAGAAACGCTGGGGCTACATGGTCAACGACACCATCTGCGAAGTGGGTGAAGTACTCATCAACGGCGCGAAAGTGATGACAATCAATTCAGAGTCAACGGAGATTGAAGACATCAAGAAGACCATCAAGGACATCGGACTTGAAGGTGTTGAAAACATCAATTATTTACAGGCTATCAAGCGCGTCATCGGCATGTCCGACAAACCGCTCGCAAACGAGTAACATATTATGGCACAGGAAATAGAAAAGAAATTCTTAGTTAAGTGCGACTGCTTCAAGAAAGAAGCTTTCAAAGCCACACGCATCACGCAGGGTTATCTTTGCAGCGTCCCGGAACGCACCGTGAGGGTGAGGGTCAAGGGCGAAAAAGGATACATCACAATCAAAGGCATCGGCAACGCGTCGGGCGCGGCACGCTTCGAATGGGAAAAGGAGATCCCCGTCGAGGAAGTGAAGTCGCTGCTCGAACTCGCCGAACCGGGCGTCATCGACAAGACACGTTACCTCGTGAAAAACACCGACGGCAAACACACATGGGAAGTTGACGAATTCTATGGCGACAACGACGGCCTCACCGTCGCCGAAGTGGAGCTCGAAGACGAGAATGAACCGTTCGACAAACCGTCATGGCTCGGCGAAGAAGTCACCGGCGACCCCAAATATTTCAACTCAATGTTGATGAAAAATCCATATAAAAACTGGAAATAATTCTTCTCCGACAAGGCGGAGATGTCATAACCGGCGTCTCCGCCTTTCAAACAAAAAGATTCTGAAAAATCGTTCAATCAAAAATTAACCTCTATACCATGAACACTTTTGACCCATTGGATATGAACAATTACAGGGTGGAAAAGCTGCCCAAGATGCAAAAATCCAACTTCGAGAAATGGATGGCGCGGCTTGGCGGCCCGCTCGCAATTATCGCCTTCGTTGTCATTTATTGGTTCTGTCACATTGACTTCATCGACAACATCGACACAAACGCATTGACAGCCAAGGCGTTAAAACGTTGTAATGACATAGGTTACGACATGTTCCTGCGGACGAACTATGCGATGCTTGCGATTTTCGTGGCGAGTCTCATCCTTTGGATCACAGAAGCAATCCCAAATTATCTCACCTCACTCCTACTCATTCTCGGCATCGTGCTTTGCAACGTCACCACACAGAAAGACGCCTTAGCACAACTCGGACATCCTGTGATGTGGCTTAACATCCTCTCATTCGTCCTTGCCGGAATGTTAGTGAAAACACAATTTGCCAAACGAATGGCGCTCGCCTTCGTGATAAAATTCGGCAAAAGTGCAAAAGGAGTGTTATGGAGTTTCCTGATTATCAACATAATATTGTCGGCATTCATATCGGCGACTACGGTCAAGGCGACAATCATGCTCCCGATTTTCATGACGGTCTGCGCCATTTACGGTGCTTCAGGCGACACCCGGAACAATTTCGGACGTAACCTCGTGATACAGAATCTGTTTCAGGTCAATATCGGCGCAAACGCCTTCTATACCGGCAGCGGCGCACACCTGCTCGCAATATCACTCATCGCCGGATTCGTCGGGACATGCGACTTTGGCTATGCCGACTGGCTCTTCACCTGCGGCCCGATGAGTCTTCTGATTCTCATAATAGGTTTATTATTAGGTATTTACGTCTTCTTCCCCATGAAAAAAGAAGAACAGAAACCTCAGATTGAAGGCGGCATCGACCGTTTGAAAAACGAACTCAAAGCCATGGGGAAAATGAAAGCCGAAGAATACAAAGCCGTCGGTATTTTTGTCTTAGTTCTTTTCCTGTGGGTGACGAAAGGCACTTTCCACGACATCGATGAAACGATTGTAGCGTTGCTCGGAGCAATCCTTGCACTTCTTCCGGGCATCGGAGTTGTGAAATGGAACGATGTTGACATCCCGTGGCACCTGATGCTTTTCTCTGCAGGTGCTTACACCCTCGGCTCCGGCCTCAACGCCACCGACCTCCCGAACACCATGGTAAACGCAGCGTTCGACGGACTCGGGATAACATCCGACACACCTTTCTGGGTGCTCTACGTAATCCTCACCTTCGTGATGATGTATTCCGGCTTGGTCTTCCAGTCAAAGACAATAAGAACCATGGTCTTCGTGCCGATAGCGTTAGGCGTCGAAGCACGTTTCGGATTCCCAGCCATGAGCATCGCACTGCCGGTTGCAATGCTGATTGAACACTGTTACGTGCTGCCATTCAACAGCAAACCCGCCCTGCTGCTTTACAATACAAACACATACAGCATGACCGACGCTTTCAAATTCGGAATTACAATGATGACAATATCCTGGATCTTGATTCTCGTATGGGGCGCCACAGTCTTGAAATGGGTCGGCATCACACCAGGTTTATTCTTCTAACTGATTTGAATAATGATTGACGTTGAAACAAAAATACACGACAAGTTCTCCATCGAATTCAAAATCTGGTTTTCGGGACAGGAAAGTTCAAAGAAAAACGACTTCAGCCTGAATTCCTGGATCTTCGTGCCAAACAGCCTTGACGTGAATAAAAACACCTACGACAAGGAACGTTTTTACAAAGACATGAGGTCCAACATCAGACTGATCACGCCGGTTTTCAAATTGAATGATATTGTTGAAAACCAAGCAATTCCACTGAACAATGTCAAGACGTCTTTTCAAAACATCCTCAATGAAAATTCAGACAAAAACCTGATTGACTTGGAGTTTCAACTTAAACTGTTCGGCGCGATTTTCAAAAGTGCCGTAAGAAACAACGTCAATTCAATCAACTCAAATATTAAAAATCCCAATGCTGCCGAACATTGTTTCAATTACATTGACGGAGTAAAAACGATTTTCAAGAAATATCGCGAATTATATTCTTTGGCTAAAAAAACACATGACGAGAACATAATTTCATTATACGCTTTCACCGATGAATTCATGAGCCATCAGGTTGAAATGCGAACCATCAGAATCATCAAAGCCATTGACAGACAAAAAGATACATCATTAGACAAAGCAAGGAAACACATTGCCGACTTTATCATCAAAGAGCAAGAATACAAGAGGAAACAAGGTTATAAGCTGGCGGCGAAAAACAAGGACGACTCCAACAAAGAACTGCTTTACCGCAGAAGTCTCCTGAAAAAATACATTGAAAGCTCACTGTATCTCAAAATCGACAAAACAGAAGACGGAAAGGCGATACAACAGGTCTCGTTCAGCTTGGCGGCAGGACTTGCAATGTTGGTTTACAGTTTGGTGGCTTTGATTTTCCAGAAACATTTCGGCTCCTACCCGGCGTTGATTTTCATATTGTTAGTGGCGGCTTACGTATTAAAAGACAGGATCAAGGACCTGACCCGTTGGATTTTCGCAAAAAAACTAAAGGACAAGTATTTTGACATCCGCAACGACATCAGCATCAAGAAAAAGAAAATCGGCTGGATAAAGGAAGGCGTGGACTTCATCACCGACGAGAAAGTCCCGGCTGAAATAATGAAAATGAGGAATCGTTCACAACTTGAGACAAACAACGATTTCTTTGATGAAAAAATCATCCTTTACAGGAAAAAAGTCTCAATTGACAATGAAATGCTGAAGAATCACTACGATTACGACTTCAAAGGAATCAACGACATATCACGTTTCAATATAAATTATCTTAAAAAAAGGATGGACAACCCTGTTGTTCCTGTTGATTATATTGACGACAACATGGAGATAAAAACCGTTTCCGCCGAGCGCGTTTACACTCTCATTTTCATTCTGCAATGCATCACCGGCGATTCCGTACAATACAAAGCCTTCAGGATGACGGCCAACAGAGACGGGATAATTTCGATAGAATAAACTGTCACCGTCCGTTATCTCATCATCAAAAAATCGAGCGTGACCATCGCAGCCATCGCTTCGACGACAGGCAAGACACGCGGAACGACGCAGACATCATGTCGGCCTTCGATGTTATATTCAACTTCATTTCCTTGAATATCAACGGTTTGCTGTGGCTGCATTATTGTCGGAATCGGCTTGAACGCAACGTTGAAGGTCACATTTTCGCCATCCGTGATGCCACCCAAAACGCCGCCGGAATGATTTGATGAAACATTGATTTTCCCGTTTTCGTTGACAAACGAGTCATTGCATTCCGAACCGCACATTTCAGCAGAATGAAACCCCTCTCCTATCTCAAAACCCTTGGCAGCGTTGATGTTCATCATCGAATATGCCAAGACAGCATGGAATTTGCAGAAAGCCGGTTCGCCAAGACCGATTGGAACATTTTGAATCTCACAATGAACCACAGCACCGGCAGTGTCATTATTCCTTTTGTATTCGGAAAGTATTTCTTCGATTTCATTCATTGAAAAACCGTTATGGCATGCTTTTTGCCCTATTTTTATAACTGAAGAGACAATTTTAACATTTTGTTTTTCAAGTATTTGTTTAGCAATGGCACCAGTCACGACACAAGGAGCCAGTGTTCTCGCCGACGCCCGTCCGCCGCCGCGATAATCGCGGATTCCGTATTTCATCTGATAGGTGAAATCGGCGTGGGAAGGACGGAAGACATCCTTGACATTATCATAATCAGACGATTTAGCATCTTTGTTTCTTATCACAAACGCAATCGGAGCGCCAGTCGTCTTGCCTTCAAAAAGCCCAGACAAAAACTCCACTTCATCAGGTTCCTTTCTCATCGACATTATAGCGTTTTGACCAGGCTTTCGTCTTTTCAATTCATTCATTATCAATGAATAATCTATGGTAATTCCAGCCGGGCAGCCGTCAATTACACCGCCGATAGCCACTCCATGCGACTCGCCGAAGGTCGTCAGGCAGAACGCTTTTCCAAAAGTGTTTGAGTTCATATCAATCCGATTTATATTAAAACGGGGAGAGAACGCCTTCCCTCCCCATTTGTTTCAACTAATTTTTCTTTTATTGCTCGTTGAGGATCTTTATCTTGGCTTCGAGAACCTTAACGTCGTTCTTGATCTTCTGGATCTTCTTTTCGTATTCAGCCTTGAGGATTTCCGACTGTTTGCTGTTTGCAAAGAATCCGATGTTGTTCTCAAGCGTCGCGATTTCGTCGCGGAGTTTCTGAATCCTGTTCTGGAGGTTTGTACGTTCTCTTCTGACCTTGTCGCGTGAGTCCGGATCCTCCTTCATGCCGGAGACGATGTTACGATATTCAGCCGTTGTCGCTTCATTATCATTGATTCTCATCTTGTCAAACAAACCGTCGATAAGGCTGCGGTACTCATTCTGAATAGTGTCTTTCACCTTCATTGGCACATGACCGATTGCCATCCATTCTCTCTGGAATCCACGGATCGCCTCCATATTCTGATTACGGTCCTTCTGAAGTTCGTATGCCTTTATACGCTCAATGATTTCCTGTTTCGCCTTGAGGTTGCCTTCCTCCTCGCCTTTTATTCCGGAGAAATGTTCAGCCTTGTTCTTGAAGAACTCGTCACATGCGCTGCGGAAACGTTTCCAGACCTTGTCGGAATGACGTTTCGGCACCGGACCGATGGCCTTCCATTCTTCCTGAAGTTTCTTAATGTAATCTGTCGTCTTCTTCCATTCAGTCGAATCCTTGAGGTTTTCAACTTCCACGCAGATTTGGAGTTTTCTGTTGTAATTCTCCATCTGCTGGACTTTCAGCTTGCTGAAAAATTCCTTTTTGCTCTCAAAAAATCCATTCATCGAAGTCTTGAAACGATTCCAGATCTCATCGCTCTGTTTCTTGTGGATAGGACCGACCTGTTTCCAAAGTTTGAACAGGTCATTGACTTCGTTCGATTTCTTCTGATATGCGTTGATGGTCGTGGCGGCTTCATTTATTATCTCCTCCATTTTTTCACAGATTGCCACCTTCGCGTCGTAATTGGCCTTCTGCTCCTCTTCTATCTTTGCGTAATGTTCGCGACGGATCTGATTGATTTTGTCAGTCGTGTTCTTAAAACGTTCCCAGACTTCATCTTTTTTGTCCTGCGGGACAGGGCCGATTTCCTTCCACTCGTCGTGGTATTTCTGAAGAAGTTTGAATGATTTTGTCAACGACTTCTCAAGGAGAAGCTCTTCAGCCTTTTCGCAGAGTGCAATTTTGGCTTCAAGGTTTTTCTTAAGGTCGAGGTCACGCAACTCTCTGTTAATCTTGACTTTATTGAAGAATTTCTCGACAAGGAAATGATATGAGTTCCAGATGTTTGAGATTTCGGCAGCCGGCACCTGACCGATTGATTTCCATCTTTCCTGCAATGCGCTGAAATCATCGTATGTTTTCTTCAAAGTCTCTTCAGAATCAATGAGTTGTTTGAGTTCTTCAAGAATCTGAAGTTTCTGCTTATGATTGTCAACCTTCTGTTGTTCAAGGATTTCATTATATTTAGCCTTGTTTGCCTTATATATGTTGAAAGCGGCTTTGAAACGCACTTCAAGAGGATCGTCTTTATGCTCGTAACTGTCTTTGTCACCACCATCAAGAATGAACTGTTCCATTTCCTTGTCACGGTCTTCCTTATTAAGCTTCAGGAAACAGACCTTGATGGCAGTTACTTTGTCTTTTATTTTGACAACATCAGAGTCATTGACTGTTTCTTCAAGTAATTCAACAAGTTGCAACTTATTGTAACTTGAATAATCCATTTCAAGTTCCTCTTCTTCCTCTTCATTGTCATTTGCCAAATCAATCTCCTCTTCATTCTGAATTGGTTCGTCCTTTGGCAACATTTCTTCATTCTCACCGAGAACAATATTGACATTCACGGTGTTAGGTAAAATTGTTGAAGCATTCAGTTCTTCAATTTCTTTGCGTTCAGCAGCATTCATTTTTTTCTTTTTTAGTTCTCCATCCTTTCGGGACTTCGATAGATGTTTATAATAAAAGTTAATTCAAGTTGTTATCCTGCATCATTCTACCGATGCTGATATTGGAAATAAAAACGGTGCAAAGATAACAATTTATTTACTTGAGCAGTCATTTTTAAAAATTTTTTTCATCCTTTCTTTTCGAATAAAATTTGTACTTTTGTAAAATTAATTTCAGACAGAAATAATTGTCATGCAAACGTCAGAAAACATAAACGAAGCATTCAAAGAACTGATTTTCAAATCAATGCAAGAAAGCGTGAGAAAAATCACCGTCTTGCCCGCGTCAGGCTCTTCGAGAAAATATTTCAGAATAACAACAGAAACGATAAATTTGATTGGAACATACAACAGTAACATTGAGGAAAACGAGGCTTTTTTTGAATTTTCAAGACACTTCTTCAGATGTGGCTTGCCTGTTCCGGAAATAATTGCAATCAACGATGAAAAAGATTTGTATGTCCAATCGGATTTCGGCGACGACACCTTATTTAATTACGTTGAACGCTGTCAAAAAAACGGCAATTTCGATGATCAAACAATTGAATTATACAAGAAATCATTAGATTTTCTTGTTGATTTTCAAATAAATGGCCATAAATGTCTTGACTATTCCAAAGCATTCCCAACCCCGGAATTTGACAGGACATCAATCATGGACGACCTGAACTACTTCAAATATTGCTTTCTGAAACTCAATGAAGAAATTTCATACAACGAAACTCGTCTTAACAATGATTTCCAAGTGCTTACAGATAATATTTCAAAAGCGCCGGCAGATTTCTTCATGTACCGCGATTTTCAGTCAAGGAATATTATGATCAAAAACAGAGAACCGCATTTTATTGATTATCAAGGTGGAAGAAAAGGACCATTGCAATATGACGTCGTTTCTTTGCTTTATCAAGTCAAGGCACGCATTCCGGCTGAGATCAGGAAAGAATTATTGAACCACTACTTGAAAACTTTGGAATCGAAGTCGGAAGGAAGTATCAGTTCAAACGGATTTTTAAAGTTTTATCCAAGTTTCAAGCTTTTGCGTTTGTTGCAGGTTTTAGGCGCATACGGATTCAGGGGGCTGATACAGAAGAAGTTACATTTCATGCAAAGTATTCCTTTTGCAATTCGGGAACTACAAAATCTTATCGGCGAAGGTCCTTTGCCTTTGGAGCTTCCGGAATTGAAATCCGTCATAACACAAATGGAGAAGTTGTTACCGAAATTTGAACCCGTTGATTCAGAAACGCTTACGGTATCTGTCAATAGTTTTTCATACAAGAACGGCGGCGTTCCAGCGGACTTCAGCGGCAACGGAGGCGGTTTTGTTTTCGATTGCCGTGCGTTGCCGAATCCAGGCAGATACCCTGAATTTAAAAACAGCACCGGCGAAGACGATGACGTAAAAGAATTCATGGACTCATATCAAGACACACATTTCTTTATGCAAAACACACAAATGCTTGTGTTTCAGTCAATTGACAACTATCTTGAACGTGGATTCAAGAATCTGCAAATCAACTTCGGCTGCACCGGCGGCCAGCACCGCTCGGTGTTTTTCGCACAGAAAACCGCGGAGATGATCCACGCCAATTATCCGATGGTAAAAGTTATTGTTAATCATATTATTCAACACAAAAATCATATTTATGAACCCAAATAGAAGAACAGCATTCATCCTCGCGGCCGGACTTGGCACACGGCTCAAAGAATTAACGTCAGACAAAGCTAAAGCATTGATAAACATCAATGACAAGCCTTTACTTAAAGTTACACTTGAATCATTGATAAGTCAGGGATTTAATCATTTTGTAATTAACATCCATCATTTTGGCGAACAAATTATTGATTTTTTGAACAATGAAGATTTCGGAAATATTGAAATAGAAATATCAGATGAGAGATCACAGTTGATGGACACAGGAGGCGCAGTCATACAGGCTCTGCCCTATTTTTCAAAAAGCGAAGCCGTTCTGGTTCATAATGTTGATGTTCTGACTGACATAAATCTCAATACACTTTATGATGATTTCTGCAAAAGTGAAGAAGCGGCCTGGCTCCTGACACAAGAACGCGACAACAAACGGAAATTAGTCTTTGACAAAAATGACAATTTCATCGGGAAATACAATATCGAAACAGATGAATTTGACGGCGGAACAGCACTTCCGTCTGAAAGTAAATTATTATCTTTCAGCGGAATACATATCTTCAAGCCAAAATATTTCAGGACCTTCAAACTGAAGCCGAGATACATTTTCGACCTGTATCAGAAAATCGAGATGGCATCAAAATTCACCGGCACGGCACACGTCAAGTCAAAATTGGTGACTTCAAACTATTGGTTCGACCTTGGAACACAAGAGCAACTTAAAAACGCGGAATCATGGCTTTCATCGAACAGATAACCAATTATATTACAGAACATTGCGATTTGTCAAAGGAAAACCTGACCATTGTTTTCCCGAACAAACGCGCCGCTCAACGACTCAGGAACGAACTTGAACGACAAATAAAATGCAACTTCTGGATTCCGAACATCGTCTCAATACAACAGGCCATGGAAGAATGGGGAGAACTTCAACTCATTGACAATGTTGATGTTATCTTTGAATTGATAAAGATAAATGATACATTTCATAACAATTCAGAAATCAACAATAATTTCTTCGGACTTGCCGCACAAATGGCAAAGGACTTCGATGAAATCGATCAATACAACATTGATGCCGAAAGTCTTTTCAAACATCTGACCAACGCCAAGGAGATTGAAGACTGGAACTTGGATTTGAACAATCACATAGAGTCAAATTATGTGAAGTTTTTCGCTTCCTTAATTAAATATTACAACGCTTTGCGCAACAGGCTCCAAAGCAACGGACAAGGTTATTATGGATTGATTACTAAAAAGATAGCATCATACAACGACTCCGTTTTATTACAAAAAACCAAGGACAGGAAAATCATTTTCGCAGGTTTTAACGCTTTGACAAAAACAGAAGAAAACATAATAGTGCGTCTCGTGGAGGCCGGCAACGCAGTGATGCTTTGGGATTTGGACAATTATTATTTTCAGGATGAGAAACAAGAAGCCGGCGTTTTCGCAAGAAAATTCTTCAAAGCGCATCCAAACATTGAAAAAAAATTTACATCTGACAATTTCAAACAGCAGGAAAAAGAAATAAACATCATTAACGTTTCAGGAAACTCGGTTCAGACAAACGCTCTTCAAATTCAACTAAATCAAGAAGTTAAGCAAAATATCATTGGCAAAAGCAACAAAAGCGTAATCGTTTTGGCCGATGAGTCGATACTGATTCCAACATTAAATTCCATTCCTGATTCTGTTGACAGCATTCAGGTAACAATGGGCTACCCTTTCCAGAAAACAACGACTTATCATTTTATAGATAGACTGTTCCGATACCAAAAAGGGCTTTCATCAGACGAAAACAAGATTTATCTTTGGACGTTCATAAGATTTTGCAATTCCGAGTTTATCAAGCTGATTTTCAATGGGAAAGATTACAATGCTCTCAATAATTGGTATATAGGACGTGCGAAAAACGCACAATACTATTTTAGTAAAAAAGAATTGGATGAATTGAAAATTCGAGGTGAACTATTTGATTTCCTGAATGTTACACTTTCAAAATGGAATGACACGACATCATGCATCAATTCGATAAAGCAACTGCTTGCAATTGTGATGCAAAGAATCTCTGATTCTTCAAGCAATTTCATCAAAAATCAAATCAGCGTGGCAAGCCGGATTGCAAACAGAATCGAGCTTTTATTGGGCAAATACAACAAATACATTCAACTAAATGATTTACAAGCACTTTACACGCAGGTTGCCGCTCAATCAGCAATCAATCTGAAAGGCGAATCCGATGGTTTGCAAATCATGGGACTTCTCGAGACAAGAAACCTTGACTTTGACGTTGTCCATTTTTTAAGCGTAAACGAAGGGACAATTCCAATTTCAAAAACCAATAACAGTCTGATTCCGTTCGACTTACGAAAAACGTTTGATCTTCCCACTCACACTCAGCAGCAAGCCGTTTACGCATACCATTTTTACAGATTGCTGCAAAACGCAAAACGCATAAATTTGTATTACAATTCGTTGGCTGATATGTCGGGTCTCGGTGAACCAAGTCGTTTCATCCGCCAACTCGAATACGAATATGCAAGAAACAACGATAAAGTAAAACTTCATCACGTTCAATATAAAAGTCCGAAAATCAATGAGAAACGTTGTGAAATAAATATCATAAAAATGCCTGAAATGCTCGAAAAAATCACAGCGTTTTCACCGACTTCAATAGGTACATACGTAAGATGCCCGCTTCAATATTATTACAAATATATCGAAGGAATAAACGACAAAACGCCGGAGGAGGAAATTCAGGTGAACATAATCGGAAGCATCGTTCACAAAACACTTGAGCTACTTTACAACGAGTTCAAAAACGACATTATCACGAGCGAACTTTTCGAACTTGTTTATAAAAAACATTTTAACCGATGCTACAAAGAAGCCTTGGAGGACAACGGATTCGGTTCCGGACTGCCCGAAACCGGCTTTAATTTTCTTTCCAAGACAGTGATTGACAGTATGTTAGCAAACTTTATAAAAGAAGAGAAAAACTTCATAAAAAATGGTGAAGACGGCGAGAGCAAATACACTTTGTCAATTATTTCAACAGAAAAAAAATTCTGCCATACATTTAAAATTAACGGGAAGAACTTGGAACTCGAAGGTTTCGCCGACAGAATCGACAAGTTGAACGACACAATCAGAATCATTGATTACAAAACGGGGAAAGTACACAAACTGGACGTGAAAATCGGTGCTAATCAAACAGATATAACACTGATGGCCGAAAAATCGATTCAGCTTTTGGTTTACAAATATCTTTTCCTGAAAGAGAATCCTACCGTCAAGGCCGAGAACGTCGAGCCGGGAATTATCGGGTTCCAGAAACTGACAAATGGAATTTTCAGTCTTGATATTTCTGAAAATCAAGACTTTAACGAAGATTTCACAACCAATTGCGAGAATTATTTCATAAGATTTTTTGACGAAGTTTTGAATTTGGAAATTCCATTTTCACAGACTGACAAGGAAATCAATTGCCGGTCATGCAACTTCAGATCGATTTGCAAAAGAATCTGACTTTCATTCGGCCAACAAATCGTAGAAAAAATCTCTTATTTTAAATTGTATGTCGTAGAAATTATCGTTCAATTTTTTGTTCTTGTCAAGATGCAAAGCGTGTCCCTCTTCGGGATATGTATTCATAACCGCTTTAATACCAAGCTCTTGCGCTTTTTTTGTTATCTCATTTGAGCCATACATTCTTTTGTGGACGAGATTCAGCCCCCACACCGTTTTCATCATCAGGCCTTTGTCGTAAGGCACGAGTTTATCGGCATCGCCGTGAAATGAGATTATCGGCACATTATTGTTTTCCAAGATTGACAAATCATAAACGGCACCCCACATATTCGCCAACCCTTTGATTTTAAATGAGTTGATATAATCGTTGCCAGAAATCTCAATATCGCCGCAGTCGCCGCCCCGAAACGTTGACTTCAGCCGGTTTTCATTTTTCATGTATGCCACAGCAAGCATTATAATGCTTCCTGCGCTCGTTCCTGCGGCGAAAATATTGTTTGTATCTATCCTATATTTTTCGGAATTTGCAACCAGAAATCTGAATGCAGCATGTGCGTCCTGCATTGCCCGGTATTCACATTTTTCAATGTTTCTTGTTGTCAAAAAAGGAAAACCCAATCTATAATCAATTGATGCACAAACATATCCAAGAGAAGCGAAATAACTGCACCATTCCCTGTATGCGCTCACAGCCTTGTATCCGATATAAAACGCGCCGCCGTGAGCAAAGACGATCAGCGGACGTTTTTCCAAAGTATCATCTTTGGGAAGATAGATGTCCATTTTCAAGTCCAACTCCGTTTTTTCATGCTCTGAAAAGACGAAATCCATCAAATCCTTTGTGTTGACGCTGTCATCAGGATACGAATCCCAATAACCGATAACGTGCGCATATTCGACATCTTTTATCACCTCAACATCGAAAATTTTATCCTTATATCGAACCGAATCATTTTGCATATTACCATACGAATTTTGCAACAAATTGAACATCAATATTATACAAAATAATAATTTGATTTTCATATCAAAAAATTTAGGTTGTAAAAATAAAAAAAATTTTCGATTCAATCCAATTAATCACTATCTTCGCAAAAATTTTGGAAAACATGAGAATATACAGAGCATTACTAATCTTAACTTTGGCAATCACATTTGCTTCATGCCAAAAGAAAGTTCAACAAATTGATTATCAAGTCGTCCCGTTACCAAAGGAAATAAGTCTGACTGACGAAGCGCCATTTGTTTTAGATTCAAAAACGATAATCACATATCCAAAATCGCAGGGTGAAGTTTTGAAAGAGGCGACATTTCTTGCCGACTACATTGAAGAAGCATTGGGTTTCAGACCTCAAATCAAGATTATCGACAATGAGATGAAAAACGCCATCAACCTGAAAATCAACGTTTCACAACTTGAAAAAGAGAACCTTTACAAAATTAATATCACAAAAAGCAACATCAATGTTTTTGCAACCAACGCAGCCAGTTTGTTTTACGGCATTCAGACTTTGAGGAAGAGCATAAACGTCGTCGGCAAAACTTCAAAAATCGAATTTCCGGCAGCAAAAATCGTTGATTATCCGCGTTTCGACTATCGTGGAATGCATCTTGACGTGAGCCGTCACTTCTTCCCCATTGAGAATGTGAAGACATATATCGACATCATGGCGATGCACAACCTCAACAAATTCCATTTCCACATCACCGACGATCAGGGCTGGCGTATGGAAATAAAGAAATACCCGGAGCTGACGGAGGTCGGAGCCTGGCGTTCCGGCACAATCATCGGAAAGACAATGGCTTACGACAGTATCCGTCATGGCGGATTCTACACACAGGACGAGCTACGCGACCTCGTGAGATACGCAGCCGACCGCCACATCACCATCATTCCAGAAATCGACCTTCCTGGGCACATGCTCGGAGTTTTGGCGACATACCCTGAATTCGGTTGCACCGGCGGCCCATACGAGGTTTGGTGGCACTGGGGCGTCTCCGAAGACGTGATCTGCGCCGGAAACGAAGATGCAATGAAATTTCTGGAAAATGTCCTTGAAGAGGTAATGGACGTGTTCCCGAGCGAATACATACACATCGGCGGCGACGAATGTCCGCGCGTAAGATGGGAGAAATGTCCGAAATGCCAGCAGAAAATCAAAGAGTTAGGCATTGCCAGCGATGAAAATCACACCGCGGAGGATTATCTTCAGAGCTATGTGATGTCGAGAATGGAGAAGTTCATCGAGGGTCACGGCCGCCACATAATCGGCTGGGACGAGATGCTTGACGGCGAACTGGCACCAAACGCAACGGTGATGAGCTGGCGCGGCAGCGAAGGCGGATACAAAGCGGCAAAGATGCATCACAACGTCATCATGACACCTAACGATTATCTTTATTTCGACTATTACCAAACGTTAGACTCTGATAATGAGCCATTTTCAATCGGCGGTTACAACCCTGTGCAGAAAGTTTACAGCTATGAGCCTATCCCTGAAGGTTTGGACGAAGATGAAGCGAAATACATCCTTGGTCTTCAGGCAAACATCTGGACAGAATACACCAGTGACTTTAATGTTTTGTTATACAGGATGTTACCGAGAATCGGGGCTTTGGCGGAGATACAATGGTGCAACCCTGAACAAAAAGACTGGAAAGACTTTGTGAAACGCGAGTTCCGTCTCTCAAAGCTTTATGATTTCTATCATTGGAATTACGCGACGCATATTTTCGACATCAGCACCGACATTGTACCAAACGTCTCAGAAGGACATCTTGAAATAACAATGTCTAAAATGGTTGACGGTGAAATCAGATACACTGTCAACGGAGAGAATCCCGCAACAGATGGCATCTTATATACTGAGCCGTTGAAAATCAATCAGAGTTGCAATTTCAAGACTGTAGTAATCCGTGATGACGGCACGACGGGCAAGATGTTTGAAACGAACTTCGACTTCAGCAAAGCCTCGATGAAACCGATAACGTTAAAAAACCAGCCGGACAAGAATTACACTTTCGACGGTGCCAACGTGTTGATTGATGGCTTGAAAGGCACTTCAAACTACAGAAGCGGCAGATGGCTCGGATTTTTCGGAGAGAACATCGATGCCACAATTGACTTGAAGGAAGAGACGGAAATCAGCATGGTCAAGTTCAACAACAACATCAACATGAACGACTGGATCTTCAACGCGAAGTCAGTCAAGGTGTTGATTTCCAACGACGGCGAGAATTTCACAAAGGCGTTCCAAAAAGATTTCGAGATGCTTCCAAAAGATTTCGACCAGCCGATTCATGCTGTTGAAGTCGAGTTTCCTGCGGCAAAAGCTCGTTACGTAGAAGTCATCATCGAGCCGTTTGACTGTCCTGAAGGCCATTCAGGCTACGGTTATCCGGCGTGGGTTTTCGTTGATGAGATTGGAATCTATTGATTTTTAGCGGAAAGATTCATAGTGCTGGTTGTCAGTAAAATAAATTGCTCAACAAAATTGCATGGGTAATTCATGCGGGAACAAACATAAAGACAATTATCCTGTCTCTTCGGAAAAAGCGGCGTGCTGTTTTTATGACCTTGCAAAGATAATGGTTTTCATCTGAAAATGAAGTCTTTTGTTTATAAAAGTTTCATGTTACTTTTCCCTTGATGGAAAAGTAACCAAAAGATCAAGCGCCATGCGATGCTCGGCCGCCGCATGGCGCGGGCCACCGCACCGCGAAGCGACGAAGGCTGGACAAGCAGCTCTTAACTTTCATCTTTAAGCCGAAAAACTCCACTCTCAAAACTTAAAACTTCAAACTGAAATAAAGAGAAAGCTTCCCCGAAAAGGTGCTGTGGCTTGCGGGGAGGCTGTTGTAAATGATGTCAAAATGTGATTGTCAATGGGTTGCATTTGAATTCCCCTGAATACAGCTGGTAATCACCGACTTTTTTAGGCAATTTCGCTGTCGGATATATTACGCCGGAGGGATTATTTGCGTTTCCATCAACAATGACAACACCGGAAAGTTTTTTGGCAATTACAAATTCAAATATGCCTTTTGCCATCCATAATGCGTTTATGTCATACACATCCTCCTTTGTCTCGCCAGAACGGAGAAAACAAAAAATCTTTTCGTCTTCTGTCAAAGAAATGTCATCTATGGTATCAACCACGCATAAATACTGTGTGCTTAAAGTGTCAGACCATTCAGTATGAATTTTTTTCATAATGAAATCTGTTATGTATGAAAGCGTACAATCTATTTCTGGACATCTATATTTATTTTCCTCTCCATACTTCAAATTTTCCTTCAGACATTTAGGTAAAACCCACCAGCACTCGTCTGGAGAACGAGAGAAAGACAATTCAACTATGAATTCTTCACCATAATAATTGTCAAACCATATTTGTGATTTAGTGGCAGTATAATCCGGTTCTATATATACTATACAATTCACGAGTTGACCACATGGAAATCCAGGCAAATTATGTTTTTCTCTTGGTATTTTCAAAAAATACAAATCTCTGTTAGACTCATTACTATAGCTCAACACAAGTCTCGGTGAGGACACAATCGAGTCTGAATTGAAGATATACGGTGCATCTTCCCACCGTATCGACAGGTTGATGCTGATGTCCTGCGCGTGAAGCCTTGCTGCACAAAGCATGCAGACAATTGATAAAATAAGCCTTGGTGTTCTCATATTTCTAAAATTTAAGGGTGAATTAAATTACATGTCCATTTGAAATTAATGTAATTCAAATTCTTATAAATATTCAAACAATTGTATGACGGCGGGTTGTAGCCGATAACCCTTCCTCCATTCGCACACTGCCACGAATAAGCCCAATAGTCCATGGCTGAATTTAAACATGTAGTAAACCTAAATTCCACACATGCCAGTTCACTGCATTGTGACACATGGACAAATTCATGCCCCATGGTATAGTACAAATCCTCCGGACTACAAGATACAAGGTCTTGATTAAAATACACATCTGAAATACCAGAGAATAAGCTTTTCCCTTGCAAAGATTCATATGGTATTGGTTTTGTTACACCCTCCACACCACTATATTTCTCCGAATTAAAATCGAATGGAACATTTTCGCATGTAAATTCACGGATCAAATCCATTGGCATGTTTGGAAAGAATGTCTCCTGGAATAGCCTCAGAAATTCGTCATTGCGTTTGTCTTCCGGTATTGGTTCCCCTGGTGTGATGCCAAGCTCTGCGCATTTTTTCTTATAATCGTCGCCAACCATCATCGGCCCGCTCGTGTCGGCTATCATCTCACCATTTTCATTTTTTAGTGCAATACTGGAGCCACCACTATTATTGCCGCTGCCGCTGATACCTTTACACCAGCCGAACTCACCCCATGAGCCATTGATGTCAATCATACTGATACATCCCATACCCATCAAGAAATCACGCCATTTGTTGTAGCATTGCTCTCGTATCATCCTTTCAATCATCGCTGCCATCATTCTGAAGTCAGGCCCCGAGGCTCTCTCACCAGTCGGGTCAACATACTTCAGCGGGTTGTAGAAACAGTAAGCATAGCGGTTGAAGCCTTGCTGCGAGGTCGGGTCCTGAACGTAGTTGTCGGGTGAGAGGAACGATGAGGTCATCGGGTCATAGACGCGGCCGTTCATGTTGATGAGGTCGGAGGCGTAGAGATGCTCGTGGCCCGTGAAGCCGCAGTCGAACATCGGCTCGTCGGTGGCCGAGCCGCTCCATGTCTTCGAGTTGCAGCGGCGATCCAATGAATTATTGATAATCAACATATTGTATGACAAACCAACATCCGGCATGGCATCTCGGTTTTGAAAGGGCGAAGATATAATATGTTTTTTTGAAATGTCAAGAGATTATTTTTGAAAAATTTATTTTTGAATTTCTGACCATATCAGGAAAAAGTCGTATCTTTGCGGCCGAAATGATTAAGAGGAAGGCGCATATCAAGGAACTTATGGCGATGGCGATGCTGTTGCTGTTCGTTGCGTACTATGGTAATGCCACATTGTTCTATCATACACACATCATCAACGGGGTGACCATCGTGCATTCACACATGCACAACAATCACCACCACGACAGTTCGGACGGCAAGCATTCCGCCTCTCATATTACACTGATTTCGACTCTTAACTCGCAGTTGCAAGCCGTCGAGGCACACATCGGCGGAGGGTTGGAAGCGTTCTTCCACCTCATCTGCACCATCGGTCAGGAGCGTACCGCCCAGACATTCAAAGCCGATCTTCAATACCAGTCAGACAGAGCACCACCTTTCATCAGTTGATTATCCGGACAAGAGAACCAATTCTACATTTTTATTCATCATGATTTCTTTCGTTTGAGAAAGAGATTCCAAATTTGTATCAGATATGTCAACAATACAAAGACTATTTTGTATGGCTGCATTGTGTATGCATTCCATACTCCTGTTTGCCACAACCAACTCGCACATAACAGGTCATGTGACAGACGCAAACACCCATGAGCATCTGGGGTTTATCAACGTTCTGCTGAAAGGCACCACAATAGGGTGCATGACTGACGAGAGCGGACACTATTTTCTTAAAAACATTCCATTAGGTCAGCAAACCATAGTTTTCTCACTTATGGGATACGAAACCAAAGAGGTGACTGTAAACATCGCAGCCGATTCCACATACGTTTGCAACGTAAGCATAGAGGAGACCAGCTATAAGCTTGACGACGTAGTCATATCATTCAGCAAGTATGCAAGTAAAAAAAAGGAAATATCAACCATTGTGAATGTTATTTCGCCTTCAGTCATCGAGAACACCTGCTCAAACTCGATGGCTGACGTACTTGGCTTTCCTGAGGGTTGAGATGTCGTGCAGCAACTGTGGCGTGCCACAACTTCGCATCAATGGTCTGGATGGGCAATACAGCCAGATACTGCTTGACTCACGACCAATATTTTCCTCATTGGCAAGCGTCTATGGACTGGAGCAGATACCGGCTGGCATGGTGGACCGCATTGAGGTGATACGTGGTGGGTGCAGCGCACTTTTCGGTGCGAATGCCATTGGCGGAGTGGTGAACATAATAACCAAAGAGCCGAGCAGCAACCACATAAACCTCAGCAACCAAAGCCTTTTCACAGAGAAAGGCACCTACGACATCAACACCAACATGAACGCCTCGGTGCTGTCGCCCAACAAGAAGATAGGCCTGTACCTATTTGGCATCCGCCGCGACCGCAAGCAGTACGACCGAGATGGCGATGGCTATAGCGAGATGCCTAAACTGCAGACCTCTACGCTCGGTTTCAGGAGTTTCTTCAGGACGACCGACTATTCCAAGATTACTGCCGAATACCATCACACCACCGAGTTCCGCCGAGGCGGATATGGCATCGACTCGCTGCAGCCCCACGAATCGCCATTGACCGAGCAACTGAGACATCACATCAACGCCGCAAGCCTGCGATGGGATTGTTTCACCGCCGACAACTGTCATGCAGTGACTCCATACGTCTCATTTCAGCACACGGCCAGAGAGAGTTATTTCGGAACAGACTGCAATGCCAGTGCTTACGGCCAGTCGAAAGACATCACGACGGTAGTGGGCGGACAATACCGTTTCTCCTACCAATGTGGAAAGATGTCTGCCGATTTGAGTGCTGGCATGGAATATTCGTTCAACAAACTGAATGACAAGATTTTAGGATACAACCGTAACCTCTGGCAGACGGTTCACCTGTATGGCGGATACATGCAGAACGAATGGAAAAACACTCAGTGGTCGGTATTGATTGGTGGACGTTTGGAAAAGCACAATATGCTAAGTAAACCTATTTTCACCCCACGCGCCAGCGTGCGCTACACGCCTGTAGAGCCATTGATTCTGCGTGTCGGATATGCCAGTGGCTACCGCGCACCTCAGACCTACGACGAAGACTTGCATGTGGGGGCTGTAGGAGGCGAAGTGCAACTGATCTCGCTCGATCCAAACCTTAAAGAGGAACGGAGCCACTCATTCACGCTCAGCGCCGACTGGTATAAATCCGCAGGGAAATGGAATCTGAACCTCACTACAGAAGGCTTTTTCACTCAGTTGAACAACGTTTTCGCCTTGCGCGAGGAGGGACACGACGAACTTGGCAACCTGTTGCTCACCCGCATCAACACTTCCGGAGCACGCGTGGCTGGCGTAAACATAGAAGGTCAGGTGGCTTACGGCAAACTGTTCACATTGCAGGCAGGCTACACCTACCAGCATAGCCGCTACATCAATGATTTCCAGTGGAGTCCTGCGGTGGCACCACAGAAGCGGATGTTTCGCACGCCGGACCATTACGGATTCTTTATTATCAATGTGTGTCCAATAAAAGGATTCAGCATCACGACAAACGGCAAGGTGACTGGCAGCATGTTGGTGCAACACTACGCTGGCTATGTGCCAGATGACGTGGAGAATGAAACGCCGGTGTTCTTCGAATGGGACCTCAAACTGACCTATTCAATACCGATTTACAGGAACTATTCGTTAGAGGTGAATGCTGGTGTCAAGAACCTTTTGGATCATTTCCAAAACGACATAGATCGTGGCATGAACAAAGATGCAGGCTATATCTACGGTCCATTCACACCAAGAAGTTATTTCGTAGGATTGAATCTAAAAATATAATCGACTGTTATTGCTGTCAGATAAAAAACGGAAACAAAATAAGCTGACCTCCAAAACAGAAATCAGCCCTTATTTTTCGCCCTTAAAAAATTTTTATCGGACATAAATAAAAAAATCACACGAACAAAATAACATCATTCGTGTGATTCGTGGTGAATATTACTTCTCAACTTCCTTCTTGAGGCGTTCCGTGAGCATCGGGACAATCTTGTGGAGGTCGCCGACGATGCCGAGGTCAGCAGCGCTGAAGATTGGAGCGTATTTGTCCTTGTTGATGGCGATGATGAAGTCTGACTCCTCCATGCCAGCGAGGTGCTGGATTGCGCCGGAGATACCACATGCCATGTAAAGGTTCGGACGGACTGTCTTACCTGTCTGGCCGACCTGGTAGCAGTGGTCCATGATGCCGGCGTCAACCATGGCACGTGACGAAGCCACCATGCCGCCGAGGACATCCGCCAGAGCCTGAAGCTTGTCGAAGCCTTCTCTGTCGTGAACGCCACGGCCGCCGGAAACGAGGATTTTGGCATCGGCGATGTCGTCATTGCACTTGCAGTTCATAACGGTCTCGATGACTTTCACTTTGAATTTCGTTGTGTCAAACTGTGGTGTGAACATTGTGACAACACCTGTTCTGCCAGCTTCGCGGACGCGTTTCTGCATCACACCAGGACGCACTGTTGACATCTGCGGACGTGTGTTAGGGCAAAGAATTGTAGCCATGAGGTTGCCGCCGAAAGCAGGACGTGTCGAGCGGAACTGCTTCTCGCCTGTCTCTTCAACCGTTGCGATTTCAAGCTTTGTGCAGTCGGCTGTCAGACCGGTCTTAAGTCTTGAAGCAAGACGTGGGGCGAGGTCACGGCCGATTGTCGTTGCGCCGTAAAGAACGATACCCGGCTTGCGTTCTGTAATCATCTGATACACAACCTGTGAGTATTGTTCTGTCAAATAATCTTTCAATTCTGGGCAGTCGGCGACGAGGACTTCATCAGCACCCATCTCGATGAGACTCTGAGCCTGTGCTTTCACGTTGTAACCGACCAACATTGCCACGACTTTCTCACCGAGGGCGTCGGCGAGGTCGCGTGCCTTACCTAAAAGTTCGTAAGCTACGGACTGAATCATTCCGTTGCGCTGTTCTGCGAACACATAAACGTTTTTGTAATCTTTGATATCCATGGCTACTTTTAGATTATATGTTTCTCTTTCAGTTTATTAACAATGATTTCGACTGCTTCTTCCTCGCTGACTTCGTGAATCTCGCCAGGAGTCTTGAGAGCTTTCGGGAATGACTGGAACACCTTTGTCGGTGAGCCTTTCAGACCGAGTTTTGTCTCATCGACATCAAGTTTGTCGGCACCCCAGACCTCAACTTCCTTGTTGTAAGCCTCGACGATGCCGTTGACTGTCATGTAACGTGCCGAGAATGCTGAAGCGAGCACTGTGAGGACGCATTTTCCTTCGACTTCGAGGGTCTGGACGCTGTCTTCGTTCTCCTTCTTCACGATGAGGTTGCCGTTTTCCTGACGGACTGCGTCAATGACGTATGAAACCTGCGGGAGGCCGAGATGTTCAGCCATCTCAGGGCCGACCTGTGCCGTGTCACCGTCGATAGCCTGACGGCCGGCGATGATGAGGTCATAGTCCAAAGTCTTGATGGCACCCGCCAATGCGTATGACGTTGCGAGTGTATCTGCGCCGGCGAATTTTCTGTCGCTCAACAAGATAGCTCTGTCAACGCCCATTGCGTAAGCTTCTCTCAAGATGAGGTCGGCCTGCGGAGGTCCCATTGTGATGACTGTGACATTTGCGCCGTACATGTCTTTCATGCGGAGAGCGAGTTCGAGGCCGCCCTTGTCGTCCGGGTTCATGATGCTCGGAACGCCGTCACGGATAAGAGTGTTCTTTACCGGATCAATTTTGATTTCTGTAGTATCAGGTACTTGCTTAATACAAACTATAATATTCATGATCTTCCCTCCTATTTAAATAATTGACCTGCGATAACCATTCTCTGTACTTCTGATGTGCCTTCGTAGATTTCGGTGATCTTTGCGTCGCGCATCATGCGTTCGACCGGATATTCACGTGTGTAGCCGTAACCGCCGTGGAACTGCACCGCCTTTGTGGTCACTTCCATCGCTGTCTCGGCTGCAAACAGTTTCGCCATTGCAGCGTCCGCTGAATACGGGAGGCCTTTGTCCTTCTTCCATGCCGCGCTTCTGACAAGCAGACGAGCCGCCTCGACCTTGGTCTTGAGGTCAGCCATCTGGAACTGTGTGTTCTGGAACTGTGCGATTGCCTTGCCGAACTGCTTGCGTTCTTTAGTGTATTTAACTGTCTCATCCATAGCACCTTGTGCGATGCCGAGAGCCTGTGAAGCGATACCGATACGGCCGCCGTCGAGAGTCTTCATTGCGATGTTGAAGCCCTTTCCGAGAGGTCCGAGGAGATTTTCCTTTGGCACTTCGCAGTTTTCGAAAATGAGTTCGCATGTCGCAGAGCCGCGGATACCCATCTTCAACTCTTTCTTGCCGATGCTGAAGCCTTTGAAGCCTTTCTCGACGATGAATGCTGAGATGCCCTTGGTGCCTTTCGACTTGTCGGTCATTGCCATGACGATGAACACGTCGGCGTATGCCGCATTGGTGATGAAGATCTTGCTGCCGTTGAGGATCCATTTGTCACCTGCATCGACTGCTGTTGTCTGCTGCATCGCTGCGTCTGTACCGGCATTAGGTTCTGTAAGACCGAATGCGCCGATCCATTCGCCTGAAGCAAGCTTCGGCAGATATTTCATCTTCTGTTCTTCCGTTCCGTTTTCGAGGATCGGTGACACGCAGAGTGACGTGTGAGCTGAAACGATGACGCCTGTCGTGGCGCAGACTCTTGAGAGTTCTTCAACAGCCATGATGTACATCTGCACTGTTCCGCCCGCGCCGCCGTACTGTGTCGGCACCGGAATACCCATCAAACCTAATTTGGCCATCTTCTTGACGGTTTCCATCGGGAAACGTTCCTGCTCGTCAACTTCTGCCGCCAAAGGCTTGACTTCGTTCTCTGCGAATGACCTGATCATCTGCAGGAACAATTCTTCTGTCTTTGAATAGCTAAAATCCATTTTTATACCTTATTAATATTTATAGAATCCTTCACCTGATTTGCGTCCGAGCAAGCCTGCGCGCACCATCTTTCTGAGAAGCGGATGCGGGCGGTACTTCGGATCGCCAAATTCGTTATAGAGAACCTCCATGATTGCGAGGTTGACATCGTTACCGATGAGGTCGGCCAATGCGAGAGGTCCCATCGGGTGGTTTGCGCCGAGCATCATGCACTTGTCGATGTCTTCCGCGCTTGCGATTCCGTCAGCCAGAATGCCGACAGCCTCGTTGATCATCGGGATGAGGATGCGGTTGACGACGAAACCAGGGGCTTCGTTGACCTCGACAGGTGTCTTGCCGACTGATGTGGCGAGTTCGACGATGGTCTTGCACACCTCCGCTGATGTAAGCTGTCCCTTGATGACTTCCACCAACGCCATGCGGTCAGCCGGGTTGAAGAAGTGCATTCCTATGAACTGCGACGGGCGGCTTGTGCAAGCAGCTATCTCGGTGATTGACAATGATGATGAGTTTGTCGCAAAGATTGTCTCCGGCTTGCAGATCTTGTCAAGCTCCGTGAAGACGTCTTTCTTCAACTGCATGTCTTCTGACGCTGCTTCGATCACGAGGTCGGCATCGGCGAATGTCGCATAGTCAGTTGTTGTTGCGATGTTTGCCATGATTGCATCCATTGCCTCCTGTGCGATTTTACCTTTTTCAACGAGTTTTGCGTAACCCTTTGAAATTGAAGCCATAGCCTTGTCGAGGCTGGCCTGTGTGCGGCTCTTCATGACTACCGGCATCTTTGCTGCGAAAGCCTTGACGATGCCTTTTGCCATTGTTCCTGTTCCGATTACAAATACTTTCATTTTCAAATTATTTAATAAATTTAACATTTCAATTTTCCGTGTGTGATTGCGAAATATTATAGCTCAACTCTTAACACTTCACTCTCAACACTTTATAACTATTTGCCTTGGAAATGCGGTCTGTTCTTTGTCAGGAAGCAGCCCATTCCTTCTTTCTGGTCTTCCGTCGCGAAGCAGCGTGAGAAATACACGTTCTCGTATGCGATGGCCTCATTCGCTGTCATGTCGTAATTGTCGTTGATGCAGCGTTTTGCGGCACGGATTGCGAGAGGTGCGTTCTTCAGCATCTTTTCCGCCATCGCGATGGCCTGAGGCATAAGTTCTTCAGGCTCGCAGACGGCGTTCACGAGGCCGATTCTGTACGCTTCCTGCGCATCGATCATCTTGCCGGTGAAGATTAGTTCCTTGGCGATTGCAGGACCGACCAGTTTAGGCAGTCTGTATGTCCCTGAGAAACCAGGTATGATGCCGAGGCCGACTTCCGGCTGTCCGAATTTTGCCTTGTTGGAGGCAATGCGGATGTCGCAGGCCATCGCAAGCTCGCAGCCGCCGCCGAGCGCGAACCCGTTGACAGCAGCGATGACCGGAATGTTGATGTCTTCAAGTTTCTTGAATGCCTTCGCTCCGAGACGTGCGAATTCGAGTGCCTGCGCGTCGTCGAGGTCTTTCATTTCAGCGATGTCGGCACCGGCAACGAAAGCCTTCTCCCCGTCACCCGTCACGATGAGGACTTTTGTCACAGCGAGGTCGATCTCATCCACAAAACGGTCAATCTCTGACAGAATCGCCGAACACAGCGCGTTCAGCGACTTCGGTGCGGAGACGGTCATGATCTGGATGCCGTTTTCCTTTATCTCGCTTTTTAAATATTGATATTCCATTGCTTTTCAGTTTGAAGTTTGGAGTGTTGAGAGTCGATACAACTCCACTCTCAACACTCCACTCTTAACACTTAATCTAACATTGACTTGAGGTTCGGGCTGATGATGAGTTTGGCCTCTGTAGCAGCCTGAATGTCTTCAACCGTGAACTCTGGGTGTTTCTCTGTGAGGACGATGCCTTCAGGGGTGATTTCCATGACACCCATTTCAGTGATGATCATATTGACCTGACCTGCCGCCGTGAGTGGCAATGTGCAGTTCTTCAGGATTTTAGGAGCACCTTTCTGTGTGTGTTCCATGGTGAGGATAACGCGTTTTGCGCCGACCACGAGGTCCATTGCGCCGCCCATGCCCGGAGCCATCTTTCCAGGGATGATCCAGTTGGCGAGGTTGCCTTTCTCATCGACCTGCAAAGCGCCGAGGAACGACACGTTGACGTGGCCGCCGCGGATGATCGCGAATGATGTCGCTGAATCGAATGAACATGCGCCGGGATTCAGGGTGATGAAACCACCACCTGCGTTGATAACGTTCTTGTCTTCTTCACCTTCAGCCGGTGTCGGGCCGATGCCCATGGCTCCGTTCTCTGTCTGGAGTGTGACTGACACGCCTTCTGGAAGGTAGTTTGGAATCATTGTCGGGATGCCAATACCGAGGTTCACAACATCGCCATCGTGCAACTCTTTGGCTGCCCTTCTCGCGATGACTTCTCTAATTTCGTTTTTGTCCATGATATTAAATATTTTAATTAACAACGAATTACTTATTTGTTTTAAATAAATTACAATCGCAGGACGCGCACAGTGCCTGTCGTTCCATCTTTCATTTGGATTTTGAGCATATACACGCCTGCATTGAATGTTGACAAGTCAATTTTGTTGGTATTATAGACAGTTGTCATTTGTTGACCAAAAAAGTTGTACACCTGCATCACACTGACACACTCTCTGTCAACCTCAGCCAGACCTGTCGTCGGGTTGGGATGTATTGCCACACTATTCACAAATGTTCCCTCATTGATGCCCGTTATTGATGTGCAGACCATCTCTGACTCTTCTTCTCCGTATAAGGCAGAGACGCAATAATTGCAATCATTCGTAGCGTTCCCATCCTTGTCGATGAAATAGGTTTGGAATGTGTAAGGGATGCTCGCTATCTTTTCTCCGTCGCGATAGACATTGTAGCCTGACAACAATTGTCCTTCTTTGTTGCCGAGCAGGCGCATCCCGCATTCTGAATTTTCAATGTTTGCCGCAAGAGAATAACCAAATGCATTCATATTACTAAACTGCCATCCCGCACCATTCGTACCGCCCGTATACATGTTCTTATCATGTGGAGGTTTAATATATTCAAGCGCAAAATCTTCTTCTGCCGCTCCGTAGGATGACTGTACTATGACAACTTCAACCCCATCTGCTATAGAAACATCTTCATCTAAATTGACTGTATTCCATTCCCCATAAACGCATTCCGAAGGGAATTGCTCATAAACCAATTCCATCTTTTCTTCTTTCCTGTACCACACAGCCACAGACTGTTGATTCTCCGAAGCAAAAGGAATAAACTTGATTTGTTTTATCTTCCACCCTTTAACATCTTTCAAGTCAAGTGTATCGAATCTAATTCCAACCCTTTTAACATTCTCCCCAGACCAACCTGCAGGACCCACCCAATTATCCATATTAACATTCCATGACAGTTGTCTATGCTCATTCAACGAACTATTTTCCGGCGCGTCCCAAAGTAACACAATGCCGCTTACTTCGCTTTCGAATGCTTCAAGATTGCTTACAGGAACAATCTCATCATTGTCTTTGGACTTAACATTTTGTGGAAGATTTGAGAGTAATCTTTCAGTTAATAGAATATGTTCTTTTTTTGATTTTGGATTAAACTCATCCATACCATTCTGTGAAACGGGCGCAGGAAAAATTGGGTCACACTTCCTTTGAACGCAATCAAAATCCTTGTTCAACAAAACAGGAGGTCTCTGACTTTGCACCACATTGTAGCTACCATCATCCTGATTAACGAAAACATATCTACAATTATGTTCCCAGCCAAATTGAGGCATATCGTCAATGAAATACAGCCAATAGTTGTTGTATGGCGCTGCAATTGAATCATACGGACTAATTGAAAAATACTCGGATGACTGCAAGGTTTGGTTCACAAACACGTTGACACTGTCAACCCGATTATAAACCACAGAAGTAAGCACGAGATTTGTCGCTTGTTGCTCACTTATTTGTGCAGAAACACCAAGATGTATCAAAACTGTTCCCAAAAAGGGAAGAATAAATTTTTTCATAACCAATCAAATTTTAAACACAAGATATTCAAAAGCTTTGCCGGAAGTATACAGGTCGGTTTCTGAAGATAATTTGCAAAGCCCACATCGTTTCTTGTCAATTCCAAGTCACAATGACAACGCTCGTATATATCGGATTTCAGTAAATTAACATACAACGCACCATGGAAATGGCTTCGCAAAAGCGTACTTTTACCCGTTTGTCGTAATCCAAAGAGAAAAACACTATCTTCCTCAATGAAATTGAAGCCTGAAACCCTATTATACATTACTTATCTATTTGATAAACCCATCATTTTATAAAGTGTAACTTTACATTTTGTTTCGATTAAAAAAAATTCTGCTTCGCAAAAAAATCTAATAAAGCTACACTTCAAAAACTCATTTACTTAACTCCTCTTTTCACCATTTCCTCGACGATGAATGATGCCACATCGTTGGCGTATGTGTTCATGCCGAAGCCGGCGTCGTAGCCGAGTTCCTTCGCAAGCTCATGGGTGATACGTGCGCCGCCGCAGCAGAGGATCATCTTGTCGCGGAGACCTTCGGCTTCCATCAGTTCAACGAGGTTGATGAGATTCTTGATGTGGACGTCCTTCTGCGTGACCGTCTGTGACACGATGAGTGCGTCGGCGTGAAGCTCGATGCCTTTGGCGATGAACTCTTCGTTCGGGACCTGGCTGCCGAGGTTGTACGCCTCAATCATCTCGTAGCGCTCCAGCCCGTAGTGGCCGGCGTAGCCTTTCATGTTCATGACTGCGTCGATGCCGACCGTGTGAGCGTCAGTGCCCGTGCTGGCTCCGACGACGACGATCTTACGGCCAATGTTCTCCTTGATGAATTTGTCGGTCTCGTACATGTCCATCACATTCGATTCGACTTTCGGAACGTATATTGTGCTGTAATTCACCGTATGTGTGCAACTCCCGTAGCAGTTGAAGAATGTGAAGCCCGGTGTGAGTTCCTTGTAGTAAACGACAGCCGGGTTTTCGAGGCCCATGCTCTTGATGAGTTGTTTCGCAGCCTCAACCGCTTCAGCACCACACGGCACCGGCAAGGTGAAACTCAATTGAACTTTACCGTCGTTCATGGTGTCGCCATACGGCTTGATTTTGGTCAAATCCAAGGTCTTGTCGAAATCCTTGGCTTCCATTGAATATAGTCCTTCGCTCATATATAATTTATATTTAATTAGTAATCAATAAGTTATAACTAACAGTGCGAATAATTGCAACTGTCCGATAGAATTTTGCAAATTTAATATTTATTTTAATTTATTTAACAAAAATATTTGCTAATTAACAAATTAAATTGGCAGTCATCACATGTTAGTAATAACTGCCAATCGTTATTCACGTAATCAGTTGGTTAATGATTAATCACAAATGTCAATTCCAATCCGAGCATATCAGCAATTGTTTGATTATCAAAACCTTTATTTCTCAAACGTTTCACATGTTCAATATTCTGTAATTCGACACCTTCCGCTCTTCCTTCCGCTCTTCCTTCCGCTCTTCCTTCTGCTCTTCCTTTTTCATGTCCAATTAAAAGTCCTTCTTCAATACCTTCGATACGCCCTTCGAAGCGACCAGTTTCTATGACGCTCTGCTGGTATCTCAAATCATCAAGAATCTTGTAATACAATTTCCTTTCAGATTCTGAAAGATTATCTATTCGTAATAACTCTTTTGCCTCCTTTAGGCCGGGAGCCGTTGCGCCATCAGGGATTGTACTGCTTTTCAAAAAACTTATCCATTCATCCAATGGTGTTTTTGCCACATCATCAAATTTATCAACACGCAAAATATAATATTCCGGGAAAATATCTGACGGTGTCACGCAATTGAATGCCTTTTGCTGTGCCGGAGTTAATTTCAAAATGTCATTTGGATTGTGCATGCTCACGAACTCAGTCTTGCCATGATATGCATAATCATCTCCTTGGCCAAGCGAAAAATACACTATGTTTATAGAATAGACCTTGCGAAGTTTTTCGTACCGGTCCCCCCTGTTTAAATACTCCGAAACGACTTTTGATGTCCCGTATGCCATTCTGTGAAAATAACTGAGCTCACGATTGTTTTGTATCTCAAAAATCATCAATTCACCATTTTCGTCTTCCGCCAAAAGATCAACTCTGTTGAATTTGTCAAAATCATTTTCCTGATTGCTTTCACTTTCAAGCAATGACTTGATTTTTATGGGTTTCCCGATAATAACAGTCAACAGACCTTCCACAACACAATAGTCAGCCTTGTTTCTTAACAAACGCTTTATCGCCCAGTCGAAACGTACAAGATTTTCTACTTCTTTCATGTCATATTTTTTTGCCTGCAAATATACATTAAAAATTTGAAAAACAATGGATTTCTGATTATTTTATCTGCATGAGTCAGTGGTTTTATGCTTGTTTAACATTTTTTTCACATTTTTTCTTGAAAATTTTACTTCTCATAAGAAAAACGGTGAATATTGCAAAAACCACTACGCAACAACCGAATGTTATCAATGTTGCATTCCAACTTTGTGGTCCATAGCCTACCAACAGCAATACAGGAAATCCGAGTGCGACGGCTGGAAGTGTTTGAAGCACAAGGTTGTTTGCGGCAGGTGTCTCAAATTTCGGGTCAATTTCACGAAGCAGAATCATGCCGTTGCTGGCAGTGCCTGTCAACATCCCGAACATGCTGAAAAAGCCTTCGTATTGGTATGTTGGATAAAGGTGTTTGCAAATCCATTTGACATAGAAAAATGTGGCGATTGCTCCTAACGTGCAGACTAACGCGAACGGCAAGGCGAAACCTTTGAACTCAGAGAAATTGATTGCGGCTGTGCCGGCTACAATCATGATGTCGAAGGCAAAACCGCTGATTCTGTTCAACAGGTAGTTGTTAATGTATTCACGCTTAAGTATTTTGGCTTTCTTGCAACCGTTGAGGAACCACTTCACCAAAATGCCGAACAACGTTCCAAGCAGGAAGTTGAACCCCCACATCAACGGTTTCAAAGTGTTGGTTCCGAATGTTCCGAGGTCAAGACCTTGAATCATCGTATTGAAAAGATAGACGAGAAAATAAGTGAATATCACAAGGCAAATCTGAATTGACAGTTTGTCAACTGATTCTGTATCAGGGATTTCGTTTTCACCTTCATAATCCTGCAACGTGTTGACCTGCCTCTCTTTCAATTCCGAAATATTGATTTTACCTTTCTTTTTCAGTATATTCATGTAAATGACACCAACCACGCTGCCAACAATGAAACCAGTGGCGGCAATTGAAAGTCCGAAGTCGGCCCCCGGAAAGTCAATCCCTTGATTTGCAGCATGATTCATGTATATTACGCCGAAATTCAAAGCCTGCCCCGGTCCTTGCCCGTATCCCATCGGAAGAAGCAGCCCTGCCGCATAGAAGATCTTTTTTCCGAAATAAAACATCGGGATTGTCACCATCAAACCGATAATTCCTTGCAGAATGTACGAACTCGCAGTCAATGTTCCGGTTTCAATAACTTTCACAGGACTTGATTTTGATTCTATCCTATTGTTTTTCAATGCCAAAGCGACAAATCCCAAACCAAGCGCATGGTATGTGATAATCTCCATCGCATCTTTGTTGACAAGAGAATCCATGCCTGGAATCGCCTTGAATGCCAAAATCAGAGCACCTCCAATCAGTGCTGAAGGAATTAAACTTTTTTTCAAGAACGGAACCTTTGTCCTTAAAACATTTCCCAAAAGAAGGCCTATCGCAATGATACTGAATTGAATCAGCGTGCCCCAGACCTCAATTGTTGCAAATGACTTAACCATTAAAATCGTATTCATATTCGAAATTTTTTATCTGGCAAAAATAGTAAAATAATTTACAATATCAACATTTATAAAGAAAAAAGAGCCGGAATTGTCTCCGACTCTTTTTCATGGTCAAACATTTCTTCTCAACTTATTTCTTTTGAGTAGATATGCAATTTTCAGATCAACTTAAAAACAACAAAAAATCATCTAAAATTGCATTGTCTGATTCCAAAACAACCAACCAATTGCTTGCAAAAATATATCAAATTAATAAAATGAATCCATTAAATCAGTTTTCGGTCAACAAAAATCAGTTTTTGGTCAAAATTCATCTCATTTTTTCTTCCAAAGCAATAATTATGTCGCGATATTTTGCCGCACTCATGAAATCAAGAAGCTTGACGGATTTTTCCATCTCTTTCTTAACTTCTTGAATTGCCTTTTTGATGTCACTTTGCGAACGATAAACTGTCTGCTTCTCTTCCGCAGCGGCACTGACTTGTTCTTCGGCCTGGACGTATTCCGCGACATGCTGTTTGCCGACGGTCTCGCTCCATGCACTGTCCAAAGTTTTGATAATTGTTTTTGGCACAATCCCATGTGCTTGATTATAAGCGATTTGCTTTTCACGACGACGCTGTGTCTCATCGATGGTTTTCTGCATTGACTCGGTTATCTTGTCGGCATACATAATCACCTTGCTTCCTGCATTTCTTGCGGCACGACCTGCCGTCTGTGTCAATGACCGCTCTGAACGAAGGAATCCTTCCTTGTCGGCATCTAAAATCGCAACAAGTTGAACTTCAGGCAAATCCAAGCCTTCACGAAGCAAGTTCACTCCGACTAAAACGTCAAAATCACCTCTCCTCAACCCCATCATGATTTCAACGCGGTCGAGGGTGTCAACATCTGAATGGATGTATCTTGTGCTGATATTCAGGTTGTTAAGATAATTTGTCAGCTCCTCTGCCATTCTTTTTGTCAAGGTGGTGACAAGAATGCGTGATTTATTGTTTATGACTTTTACGATTTCGTTTACCAAATCATCAACCTGATTCGTACTCGGACGCACCTCGATGACCGGGTCCAAAAGCCCCGTCGGACGGATAAGTTGTTCAACATAAACGCCTTGTGTCTGTTGTAATTCGTAATCGCCGGGAGTCGCGCTAACGTATATTGTCTGTCCCGTAAGTGCTTCAAACTCATCGAATTTCAACGGTCTGTTATCCAATGCCGACGGCAGTCTGAAACCATATTCCACAAGTGTCTGCTTTCGCGAACGGTCGCCTCCGTACATGCCGCGGATCTGCGAAACAGTGACGTGGCTTTCATCGATTACCGTAATGAAATCGTCGGGGAAAAAGTCGAGCAGACAGAAAGGACGCGTCCCCGGTTTTCTACCGTCAAAATACCTTGAATAGTTTTCAATTCCAGAACAGTAACCAAGTTCTCGAATCATCTCAACATCATGATTTACACGGTCTTCCAATCGTTTTGCATCTTCAAACTTGCCGATGTCGCGGAAATATTCAGCCTGTTTGAACATGTCAAGCAGGATCTCCTCCGTCGCCGTTTTTATCTTATCCTTTGAGGTGACAAAAATGTTGGCAGGAAACAACGTGATGTTCTGCAACGACTCGATTCTGGTCCCGTTGATCGGGTCAAATGTCTCCAACACATCGATTTCGTCGTCAAAAAAGATAATCCTGTACGGGATGTCGGAATAAGCGGGAAAAATGTCAACGGTGTCGCCTTTCACACGGAATTTCCCGCGCGAGAAATCAATGTCGTTCCTTGTGTAAAGCGCACTCGAGAACTTCATCAGCAACGTGTCGCGGTCAATCCTCTGACCTGTTTCCACGTTGACAACGTTTTTACTGAAATCTTCAGGGTTTCCGATGCCGTAAATACATGATACTGAAGACACTACGATAACGTCTCTCCTACCCGACAACAAAGCCTGCGTAGTGCTCAACCTCAATCTGTCAATCTCATCATTAATCGACAAATCCTTTTCGATATATGTGTTTGTCGCCGGAATGAAAGCCTCCGGCTGATAATAATCGTAATACGAAACAAAATATTCAACTCTGTTTTCTGGAAAGAACTGTTTGAATTCGCTGTATAATTGAGCCGCAAGGGTTTTGTTATGGCTTAAAATGAGAGCGGGACGATTCAGCTCCGCAAGCATGTTCGCTATTGTGAACGTCTTTCCCGAACCTGTGACACCAAGCAAAGTTTGATACCTCTCACCCGCCAGAATGCCTTCTTTAAGTTGCTCAATTGCCTGCGGCTGATCACCTGTCGGCTTAAACTGTGACTCAATTTTATAATTCATAATCAATGACTTATATTACACGTCATCACTATCGGATAGTGGTCGGAAATTTGTTTTTTCACAACTTTGAAAGTTAATGGATTAACTTCACCACTATGCCAGAAATAGTCTATCCTGAGCATCGGCAGCCTGCCGCAATAAGTCGTTCCAACTCCATGTCCGGCCTCCAAAAAAGCGTCTTCAAGACCGGCCTTTTTCATTCTTTGGTATGTATAGGAAAGCGGCGTGTCATTGAAATCGCCGCATATAATTATAGGTGTATTGTTCTGAGGTAGATTTTCAACAATTGCCTTCGTATTTGATGTTCTCAACTCAAAACCTTCCTTTAGCTTCCTTGCAATTGACTTTCCTTTCGATGATTTTTCAACATAATTTTTCGTGTCTCCTACATATTCTATCTCGTCGCGCGAAATGTTATATGAGTGAAGATGATTGTTTTCCAAATAAAAAACGCCAATTGACTTGGCTTTGACAAGTTTTACAAAACCAGCTGCACCACTGTTGTTAAATGTCTCTGTTAAACTGTCGTCTTCGAGTGGGAATTTTGAAAAAATAATATTCCACCTGTCGTTGTTAGTATTTTTTGAATGATATTTGCAACCGATTTTTTCACCAAAATCATCTGCGCTTTCTTTTGTCCATCTTCCGCATTCCTGCAAACATACAATATCTGGTTTCTCTTTGTTAATCAATTGAATAATATCATTTTTTACCATGTTGCTATTACGTTTTGCATTGTTTGCATCACGAAAATTACAAACATTGTAAGACATTATTTTCAAATTACCTTCGTCAATGCCTTCTTTGCTTACAGAATATGAGCGCATGAATCCCGGAACAGCAAAAATAAAAGCTAAAAGACTGATGTACAATGATTTTCTGGCTTTGAGCAAAACCAAAATGACAAATAACAAAATGTTCGCAAACAATATCGGCCAAAATGCAAGACCGAAAAACGAGGTCCATACAAAAAAGTTCGGGTCAACCAATGGATTGACAGCGCATAACAGCATGGAAATCATTGCTATAAATGCAAAAATAGCAACAAAAAAAATAACCAACCGATTCAGAAACGGTTTCTTTTTTGCAACCGAATTATTTTTATTCATATTAGTTTTTTTTACTTTGTTTGAACAAAAAATCTTTCTCTTCTTTCGTCAGACTTTCGTAGCCGTTTTTTGAAATCTTGTCAAGAATCTCGTCAATTTTCTTTTGATTGTCAGCACGTTCCTGATTGTATTGCGCATCAGACTTTGGACGGCTAAATGATTGAAAATCATCAGAATCATAATTTTTTTTCCTTCTGATTCTAAATTTTGATGTCCATCTGAATTCGTCTTTTCGCCAATATAAAATTAGTATCAGACCGAAAATCATTCCGCCGAGATGTGCGAAATGCGCAACATTGTCAACGCCTCTGAATCCGGAGAAAAGCTCAAGAAGTCCATAGACTATAACAAACCATTTCGCCTTGATCGGAATGGCGAAATATATGTAAATTCGTGAGTTAGGCCATGTCATACCGAAGGCAAGCAAAATTCCGTAAACGGCTCCCGAAGCCCCGACCGTCGTAAGCATGTTTAGATAATCAGCCACCGCAACCACTTGATTGGCAGATATTCGCACGCGGTCGTAACCGACAAAAGCATCAGCATATTGTATATATTGGACAAGTTCCTGAACCAAGCCAGCTCCTATTCCGCAAACCATGTAATAAATTAGGAAACGCTTTGAACCCCATGTGTTTTCGATGGCATTTCCGAACATCCACAGCGCAAACATGTTGAAAAACAAGTGTGTGAAACTGCCGTGCATGAACATATATGTCACAAACTGATAAGGCCTGAAATCAGAGGCTCCAATGTAATGCAAGCCAAAGTATTTTGCCAAATCGACATGCCATACCGTATCCAAAGTTATTGTTGCAAGGAAGAAAATTCCGTTGATAATCAACAGATTCTTTACGACAAGAGGCAATATTGAGAAGCCTTGTGGTCTAAATTGATTTTCCATTAGTTCAAACGTGTTTTAAGTTCTTCGGCATTGATGATGGTGAAGATTTTCTTTCCGGAAGGCGACACTTCAGCGACGGCGCAACCGAAAAGTCGGTCAACGAGATTCTGCATCTCCACGGAATTCAATGTCTGTCCGGCTTTCACCGCCATCTGCGATGCCAAAGAACGTGCCAAATTTATTTTCTTATCTAACTGATTTTCAGTCAGATTTGTTTTATAACTCTCTAAAATTTTTTCAATCAAAGCGACGGCATCGCTGCCCTTGCTGTCAACAGGCGTCCCGTTGATGATGAAAGTGGTCTGATTTAATGGCTCAAGCCTGAAACCGACCTTCTCAAGTTCGGGTTTCACCTCTTTCAGCAATGAAACGTCATTGACATTCAACGAGATATGCTGCGGAAACAGTTCCTGCTGCGATGCTTCAACATTCAGTTCCATCTCCTTCAGATACTTCTCGTAAAGTATCCTTTCGTGTGCGAGATGCTGGTCGATGACCAACAACCCCGACTTGACCGATGTCACAATGAACGACTGCTGAAGCTGTATGAACAGACTTTTTTGTTCGTCGGAAACGTTTTGAACCAGTTCGACATTGTTTTCCGACACGGTGTCTTCACTGTCATCGTATGCTATCCGCCAGTTCTGCTGCTGATGTCGTATCGGATTTATTTTGAACGGATTATACGACGGATTGAAATCAACTTTCGGTTCTAAAAGCGGCCTGTCGGAACGGCTTGCATCTCCGAAATCGATGCCGAGATTCGGATTGACATCGAAATCCAACATCGGCGCCAGGTTATGTTGGCCGATGGCCTTGCGCACCGCCGAATGCATTATTGCGTAAATGAGTTTCACGTCGATGAAATTCACCTCCGTCTTCGTTGGATGTATGTTGATGTCAATATCTTTCGGATCTATTTGAATTTCAATGAAATATCCAGGAAAACAATCCTGCGGGATGAGTTCCTTATAAGCACTTTCGACAGCGTGATGCAGGTAAGCGTGCTTGATGAAACGTCTGTTCACGAAGAAATACTGCTCTCCGCGCGTTTTCTTTGAAAATTCAGGTTTCACGATAAAACCGTTGATAGTCACCGACTCCGTCACCTGATTCACGGGCAGCACCTTGCTTTCGTATTCGCGTCCGAAAAGCCCGACGATGCGCTGTTTCAATGTGCCTGGATAAAGATGGAACAGCTCTTTGTCATTGCTTGTGAATGTGAAACCCACCTCTGGATTCATCATCGTGATTCTGAAAAACTCCTCGTTGATGTGCCTCAGCTCGGCATCATTGGATTTCAAGAAGTTACGGCGTGCCGGCACGTTGAAAAACAGGTTTTTAATCGTGAAGTTGGTGCCGGTTGACATCGGCTTCGGCATCTGCTCTGTCACTTTTGAGCCTTCGATTTTTATCTTCGTGCCGACTTCGTCTTCATTGCGTCTCGTTGAAAGCTCAACCTGGGCGACGGCGGCGATGCTTGCGAGAGCCTCGCCCCTGAACCCCATTGTCCTTATTTTAAAAAGGTCGGCGGCGCATTTGATTTTTGAAGTCGCATGACGTTCGAAGCATAGCCGCGCATCTGTTTCCGACATCCCACATCCGTCGTCGATGACTGAAATGAGTGTGCGTCCGGCATCTTTTACGATGAGGTCAACTTGAGTGGCACCGGCATCTATCGCATTCTCTATCAATTCCTTGACAACAGATGCTGGACGCTGGATGACCTCGCCCGCCGCAATCTGATTCGCCACCGAATCGGGAAGTAATTTGATTATATCTAACGCCATAAACCTTCTTTAAAAGTCATAATCTTTTGATTCACAGTTATTTCTTGCCCAACATCAAAAACATCTTGATGAAATCCTCAACAACCGGGGTGAACAAGATGAAATACACCAAAACAGCAGCAATTCCAAATATTATCACGAATCGCATGGTCTTGTATCTGGCTCTGCGCCTGTCGCCTTCTTCGTCAAATGACTCGGTGCGGCCCCAACTTTTCCTCATTTTTAGCCTTAACTTGTCTTCTTCCGACAGATTTGAGTCAAGACCCAACTCCGCTTTCCGACGTTCAAGTGCTTCTTTTTCAGGGTTGTAGTACCGAGGTATGTAGTTGAACCTGCGCGGTTCAGGCCTGTGAAACATAAAAAATCCCATGACATAAAATTTAATCTGCAAAAGTAAGCATAATTTTTGACTTCAGAACTTATTTTTTTGTTATTTTTGCCGCAAAAAATAACAGAATCAAATAATGAAAATTTTAAGTTTCATTTCAAGGATATTCATTTGGTTTTCAGTAATTTGCACGATCACTTCCTGCAATGATGATGTTAATTCTGATAAACGTCTGGAAACTGAAAATTCAGAAAATCTTTTGCATTATGCATCGTTTATTGAAGTATTTAATTATAAATCAGGATATTATGTAAATGTGACAAATCCATGGGGCAACGGCAACCTCGGTGAGTTTTACCTTTACCCTGATTCGCTCCGGCTTCCTGAAGAATTGGAAAAACGTCAAGTCATCAGAACACCCGTAAATTCTGTCGTGACCTACTCTTCAACGCAATGGTCCGTTTTTTTGCAACTAAATGAAATTCAAAGAGTAAAAGGAATCCTGGAAAGCAATTACACCCAAAATCAAGAAATTAAAACGCTTATTTCCGAGGGGAAAATTTCCGATGTGGGTTATGAAAACCATATCAACATCGAAAAAGTGATTGACATTAAACCGGATGTGATTCTATACACGCCGTATTCCACAACTCCGAGAACTGAAATTGGAGAATTGACGGGTGCGGTGATGTTCCCGTTTGCCGATTATCTTGAAAATCACCCGCTTGGACGCACCGAATGGCTTAAAGTCATAGGTTTTCTGACGTGTCGCGAAAAAGATACGGACAGATGGTTTGACAGCATCGTAACAAATTATGAATCAATTAAATCGCTTTGTGATTCCGTGAAATACAGACCGTCGGTTTTCTCAGATTTACCATACGAAGGGCAATGGTATGTTCCAGGCGGGAAAAGTTATATCGCACAAATCTTCAAAGATGCCGGCGCAGATTATGTCTGGAGTGAAAATAACTCCACCGCCAGCCAGCCGGTCGATGCCGAAACGGTGCTTTCACAAGCCGGTGACGCAGACTATTGGAGAGTCATGAATTCAACGGATTTTCCGTATTCATACAAACGACTATCAATTGAAAATGAATTATATACATATTTCAAAGCATTCAGGGAAAAACATGTGATAGTGTGCGATGTCATGAAAACTTCTTATTTTGAAAAGTCACAATATCAGCCTGATGTCTTGCTTAAAGATTTCGTGAAGATATTTCATCCCGATTTGCTTGATGACGATTACGAACCACAATTTTATTACTTGCTGAATGACTAAAAAAGTTAGAATATCGACTATATTCGGAATAGTTCTTCTCGGAATCGTGCTGTTTCTGATGAACCTATTTGTCGGTTCGGTGACGATTCCATTCAATGACATACTTGATGTATTACTAAAAGAGAGTGATGATAGTAAATTGATTACCATAATATTAAATTATCGGATGCCACAAGCTGTTACCGCAATGTTAGCCGGTGCCGGTCTTGCTGTTTCGGGTCTTTTGATGCAGACGCTTTTCAGAAATCCGCTCGCCGACCCTTCAATGCTTGGAATAAGCAGCGGAGCCAGTCTCGGTGTTGGAATCGTGATTTTACTTACTGGCGCAATATCCGGAACGGCGGTATCCTCTTTCGGCTGGTGGTCAACGATTGGTGTCAGCCTCGCAGCTTTCACCGGAGCCGTGGCGGTGCTTTTTTTGATCTTAGCTTTTAATTCAAGGACAAAAAACATGGCGACATTGATAATCATCGGGTTGATGATTGCCTACGTCGCAAGTTCGATAACGGATATTTTGAAATTTTTCAGCCAAAAAGAAGATATTCACGCTTTTGTGATCTGGGGAATGGGAAGTTTCTCCGCTGTCGGGACATCAAAACTCGGAATCTTGTCAGTAAGTGTTTTGATTGGACTGATTGCATCTGTTTTCCTTTCAAAAAACCTGAATGTTCTGCTGTTAGGCGAAATGTATGCGGAGAACCTTGGCTTGAATATTAAGCGAAACAGTTTGATTATCATATTGATATCTGGTTATCTGACTGCAATTGTAACTGCATATTGCGGCCCGATTGCGTTTGTCGGACTTGCTGTTCCGCACATCACGCGTTTCCTTTTCAAAAGCAGCGACCACCGTCTTCTCATTCCAATGACGATGCTAATCGGAATGAATCTCACGCTTTTCTGCAATGTGATTGCCAGAATGCCAGGTTTTGACGGGAATCTGCCGATAAACGCCGTGACCGCCTTCATCGGAGCGCCGGTTGTCATCGCAGTAATTCTAAAAGGTAATAAGGTTGTCAGGTAATCAGGAGTTTTAGCTTATGGAAATTCTTAAACTAATTTCATTAACAATTGGTTACGGAGATAATACCATATCATCCGACATCAATGTTTCTTTAAATGAAGGCGACATGGTCGCACTCATCGGTCCTAACGGAGCCGGAAAATCAACGTTATTCAAGACATTGTTCGGAAACATTAAACCAATTTCTGGAAAAATCTATTTTAACGGTATGGATTTATCTGAAATTTCACACATGGAACGTGCGAAGATGTTGAGCGTCGTGCTGACAACACGCCCCGATGATATGTTCCTGAAAGTGTTTGATGTGGTCGCAGCGGGACGTTATCCATACGTCGGGATGTTTGGAAAACTCTCCGGAAACGATGAAAGAATAATTGAAGAATCACTTGACATAATTGGTATTAAAGAATTGAAAAACAGATTGTTCAATACACTGTCAGATGGTGAACGTCAAAAAGTGATGATTGCTAAAGCGTTAGCCCAGAACACACCAATCATCTTCCTTGACGAGCCTTCGGCCTTCTTGGATTATCCAAGCAAAATCGAACTTTTTTCAATTTTGAAAACCTTGGCTGTTGAGAAAAAGAAAACAATAATTTTCAGCTCACACGATTTGGAATTGTTATTAAGATATACTGATAATCTTTGGGTTATGGCGAAAAACAAACATTTTGTCGCTGGAAAATGTCACGACCTGCTTGAAGATGATACTATAAAAAATTACTTTTCAATAAATGATGTCGAAAATGATTGGCTGAAAAAATGAGAAACGTTACCTCTTCGCATAATAGTCAACAAGTCCGTCCGTTGGGCTTTTGACTATTTTTTTTACGTTAAGATTTTGATTTTCAAGACATTTTTTTAAAATATCCTGAAAGTGATAAGCAACCGAACCGACAAAGCCGATGTTTTCACATTTCCCAAGCGGGTTGATGCAATATTTGATGAAATCATTAAAGCAACTTGAAACAACATCTATAATATATTGATTTGCAGTATTTTCACCTGCAAACTTCGCAAACGAAGCCAAGAACCTTGATGGTTGCGGCGATTTGTAAACTTTTTCAATCAAAGTATTTCTTGTCAGCCTGTATTCCGCTTCAAATTTCTGTCGCAATTCATCCGGCATTGTCCCATAAAAGTAATCGTGTGCGATTTTTTTTCCGATATGGCAGCCACTTCCCTCATCTCCAAGTATAAATCCCAACGATGTTGCGTTTTCTGCGATTTTCTCACCGTCATAAAAACAGGCATTTGAACCCGTTCCGAGAATGCTTGCAATGCCGGATTCGCTGCCCAGCAAAGCATGGCACGAAGCCAAAATGTCAGAATAAACCTCCACATCTGCATTGTAAAATATTTCTTTTAAAATCACCTTAACTTTAGCGACATTATCAGTGCTACCACATCCTGAGCCATAAAAAAATATTTTTACAGCATCTTTATTATTAACATTTTGTGATATAATTTCTAAAGCGATACTTGATAGTAAATTAATGTCACAAAAATTCGGATTGAAACCGTTGGTAACGTATCTTTCAACGATTTTATCACCTTCAAGAAACACCCATTCCGCTTTGGTGGAGCCACAATCAACAATTGAAATCATAATTTAATTTTTTGCAAAATTAATAAAAAGGTTGATTGGGTGACAGTTTTGTGAAATTTAGATGTTCAAATAGTCACATTATCAAAAATGTAGATTTTTTGTAGATTTTTTTTCATTACATTGTTAAAATTTATATTTTTGCACGTTTTGAATATTTTAACTTTATAGACTAAAAAAACTTTTAAACATTACAAACTGAAATGGGTAGAAGCATGAGAAAATGGCGCATTGAAGATTCCGCCGAGCTTTATAACATCAACAACTGGGGCGTTAATTATTTCTCTATCAATGAGAAAGGCAATGTAGTTGTGACACCGCGCGAAGGCTGCGCCTCCGTTGACCTCCGCGAACTTGTTGACGAACTCGCCTTGCGCGACGTCTCGGCTCCGATGCTGATTCGTTTTCCCGACATCATCGACACGCGCATTGAGAAGATCGATTCATGTTTTAAGGAAGCTGCGAAAGAATACGAGTATAAGGGCAAGAACTTTATCGTGTTCCCTATCAAAGTGAACCAGATGAGGCCTGTTGTGGAGGAAATAGTAAGTCACGGCAAGAAATTCAACATCGGCCTTGAAGCCGGATCAAAACCGGAACTTCATGCAATAATTGCATCAAACACTGATTCTGAATCACTTATCATTTGTAATGGATATAAAGATGAGAGCTATATCGAACTCGCTCTTCTCGCCCAAAAGATGGGACGTACTATTATAATAGTTGTTGAGAAGATGAATGAGCTTCGTCTCATCGCCAAGCTCTCGAAACAGTTGAAAGTCACACCGACCATCGGAATACGCATCAAATTGGCGAGTTCCGGCGCGGGCAAGTGGGAGGATTCAGGCGGCGACGCCAGCAAGTTCGGACTTTCTTCATCAGAATTACTTGAAGCTCTTGAATTTCTTGACAAAAACAATCTTCGCGACTGCCTGAAACTGGTGCATTATCACATCGGCAGTCAGGTCACGAAGATCAGAAGCATAAAAATCGCCTTGAAGGAAGCCGCTCAGTTTTATGTGCAGCTTCACAAGATGGGCTTTAACATTGAGTTTGTTGACATTGGCGGCGGTCTCGGCGTCGATTACGACGGCACGCACTCGGCAAACAACGCCAGCAGCGTCAACTACAGCATTCAGGAATATGTCAACGACGCAATTTTCTCAATCGTTGACGCATGCGACAAAAACGGATTCCAACATCCCAACATCATCACCGAATCAGGACGCGCATTGACGGCACACCACTCCGTCTTGATTTTCGAAGTGCTTGAAACAGCGTCACTTCCGACGTGGGACGATGAAAACGAAACCGTTGACGAGAACGACCACGAACTCGTTCACGACATTTACGAGACTTGGGACAAACTGTCGAGCAAGCAGTCGTCAATGCTTGAGACTTGGCACGACGCACAGGAAATCCGTGAGGAAGCCCTCGACCGTTTCAGCATGGGACTTCTCGACCTTGAGACAAGAGCTAAAATAGAACGTATTTTCTGGTCAATCGCACAAGAAGTCAATCAGATGTGCAACGACCTGAAACGTGTCCCTGATGACTTTAACTCTTTGCCTAAATTATTGGCTGACAAATATTTCTGCAACTTCTCATTATTCCAGTCGTTGCCCGATACTTGGGCCATAGATCAGGTCTTCCCTATCATTCCGATTCATCGTCTTAATGAATATCCCGACCGTCAGGCGACTTTGCAGGACATCACATGCGATTCTGACGGAAAAGTTGTCACTTACGTGACCGGACATAACCTGTCGCACAACCTTCCGGTTCATTCCATCGACAAGAAAGAACCTTATTATATAGGTGTGTTCCTCGTCGGCGCATATCAGGAAATCCTCGGTGACATGCATAATCTCTTCGGAGACACCAACGCAGTTCACGTCACCGTTGATGAGAAAGGTTATTATATCGACCAACTTATTGATGGAGAGACCGTTGCGGAAGTTTTGGAATATGTACAGTATAGTCCGAAGAAACTTGTCAGAACTGTTGAATCATGGGTCACAAGTTGCGTGAAAGCCGGAAAAATCACTGTCGAAGAAGGCAAAGAATTCCTTTCGAATTATCGTTCAGGCCTTTACGGATATACGTATTTGGAATAATTTGATTGATTTTAAAAAATCGTCATCGCAACTGTCGTGTCATTTTATTCCTTAAATCATAATCAAATGTTTAAAGTGACAATGGAAATAATGTGCTAATTTATTCTATTTTATGTAACCCACAACTATTTCGGATGAATTGAACTTTTTTTTAAAATAAATGTATTAGAAAAAAGAAAATAAACTATTTTTGCACGGATTTTGAAACTTAAATTAAATCAGAAAAGATGAAAAAGATTAAATTGGGCATTAACGGCTTTGGTAGAATCGGCCGTCTTGCCATGAGACTCGCTGAAGAGCGCGGCGACATTGAAGTTGTTGGAATCAATGACATCCAACCACTTGATTATCTTGCATATAACGTCAGATATGACTCTGTTCATGGAAGATTCAAAGGTACCATTGAATACGACATGGAAAAGAACATCATGACTGTGAATGGCAGAGATGTCAGGATTTTTGCGGAGAAAGATCCCGCAAATATTCCATGGGGCGAACTTGGTGCTGAATATGTGCTTGAGTCAACAGGTCTGTTTCTCACGAAAGAGGCTTGTCAGGCTCACATCAAAGCCGGCGCAAAATATGTCATCATGTCGGCTCCTTCAAAAGACGACACTCCTATGTTCGTTTATGGCGTGAATCACAGGACTTACAGCAAAGGCACGCAATTCGTTTCAAACGCGTCATGCACGACGAACTGCCTTGCTCCAGTAGCAAAGGTACTCAACGATAACTGGGGAATCGAGATGGGTTTGATGGCTACGATTCATGCTGTGACAGCGAAGCAGAGAACAGTTGACGGCAACTCAATCAGAGACTGGCGCGGCGGCCGTGCTGCATTCGTCAACATCATCCCTTCGACAACAGGCGCTGCAAAAGCGGTCGGCAGAGTGATTCCTGAATTGAAAGGCAAGCTCACTGGCACTTCGTACCGTGTCCCCACCGTTGACGTCTCCGTCGTTGACCTCACGGCATTGCTGAAGAAACCGGCCACATACGAAGAGATTTGCGAGGCGATGAAGAAAGCTTCAGAAGAAGGCGACCTCAAGGGCATTCTCGGTTACACCGACGACCAGCTCGTGTCAACAGATTTCGTTGATGAAATCCATTCATCAATTTTCGACAAACAGGCAGGACTTTCATTGAATGATAGATTCGTGAAAGTCGTGGCTTGGTACGACAACGAAATGGGCTACTCAAGAAGAGTATGCGACCTCATCGCATATATGGCAAGCGTCAACAACGACTAAGATTTTTAATCAATTACAAGGAAAGAGGACTGACGGAATATTCTGTCAGTCCTTTTTATTTAGTTCTTAAAAATCAATTCATTACCATCATAATCAACAATTATCGGATTGTCCTTGTTGACTTTATCGGCGAGAACCATCTTCGACAGTTCGTTGAGAAGTTCTCGCTGCATCATCCGTTTCACCGGGCGGGCACCGTATTGCGGGTCGTAGCTGATGTGCGCAACGTGTTCCATCGCCCTTGGTGTCATGTTGATGTCGATTCCGTTGGCTTTCAACATTTCCCTTACATGTTCAAACTGCATCGAAACGACTTCAATAATCTGGTTTTCAGTAAGTTGCTTAAATACGATAATATCATCGATTCGGTTCAGAAATTCAGGTCTGAAATGAGCCTTGAGGTCGTTTTCAGGCACGTTGGATGTCATTATGATAATAGTGTTTTTGAAGTCAACGAGACGGCCTTTGTTGTCGGTGAGTCGTCCGTCGTCGAGTACCTGCAACAAAATGTTGAAAACATCTGGATGCGCCTTTTCAATTTCGTCAAGGAGAACCACAGAATAAGGTTTGCGCCGTACCGCTTCGGTGAGTTGGCCGCTTTCTTCGTAGCCCACATATCCTGGAGGCGCACCGATAAGCCGTGAGACCGTGTGACGTTCTTGATATTCAGACATGTCGATACGAACCATATTATTTTCATTATCAAACAAAAACTCCGCAAGAGCCTTGGCTAGTTCGGTTTTTCCGACGCCGGTGGTGCCGAGGAAGATGAACGAGCCGACAGGACGTTTAGCATCTTGCAGTCCCGCCCTGCTTCTGCGGATTGCGTCAGAGACAGCGGTGATTGCCTCCTCCTGCCCCACCACACGTTTATGCAGTTCCGACTCAAGATTCAACAGTTTTTCGCGTTCGCTCTGCAACATTTTATGCACTGGAATTCCTGTCCAGCGAGAAACGATTTCGGCTATGTCATCGGAAGAAACCTCCTCATCGACAAGCGGCTTGTCGCCCTGCACGACTTCAAGTTGCTCCTTTGCTTTTCTGATGGCATCCTCCGACTCGCGAATTTTCCCGTAACGAAGTTCAGCCACCTTGCCGTAGTTACCTTCGCGTTCGGCGACGTCGGCCTGATGTTTGAGCAGTTCGATGTTTTTCTTTTCGCGCTGTATCTTTTCGACAAAGCCGCGCTCTGTCTCCCACCGCATCCGCAGATTTTCGCGTTCCACATTTAACCCGTTGATTTCGTCAGTCAATTCGGCGACTTTCTTCTCATCTCTCTCGCGTTTGATAGCCTCGCGTTCAATTTCAAGCTGGCGGATTTTACGCTGAACGTCTTCAAGCTCCTCAGGGACGGAATTGATTTGAAGCCTCAAACGTGAAGCCGCCTCGTCAATCAAATCGATGGCCTTGTCGGGAAGGAATCTGTCGGAAATATAACGGATTGAGAGGTCAACGGCGGCAATAATAGCCTCGTCGAGGATGCGCACCTGATGATGAGTCTCGTATTTCTCTTTCAAGCCGCGAAGAATTGAGATCGCCGATTGCTTGTCGGGTTCATCTATCATAACAATTTGGAAACGACGTTCGAGAGCCTTGTCTTTCTCGAAATATTTCTGATATTCGTTGAGTGTCGTAGCTCCGATGGCACGCAGTTCGCCGCGTGCAAGCGCAGGTTTAAGGATGTTTGCCGCATCCATAGCACCTTCTCCGCCGCCGGCACCGACAAGCGTGTGAATCTCATCAATGAAAAGTATCACCTCGCCATCGCTTTCTATAACTTCCCTGATGACAGATTTCAATCGTTCTTCGAACTCGCCCTTATACATAGCACCAGCTATAAGTGCACCCATATCAAGCGAATACACTTTTCTTGACCTCAGATTTTCCGGTACGTCGCCGTTCACGATACGTTCTGCGAGTCCTTCGGCGATTGCTGTCTTTCCAACGCCAGGCTCACCTATTAATATTGGGTTGTTTTTGGTGCGGCGCGACAGAATCTGAAGCACACGACGAATCTCTTCATCTCGACCAATCACTGGGTCGAGTTTCCCTTTTTCTGCAAGTTCATTGAGGTTTCTCGCAAACTTGTTCAAAGCCTCAAATGCCTGTTTGGATTGGTTTTCTTTTGTGTAATTTTCCATTGTTTTTTTTAATTTTTGTCCGGCACCGCTATTATCAAACTAATAACCAACATGTTTTTTGCGCCAAATTGACATGATAAGTACTTTTACAAAACATTTTAATGACATTTTGGCACTTTGCATAAAACAACTTTCTAAGCCAGCACTAAAATAATTCCACATCATATACAATAAATTATTTGTTTTAGCATTATTGATTAAGATTTTTATTATCTTTGCAAAATAATATTTATAAAATGAAAATTTATAGAAAAACTTTAAATAATATTCTTTATCTAATTGTTTTATTGGCAATTACGACATTTTCCGCAAAAGCGCAGACTAATTGTGAGATATTATTCAATGGCGAGTCTGTTGATGATCAGGTTACGGTTTGCTACGGCGAAACGGTGAAACTATCAGTTGATATTTATAATCCTGATTACAAATATACATGGATGTGCAACGGCATCATCTGTGACACAATCAACAATTTCATTGAATATACCATAACCGAAAACAACAATATTTTTTCCGTGAATGTAAGAGACAACGTCACATTTGATGAATGTAATGATATGATTACCATTATGATGCGTCCGAAATTGAATATAATTTTCAATCAGACAAAACTCACATGCAGCGTGAGCGACCCTGAAGTTGGCGGCACCGGACAAGTGAGAGCATACGTTGATGGCGACACCGTAAAGCCATACAGATACATTTATGAATGGAACACTCCAAACTATGATTTCAATGACCCGCAGGTTGCGAAATGGCTTCTGGCAAAAGATTATGAAATAACCGTAACCGACACAGTCACAGGATGTACACAGACAGAGAAATATCGCGTCAAATCATATCCGAACCCGGTGATAGAGATTTATTCTGACCCGCAGGACACGGTTTATCTTCAGCGGCCTTTTGTGACATGGAGTTTTGAAAACGAATCGGACACCATCAGCGTTACAAATTTCTTCTGGAAATTCAGGGAAGACGAAACCAGTTACAGCGAAGAAACGCCGACAGTCACATATCTTGAGGAAGACGAAGGCAAGCCGGCAAAAGCATATCTTACGGTGACGAGCGACTGCGGCTGCGACACAACCTACGAAAGCGAGATCTTGGTTTTACCAGTAAAACTTAAGATTCCGAACATTTTTACGCCAAATGGCGACGGTAAAAATGACTATTTCATCATAGGATATGATGAGTCGGGCGGAGAGCCTGAAGAACGCGGATTTGAATACGAGAAATATGTCACATTAAATGAGTATTATATAAGCCATAAACTTGTAATTTTCAACAGATGGGGACGAATAGTCTATGAATCAAAGGATTACAAGAACGATTGGGATGGCGGCAACCTTCCCGACGGGACATATTTCTACGTCTTGGAATGCATCGGAAAATACAGAAACGACAAGTATCAAGGTTCAATTATGATTTGGGACAGCGGAAGATGAATCATTTATAAAGTTATAAGTTAAAAGATGAAAAAGATTTTTCTGCCAATATTGGTTTTGATTATGTTATGTTCTTGCGAATCAAATGTCGGCAAGATTTCAACGGATTTGGTGAACAACCCGGCATCGGCGACCGTCGGCACAAACACTAAAGAGCCGAAGATTGTTTTTGATGTCATGGAACACGATTTCGGCAAGATGCTCCAGGGCGAGCAGGTTTCTTTCACATACAGATTTAAAAATACCGGAAACGCACCATTGCTCATTTCGTCAGTTGAAAAGACGTGCGGCTGTACCGACATCAAGTTCCCGCAAACACCAGTAAAAGCTGGCGATGAAGGTTCTATTACAATATCATATAACAGCGAGGGGCACAAGGGATTCCAGAACAAACGGGTAGTCGTCAGGTCAAACACCAACCCTGCGGAGACGGTCTTGAGGTTCAAGGCACTCGTTGAAACAGCTGACGGATATTGATTTATTAGACAACAACTTACTTAATTAAAAATATGGGTACATTATTTATTTTACTTCAGCAGCCTGCGCCGCAACAAGGTAGCGGCTGGTCGGGGATCATAATGATCATTGCATTGTTCCTCGTTTTCTGGCTGTTCTTCATCAGACCACAAAACAAGAAACAAAAAGAAGCACAGAAATTCCGCGAAGCCTTGCAAAAAGGTGACAACGTCGTTACGATTGGTGGCATCCACGGCAAAGTCGCGGAAGTGAAAGAGACAACAGTCTTGGTCACAGTTGACAACAACGTGAAAATCGAGGTTGAGAAGTCAGCACTCGTGGCATCTCCAGCACAGGTTGGGCAAGCTTAAAAAAAACTAAAAGAAAGTTTAAGGTTTGATGCGGACAGGCTTCCGCTCAAATCTTAAACTTTGTATTTATGAATATGAAACCAACAGATAATAGCTCAAATATCAATCGGTTCGGAGGATTTCTGATATTCTTCAGCATTGCTGCGTTCGCATGGCTGATGATGAAATTGTCAGATGATTACACTATCAACTTGAAGTTCAACGCCAAATTTTCTGATGCACCGGCAAGTAGGATAATCCCGCAAAAGGACTATCCTATTGATGCGACAGTCACCGCTTCAGGATTCAAACTCCTGAGATATTATTTCAGACCATCAAATTCAAGGAAGATAAATATATCTCTTAAAGATTTGAAATACAATATCTTAAGCGACAACAGATATTCCATCGGTAATGCTTTGATAAAAGAATCAATTGCAGACTTTCTTGAAATAAGCATATATAATGTTGAGCTGCCTCAGACAGACTACATCTTTACAATGAACAAACTCGCTTCCAAACGAGTCAAAGTAAACCTGCAGACTGACATCAGTTTCAAAAGCCAGTACAATTTTTATGGCGAGCCGTCAGTATCACCGGATTCTATTACAATTTACGGATCATATAATGAAATAAAAGATTTAGAATCCATCAATACAAAAAAGATTTTCAAGAAGAATGTCGTAGATGACATCAATGAATCTGTTGATTTGAAATTTGAAGACGAAACATACGCAGATATTAAAAAAGTCGAGGTAAACATCAGAGTTGAAAAATTCACTGAAGCAGAAATAACACTTCCAATTAACACATTGGGGGTCAACAATTTGATAATTTTTCCTGACAAAGTGAAGGTCAAATACATTGTTGCTTTAAATGATTATCCAAATATCAGCACCATGTCATTCAACATTGAGATTGACACCACTGATTTCAAAACGTTGGAGCTTCTTCCACTGAAACCAGCCGTTTATCCGAACAATACTTCGATTATTGGAATTTATCCAGATAAAGTTGAATATCTTATTACGAAATAAAAAATGCTGAAAATAGGCATCACAGGTAATATCGGTAGCGGTAAAAGTTTCATCTGCAATATATTTGAAAAAAAAGGAATTCCGGTTTTCTATTCTGACGATGAAACCAAGAAACTTTACAACGATTCAGTTATCAAACGAAAGATTACGAATCGGTTCGGCGATGAATTATATTCAAACGACGGAACTCTAAACAAGAAATTATTAGGCAGCCTGATCTTCGGAAATGATGATAATTTGAAATTTATTGAAGACCTGCTCTATCCCGCACTGTTCCAACGTTTTAATGAATGGTGTGAAAATCAGACAACTCCGTTTGTGTTGTTTGAATCAGCAATTTTGTTTGAAAAAAATCTCACAAACCGTTTTGACAAAATTATCTTTATTTCCGCCCCGGAAAACATTCGTATTCAACGAGTTATATATCGCGACAAATGCACTGTTGATGCAGTAAGATCAAGGATGAAACTGCAATGGAGTGATGAAATTAAAATCCCCAAAGCAGATTACGTTATTGTTCACGACGGAAATGACGATATTGAGAAAGAAGTCGGAAAACTGATTAACGTTTTGTCTCATATACAACGGAATCCTCGTGAGCTGTAAATTCGCACCAACCTTCTTCCTCGAACAAGCCCTCAAAGCTTAAGTCTTCATCAACATCAGGCCAATAAATTCCAAGATACGTGAGCTGGAAATTCTCCCGTTCTGATTTTGTGGCGTTTGCAAGCCTTGGCCAATGAGAAAACGGGGTTTTAACAGTCAATCCATCAACTGTCCGCACATAAACATTTCCATCGTCCACCCAAACTTTCAAAACATATTTCTTCTTCATATCATTTATTTTTAAAAACTTTTCTCCATTTTTCAATAACCAAATCTTTTCTATCACTGACAATCGATTCTATCTCTTTGATTTCATTAACTTTATAACCTTTGTTAAAAACCAATTCAACAGGTTCAATATTTAGTTTTGCTGTATGACCATCCTTTTCGACATGCACATGAATTGGTTCATGATCATCCGAATAAAACATAAAACGATAGCCATTTAATATAAAAACAGTCGGCATAATTCCAAGTTTTTGATTCATAAAAATTTTTGCAAAGGTAATACGTAAAATCACTTTTGTCAAGTGTTTTTTCATTTATTTTACAAAAATTTCAAATTCGGCGATATTGCACGATTTTGCATTGTCTGTATTGCCTTTTGCAACAAATTTCACCCTTTTACCGGAAACAGGCTCAAAACTGACAAACTGCTCAATCGGATTGTTTTTGATATTTCCGAAAGCGCCTTTCGAAACCAATTTTTCGTCAACAAAAAACTCATATTCGTTTATATGCCTTGATGCGTCACGGCCTTGCGAAGGAAGATAAGAAAATCCTGTAATTGCTTGAATTTCATTATATTCGAGTTCAACCACCGCATTTTCCATCATCAGATAAGTTACTGAAAAGCCAGAACCGTCGTAAATCTTGTTAAATCCATTTTCAGGAGAGATCACCTTGAAACTATCGTGCGGCAAAGGCAACGTTTTTGTTGAAATTGCGCTTGATTTTCCCGAAACCACATCAAAAGAAACGGCTTTTATCACGCCTTTATCCTTGAAAATAAACGGTTTGTCATATTTTTTCGCATTGCCACCGACAATGGGCGTTGAGCCGTCAACAGTATAATAAATCGCAGCATTTTTGTCTGGCGATTCGATTGTCACAATATTATCATAATTTCGTGAGATTGTCGGTTCCGACAGCAACGCCGGAGCGTAATAAGCCTCTATGTTGCTGATACATAACGGACCGCGGCATTCATCAAAATAAATCACAAGCTTATCAAGTTCAACTGTGTTAAACCTCACGATTCGCTTGTAACCGATTGTCGATGTCGTGTCGTAAGTCGGGATTTTAAACCATTTCCCGTCAAGTTCACCTTCCAAATAAAACGACTTAACACGTTGACCGAGAGCGATATACTCCTGAAGAAGCACACGGTTTATCATGACAGGTTTTTCAAATTTGAAGGCGATGCTTCCGAAGGGATAGTCATCATTTGTAGCCCAAAATGTTTCAGGATTTCCATCATTGACTTTTGAAGCGGAGAATTTATGTCCGCGTTCATCGTCGGCATAGACTTTTGCGTCGAGCAACAAGTTGTCTTTCAATTCATTGGAAATTGTCTGATAAAATTCCATCGCACGCAACGAATCCTGAGGATAAATCCTTCCGCTCAATCCGACAGGAAAATTAAGCAGCAGATTTGCGTTATGTCCGACGCTATTGTAATAAATATCAACAAGTTTCGCCAAAGTTTTGAGTTGATGATCTTCGCGTTGATGATAGAACCAGCCCGGACGGATTGACACATCGACTTCAGCCGGAATCCAAGAACCGCCGTCTTCGCTGCCGTAAGTCAACTGATTGTAGTTGTCGTCGTCAGAGAGCATCGCCCAGTTTGTTGCGCCAGCCCAGCCTTGTTCGTTGCCGACCCAACGTATTGTCTGACAAGGCCCTCCGAATATCATTGCATCGGGATGGCGGTTAATAATCGTATCTTTAGCGCGTTGATAATCATAATATTCACGTGCGTTTATCGAGCGGCGTTCGTTTGCGCCTCCGTAATAACCGGTGCCGCCGTTGGCACCATCGAACCAGAACTCAAACAGCGGTCCGTAATTTGATGTCAACTCATTGATTTGCTGATGATAAGTCTCGACATAACCCGGAAAACCGTATTCGGCATTGTTCCTGTCCCACGGCGAGAGATAAATACCAAATCTCAGTCCGTATTTTCGGCATGCATCGGAAAGTTCGCGCACCAAATCACCGTTTCCATTTTTATATGGCGACTTACTGATATTGTAATCCGTTGATTTTGTTGGCCATAGGCAGAAACCGTCATGATGTTTCGCAGTAAGTATCACGCCTTTCATGCCGCAGGCTTTGAGTGTCGCCGCCCATTGTTCGCAGTCCAGATCCGTCGGGTTGAAAGTCGAAGCCGGAGTGTCGCCCTCGCCCCATTCCAAGTCATTGAAAGTGTTGAGGCCGAAATGCACGAAAGCATACGTCTCCATCTGATGCCAGGCGATTTGCTTTGGACTCGGAATCGGTTCTATCGGTTCCGGTGCTTTTGTACATGAATGCAATAAAAATGCCGATATTAAAATTGTAAAAAATTTTTTCATTTTATATTGATGTTTTCGCAGTTATTTGCAATAAAAGGTCTTTTTTCAGTTTGATTATATTGATAATCAGTGGTTTTAATTAAAGTATTATTATAAAAATCAAAACCGTCAACACAATAAATGTTTACAATTCTCGGATCGAAATGACGAAAGACATTGTCGTGAACACGGATATTCCTGTTGTAGCGGCTGTTTTCCTTGTCTTTCCAGATGCCCGAACCAACCGCTATTGTTGCTTTTCCCCAGCTTGGCGCACCGTAGCCGCAGTTATCGAAAACATTTCTGGTGATTTCGACATCGCGCACACCGCTTTGCTCGAACCAATATGAGCCGTCGCCCTCAAAATAAATCGAAGAACCCGGCACATGAAAATAATTCGAATCGATGACGATTTTTCCACGCGAGCCGAGCAAAAGACCGCGGGCGCGGTTTGAACGAATCGTACAGCCTTTGACAAGCACATCGGGATAATACGAAGTCTGTGCAACGACAAAACCCTCCTCAACGTCAGCACTGACTGGCTCTTTCAACGTTATTTCTGCATATTCTTTGTTAATGATTTTCACATTTTCAACAACATTTTGTTCGACAGTAATCAAATTGGAATTATTGACAATTTCAATATTCAACCCTTTTTTAAAATAATAAAATCCAAATTGAGCCTCATGTGCTAATTTGACAGTCAATTTATCAGGATATTCAACTTTAACAATTTGATTATAAATTCCATGAATATTTGTCGCATCATCCTTTTGGTTTTCAAAAACGCAGTCAATCATTCTGATATATCCGCCGCAATTTGCGAAATGCGTCGCATCAGCAGTGGCACTTACTATACGATTTTTATTTGGAGACGGCGTTACATTACATTTATTTAATTCAATATTCATTGAACGTTGAGCGACAAATGCCATGCCGCCTGTGTGATAAACATTGACATTTTCAATCAACACGTTACTGCAATCAGAAATCACAAAACAAGGCACCAACCGATGTCCGCAGCCGAAGACAAAAATGTTTCCCGGAGTTCCTCCAAGTCCGCTTTTATACAATCTAACATTTTTATTTTCAATACGTTCCGCCTTTATTGTACCATCAACCCAATAGTCGCAGGCTCCCAAAGACGGCTCTCGTTTCTCCTTGTCAAACTCAAGCATCAAATTGAAATTGCCATAACCAGTAGGCTTGTTTGTAAAATAAATGCAATCGTGATTGATTTCAAACGGGAATTCATTTTCATCAAAATGGACATCGACAAAATCATCATCTATTGAAATAATTTCAGCCTCGGAATGAAAAGGTGTCGTATAATCAATTGAAACTCCGCTGATTACAATATTATTTGAATAATTCAACAAGAAAGGCACTACATACCCGACAAAATCAAGTTGAGTATTATCACCTTGAATTTCAACATTTTCCATTCCCGAAAGGTCAAAAGCGATGCGTTTCATGCCTTCATCGTTGTTTGTAACGAAGCAATAACGTTCAAATGCATAATCACCCTTAACTTGAAAACGACCTGAAGGAAGAACCAATTTATTGGCTTTCAATCTATTGCAATCGTCAATCGCCTTACGAATAGCAGGCATGATGTCATCCTGCATTTCAGGCGTTATATAATCCCGCAAAAAAATCGTTTTTGATCCCGTTTCACATGATGTTGTCACGACAAATAAAGAAACAATCAATGTAACTAAAAGATTATCAATAAGTTTTATTCTCATTACATTTTATTTAATTTTCAACAAAGGTAAACATATTTTTTTAATAAAAAATTTGTGAAAATCAAAAATAAATTCTAATTTTGACGCTTTAAATTTTAATTTTAACACATATAAAATTTATGCAATGAACAAGGTTTACTCAATGATTTTGATACTCTTACTTAATTTTACAGGATTCTCGCAAATCATTGTAAATGAAAGTTTTGAACAAGGCAACACAGACGGTCTGGCACCTGCCGGATGGATTTGTGACGATGACGGATGGCGTTGCGGCTTCCAAGAGCAGGACCACAACAGGATACCACACACCGGCGATTGGTACGTTTACGCGAAATACAACCGCGAAAAATGGATGTACAAGGAAATCAGCACGGAAGCCAATTCGGTTTACAGGATTTCGTTCTGGTACGTGACAAACGGTGTCGGACATTTCGACTTCGAGATAAAAGCCGGAAACGCCGCGAACCCTGGCAGCATGACGACAACAGTTCTACCTGAAACAGTCATTGAAAACACTGAATATCAATACATGACACTTATTTACGAAAGCGAGACTGCGGGGACAAAATACATCGGATTTCATTACACAGCCGACAATTTGACCTGGTATCTTTCGCTTGACGACATAGTAATTGAAAAAACCGAGCCATACAATTTCTCCGCAGAGCCACTCACGCCCGACACCACCGTCTATTTCGGCGAATACGGCCATTTCCGCTTCAACATTTCAAACACAGGTTCAGAAACCGAGACAATCAATTTTTACAACATATCAGGTGATTATCAGAATGTTACATTCACAAGAAACGGGAATACTGTAACAAGTTACGACATTCCAGTCGGAGCGACTTTGGAATTTGTCGCACACGGTCAGCTCCCGATGAACTTAAACCAAAACCAATATGTGATCCTGCATTTTGACATAACATCGATGCATAACACCCATTTGGAAACATTGGTTTTCACAGGAACAGCCCTGAAACCAATAGACGAATTCCCGTTGATGGAAGGTTTTGACGGGACGACGTTCCCGCCTTTCGGATGGCAGAACATCTGTCTCGTCGGCGATGAGGTTTTCGAGCGTTTCACCGTAGGCGAATGGCCGATGTGCGAGCCGCATAACGGCAGCGATGCGATGGCAAGATATTACAGTTACCTTTCAGATGTTGGCGACGGCGCAATGCTCGTGTCACCGAAGATGCAATTCAGCGCCACCGACAACATCGTCCGTTTCTGGATTTTCAGAAATTACAACAGCTGGCAGAAGTCGGACCGGATTAACGTCTATTACTCCCCGACTCCGTCTGTCGAGGGTGCAACGCTTCTCGGCACCGTCCACCGCCACACTGAACTTGAACCCGTCGTTGAAAATGTTGACGACTGGTATGAATACAGTTATTCTTTCGACAGCCCGGAAGGTTATGGTTTTGTCATCTTCGAAGCCGTGAGCGACAGGGGCTGGAACCTTTTCATCGACGACATTTTTGTCAATTCCACGACCATCGACAACGACCCGCCGACAGTTGTTTCAGTCGCCGGGACACAGCAATGGGCCGACACCGACATGGAAATCAAGGTGAGGATTTATGACGAGTCGGATGTTCCGAACCAGATGCAGGCCGTATATACCATCAATGGCGGATCTCACGAGATAACGCTGAACAAATCAGCAAAAAGCAATTACGACTTTGTCGGCACAATTCCGGCGCAGCCGAACCACACTTTCGGCGAAATCGTTTTCCAACTTGAAGACGAACTTGGACATACCGCCACATCTGATTCATACGAAATCCATTGGGACTGGCAGCGACCTCTTCTGCTCGAAGGCTTTGAAAACGAACAGTTCCCTCCACAAGACTGGATGATGGAGTCGGCGAACATGAGCTGGTTCGTTTGGTCAAGAGTTGGGACGACATATTACACCGACAGCGACAACTACGAATATGTAGTCACTCCGAAACAAGGCGCGAAACAGGCCGCTCTTGAATGGGACTACACCGACGAGGCCGGGATGCAGGACGAGCAGCTCATCTCGCCGATGCTAAACATCGACCGCCCGACGGCACTCAGTTTCGAGACATTCTGCCACTATGGTTTCCCCTATCACGATCATTTCACGGTGAGCATCCTCAACACCAACACCGGCATGTGGAACGAGGTCTGGGACGCCGCCGACCTTTCATTTGGAATAAACCAATACGATGAAAAAGTGAACATCGACATCTCTGATTTTCAAGGACAAAACATCAGAATAAAGTGGCGCGGCTACAACTCCGATGCGACACAGTTATGGTATTCATGGTTCATCGACAATGTGAAAGTCGTTGCGACAGACACTCTTGATGCCGTTGATGAGATTTCGTTGACAGAAGCAACGATTTATCCGAATCCATTCATCAACACATTGACAGTCAAAGCAGAAGAAACAATTCAACACATAAATATTTACAACATTTTTGGTTTGAAGGTCGATGAAATCATTCTCAACAACAAAGAAGCTGTCCTTGACCTTTCAAAACTGAATGTTGGAATGTATATGATTGAAATAATCAGTAAAAACGGAAAATCAATTAAATCAATAATAAAAAAATAACCCTGCAAATGGATACAAAAGAAATCAAATCAAAGTTCAACTCGTTGTTCGGCAATGAGTTCCGTGTTTATACATCATCAGGACGCATCAATCTCATCGGCGAGCACACAGACTATAACGGCGGCTTCGTGTTCCCTGGCGCCATTGACAAAGGCATCTACGCCGCCATCAATCCCAACGGCACCGACAGAATCCGCGCGTATTCAATGGATTACGCTGCGATGTCGGAGTTCGGAATGACAGAGGCCGACGCTCCTAAAGAAGCTTGGGCTCGTTACATCTTCGGTGTCGTCCGCGAGATGCAGAAACGCGGCTTCGAGCCAAAGGGCTTCGACACGGTCTTCGCCGGAGATGTCCCGCTCGGAGCAGGCATGTCGTCATCCGCGGCCTTGGAGAGCACATTCGCCAACGCCTTGAACGACATATATAATTTAGGTATCGACAAGTTCGAACTCGCCCGCATCGGGCAATCGACAGAACACAACTACTGCGGCGTGAAATGCGGCATCATGGACCAGTTCGCCTCCATCTTCGGCAAGGAAGGCCATCTCATGCGCCTAAACTGCGCCACGATGGAGTTCGAGTATTTCCCGTTCAACCCGAAAGGCTACAAAGTGGTGCTTCTTGACACCGTCGTGAAACATGAACTCGCATCGTCGGCCTACAACAAACGCCGCGAGTCGTGCGAAAACGCCTGTGCGCATATCAAAGCCAAACATCAGAAAGTCAATTATTTAAGCGATGCGACAATGTCTATGCTTGATGAGGTGAAGGACGAGATTTCGAACGAAGACTACATGCGTGCGAAATACGTCATCGGCGAGAAACAGCGCGTCCTCGATGTCTGCGCCGCCCTTGAGAAAGGCGATTATGAGACCGTCGGCGACCGCATGTACGGCACACACTACGGCATGAGCAAGGAATATGAGGTCAGTTGCGAAGAGCTTGATTATCTGAATGATATAGCGAAAGAATGCGGTGTCACGGGCTCGCGCGTCATGGGCGGCGGCTTCGGCGGATGCACCATCAACCTCGTGAAAGAAGGTCTTTACGACAAGTTCATCGCCACGGCGAAAGAGAAATTCAACGCCAGATTCGGGCATGAACCGAAGGTTTATAACGTGGTGATTTCCGACGGCGCACGGAGGCTGGAATAGAGAACCGCGTAGCGGTTCCATATCCATAGCAACGGAATTCATTCCGTGGAAATTACGAATTTGAAATGAAATTTTTTTAACAATATTAAATTTTGAAATAACGTCAATTTGACAAAATAATATTAAAATTACAATAAAAATGAAACCAACATTATTAGTTTTAGCAGCTGGAATGGGTTCACGTTACGGAGCCCTGAAGCAGATGGACGGCGTTGGTCCAAACAACGAAGCCATCCTCGATTATTCGATTTTTGACGCAAAACGCGCTGGCTTCGGCAAGGTCGTTTTCGTCATCCGCAAGGATTTCGCGGAAGCGTTCGAGAAAATCAACAACACGGAGCGTTTCGGGATGCCGGTGGAATATGTCTATCAGTCATTGGACAAGCTGCCGGAAGGTTTTTCGATTCCTGAAGGCCGCGAGAAGCCTTGGGGTACAGGCCACGCAGTTTTGATGGCAGCCGATGTCATCAAAGAGCCGTTTGCCGTCATCAACGCCGACGACTTCTATGGCAAAGAGGCATACGAGGTTATGGCTCAATACCTTACGGAATGCGAAGGTAAGAAAGGCGCATATTCGATGGTGGCATACAAGCTGAGAAACACATTGTCGGACTTCGGCACTGTGTCGCGCGGTGTCTGCACACAGAACAGATGCCATTACCTCCAGACCATCGTCGAACGCACGTCAATAGCAAAGACAGCCGATGGTGCGGCATACACCGACGAAACAGGCGAACACGCACTCGACCTCGACACACTCGTCTCCATGAACTTCTTCGGCTTCACGCCGGATTTCCTCGGACACCTCGCCGACGGCTTCAAGACATTCCTACAAGGACCGGCACAGACCAACATCAAGGCTGAATATTACATCCCGCTGGAAGTCAACAACCAAATCAACAGCAAGAACGCCAAACTCAAAGTGCTGTCGAGCGATGCTGTCTGGTTCGGCGTGACCTACAAAGAAGATAAGCCTGATGTCATGAATAAAATCGTCAACCTGATTGACAAAGGCATTTATCCGAACAAACTCTGGTAATCATGGAAATAAAGAAAATCAAGACAGAAAACAGCGATGACTCAAGAATAGTATCAATAGCCGATGTCATGAAAGATGTTAAAACAGTACAGACATTCAAGCTTACGAACAAGCTTGGAGCTTCAGTCACGTTTTGCAACATCGGCGCGGGTATCGTGTCAGTCATCGTTCCTGACAGAAACGGAAAGATGCGTGATGTCGTGCTCGGCTACAAAAATCTTGAAGACTACGTCGGTGACGGCCCGTGTGCCGGCAAGGTCCCTGGACGTTTTGCAAACAGGATCAACCACGGACAGCTCAGCATCGACGGGAAGAAATATCAGCTCGTGCTAAACACCAGCGACGGCAAACATCATCTTCACGGCGGCCCTGGCGGCTTCGCGAACCAATACTGGGAAGGCAGACAAGTCGCTGACAAAGTGGAGTTTACGTATTTTTCTAAAGACGGCGAAGCGGGCTATCCTGGCAACCTGACAGCGAAGGTGGTTTACAGCTGGAACGATGACAACGAGATAACACTCGAACTTTCGGCAACGACCGACGCCCCGACAATCGTGAATCTCACCAACCACACCTATTTTAATTTAAAAGGTGAAGGCAACGGCAACATCCTCGACCACAAGCTGAAACTCTTCGCGCAGAACTATCTTCCAGCCACCGACGAACTCATCACGACAGGCGAGGTTGCCACGGTCAAAGGCACACCGATGGACTTCACCGAGCCGAAACTCATCGGCAAGGACATCAACGAGAAGTTCGACGCCCTGATCAACGGCAAGGGCTACGACAGCTGCTGGGTCATCGACGGCTACAAGAAAGGCGAGATGCATCAGGCGGCAACTCTCATGAGCGATGAATCGGGAATAAAAGTCGAGTTGTTCACCACGCAACCAGGCGTGCAGTGTTACACTGGCAACTGGCTTAGCGGATGTCCGACAGGCAAATGCGGCAAGAGCTACGAGGACTACGAAGGCGTCGCCTTGGAATGCCAGACACTCCCCGACTCACCTAACAAACCCAATTTCCCCAACGCAGTGCTGCGTCCGGGAGAAGAATACAGACAGACGATAAAGTTTAAGTTTTCAAATTTTTAACTTTTAATTTTTAACACAAGTTTCACGAGTTTTTAAAAACTTGCTGACACCTAAATACTTTAACAACTAAAACACCTAAACAACTAATATTATGGCACAAAAAGCAAAACAATGGGGAGCCATCATCGTCATGATTGCCCTCTTCGCAATGATAGCCTTCGTGACAAATCTCTGCTCACCTATGGCCGTCATCGTCAAAAATCAGTTCGGAGCAAGCAACTTCCTTTCACAGATTGGAAACTATGGCAATTTTATCGCATACTTGGTGATGGGAATCCCTTCGGGTATGCTCATCAAGAAATTCGGTTATAAAAAGACCTCGTTGATTGCCTTGGCGGTCGGCATCATAGGTATCTTGGTGCAATGGGCGAGCGGTTCGGTCGGTTTCGGTCTTTACCTTCTCGGCGCATTCATCGCTGGTTTCTGCATGTGCATGCTCAACACTGTTGTCAACCCAATGCTCAACCTCCTCGGCGGCGGCGGCAACAAAGGCAACCAGCTCATACAGATTGGCGGCGTGTTCAACTCGGCGGCGGCTGTCGCGGTTTACATCATCATGGGTGCACTCATCGGTGATGCCACGAAAGCCAGGATCTCTGACGCCACACCTGCATTGCTGATAGCACTCGCCATCTTCGTCATCGGCTTCATCGTCATCCTCTTCACCAAGATTGAGGAGCCGGCACAGCCAGTTGAAGTCAAGTCGGAGAAGAAAGACAAATACAGTGCGTTCTCGTTCCGTCACTTCAAACTCGGCATCCTCGCCATCTTCCTTTACGGCGGCATCGAGGTCGGAACACCGACTTACATCATGCAGTATCTTACTTCACCTGAAACGTCAGCGACGCCGGGTCTCGGCATGAACGCCACTATCGTTGGCCTCATCGTCGCCGTCTATTGGCTGATGATGCTCATCGGTCGTTTCATCGGCGGCGCCATCGGCAGCAAGGTGTCTTCAAAGGCGATGGTCACGACGGTTTCAATTGCGGCAATCGTCTTGGTTTTGTTCGGAATGTTCGCCCCTGCTTCATGGATGGTCAACGTCCCTGGCATTGACTGGGCCAACGTCTCCGTCATCTGGGCTGAGGTGCCGGTCGGCATCTTCGCCTTCATCCTCGTCGGCCTCTGCACCTCGGTGATGTGGGGCGCCATCTTCAACCTCGCCACCGAAGGCCTCGGCAAATACACAGCCATCGCCTCCGGCGCATTCATGACAATGGTGTTCGGCTTCGCCATCATGGTCGGTCTCCAGGGCCTCGTCGCCGACTGGACAGGCAGTTACATGACAAGCTACATCGTGGTCGTCGCCTGCGCCGCCTACATTCTTTTCTACGCACTTGTCGGAAGCAAGAACGTGAACAAGGACATTCCGGTGGAATAAAGAGTAGAGTTAAGAGAGTAAAGTTAAAAGAAAACAAGCCCGAGGGTTTCAAGCCTTCGGCGCTTGTTTTGTTAGAATTATTACAAACCAATTTTATACAACATGAATATCACGATCAAATTCACAGTACTAATAGCATTCACGTGTATGATTGCGCACGGATGCACTAAAAACAAACCTGATATGCCTGAGGAGCCGGTAGTACTGGAATATGTTTTCCCACAGGCCGAATATCACAAAGCCGGTTCGATACTGATGTACACGCCCGGTTTAGAACTGTTTGACGGTGTGATTCATCCCGCTGCCGGACTTTATGAAACATATTTCAACATTGATAAAGCAGCGGACGAACACAGAAATTACATCTCCATGCTCGAAGCTGAAGGCTGCACTGTATATACGGTTGCAGACATATTGTTGTCAATGCCTCATGACGAACTTGTAGCCCTCGCCAACGGATCACTCACATACGATGTCGCCGGCACAGGAATTTCGCCTGAGGAAGCAGAAGAATACAGGCAGGAAGTGCTTGCCGCGATGAGCAATTCCGACCTGCTGCGCGTCATAATCAACAGACCAACCGTAGTACTCGAAGAATCAGGAATCAATACGGGATATACGGCGGAATATATACACGAGCCGCTGATGAACATGTATTTCCTGAGAGACCAAAGCATAACGACCCCAAAAGGACACATCATGTGCCGCATGAACTCTGTTCAGAGATTTCCCGAGGTTGACATCATCGAAGCTTGTTATGAACAGCTCGGCGAACCGGCAATCTATCGTGTCAGTGGGGAAGACAGCCATCTTGAAGGCGGCGATTACATTCCTTTCGGAACTATAAGCCTCATCGGGCAGGGACTGAGAACCAACCAAAACGCTATCGACGAGTTGCTCGAAAACAACTGCTTCGGACATGACACCGTGGTGGTTGTGCGCGAACGCTGGAAAGATCAATATCAGATGCACTTAGACACATATTTCAATGTCATCGACAAAGACTTATGCACGATGTGCTTCAACCGCTACGACGCCACAGACACAAACGACATCAATTATCTCACGATAGACATGTATGTACGTGGTGCCGGTCAGAAAGGGTATCACATGGAGTCGTACTATTCAGGGATGGGATTCCGCGACTTCCTCGAGTCAAGAGGAGTTGACATCATACGCATAAGCAAGGACGATGCCGACCATTATGCCAACAACTTCCTAACGGTGGGACCACGTCACATAATGTCAGTGGACGGGCAAAGCGAAGAACTCAAGGCTGAATATTCCAAACACAACGTGCGCGTGGATTGGGTGCCGCTAGACAACCTCATTGGAGGATATGGTGCCGCTCACTGCATGACGCAAGTGATGAGCCGCGCTGTAACAGCAAATTAATGCACACAAGCCGGTAAAGAGTCTTTATAATATCTTCCTCATCTCCTCTTCCTTCGCCTCGGCGCACTCGAACAGCCGCCACTGCGCCTTGGTGCGGACAAGGTTATGCTCCGGATACCTTATTTTATAATAGGTGTCGCCGTTGATGTAGTCGGCCAAGAAGCGGACGGTCTGCATATACGGGAAAAGCATCGCCGCATAAGGCAAATTTTCTTTTTCAACTGGAAGCAGGAAGTCTTTAGTGCCTTCGAGATAGCCTTTTGTGAACGCCTTGAAAATCTCCATATTGAAATCAATCTTGCTCAAATCCGGCTCATCTTCGGCAGCGGTGCTAGCCGCCGAACGCAGGAAATCACCGAAATCGGAGAAGACAAAACTCGGCATCACAGTATCCAGATCGATGACACACAACACGTTGCCGTCCTTGTCAAAGAGCATGTTGTTCACCTTCGTATCGCAATGGCAGATGCGTTTCGGCAGTTTCCCTTCGCGGAACAGACGTTCGCCGAGAGTCATCTTTTCGGCGCGTTTTTCAATCTCATCAATATAATATCTAACTTCCTTCACGCGCCCCACCCTGTCGGCAGCCACGGCGTCGCGGAGTTGTTTAAGTCGGAACTCAATATTATGAAAATCAAGGATTATCTCGCCAAGCGGCTCTTTCAGATCCGAAAGCATGGCCTCAAACTCACCAAATGACTTTCCGGCGATATAGGAATATTCCGGCGTGACAGCCTGATAAGTGACGGAATCTTTCACGAAGACCATCACGCGCCAATATTTGTCGCCATCAAAATGATAATTCTTTCCGTTTTTGGTTTTGATGAACCGCAGAACGTGCCGGTCTATGTCATCTATTCCTTTATCAATTAGCTTTTTACGGATATGATTCGTCACTTTTTCGATATTATCTTGAAGCATGTCAACGTCTTGAAAAATAGCGTTATTGATGTGTTGAAGCACGTAACGCGGTTCGGCATTTTCGTCAACCATGACCTTGTAAGTATCATTGATGAGGCCTTCGCCGAGAGGTTTTACGGCGGTAATCTTTTCCGAAATCTCAAATTGAGCTGCAATAGCGAGTAAATCTTCCATTTTTTAATTTAATTTTTTGCAAAAATAGAAAAAAACTTAAAAATAAATTCATTTTACTTGTTACGTTTTTGAAAAATTGTTTAAAATCTAAATAATCTCACTGTCAATGTCAAAAACATCCGGTTAATATACAAAAATATTTTTCGGGAAATAGTATTTTCATAACAAAATAAGTGGTAATTTTACGCCTCGAAAATTCAAACCATCGAAAATGAGAAAAAAGCATGACATTGTATTGGGATTGTTTATTTTAATCATCTCAATGTGTTGCTGCACAAGCAATAATGAAGAAGAAACAAAAAACTACAAGATAATTGACAACGCCATCGTTTTCGACGAACCGCAGCGTGCAGAGGGTCAGACGAGCATGTTGCAGTTCGCGGCGGAGCCGATAGACACAGTGAGAATCGGCTTTGTAGGTCTCGGCATGCGTGGTCCAGATGCTGTGAACCGCATGACATTTATCGACGGCGTCAAGGCCGTTGCGTTGTGCGACCTCCTTCCGGAAAACATTGAGAAAGTGCAGAAAAACGTGATAGAGGCCAAGGGGCTTCCCCGCGCGGCGGAGTATGTCGGGCCGGAAGCATACAAGGAGCTTTGTGAACGTGATGACATTGATCTCGTTTACATCTGCACCAGCTGGCAGGTTCACGTCCCGATCGCCGTTTACGCCATGCAGCACGGCAAGCACGTAGCCATCGAGGTGCCTGCCGCCACTTCCATCGATGAATGTTGGCAGCTCGTTGATGTCTCCGAACAGACACGCCGTCACTGCATGATGCTCGAAAACTGCTGCTACGACTTCTTCGAGATGACATGCCTCAACATGGCGCAGAACGGCCTCTTCGGCGAAGTCATCCACGGCGAAGGAGCTTACATCCATAACCTCGAACCGTTCTGGCCTTATTATCAGGGCAACTGGCGTCTTGACTTCAACCAGAAACACAGCGGCGATGTCTATGCCACGCACGGCCTCGGACCGATATGTCAGGTTTTAGACATCCACCGCGGCGACAGGATGGAATATCTCGTCTCGATGAGCACACCTTCATACAACGGACTCGAAATAGCCAAAGAGACAATGAGCGTTGACACCTTTGCCAACGGCGACATGACAACGACGATGATTCAGACACACAAAGGCAAGACGATATTGATTGAACACGACGTTTACACCCCGCGTCCGTACAACAGACTGTATCAGCTCACCGGAACCGAAGGCTGGGCGAACAAATACATGAGGGAGGGCTTCACGATGAAGAGCGGCAACCTTCCGGAAGGCTTGATACCCGACAACGAGGTTCTCGACTATCACACATGGGTTCCTGAAAACGTAAAAGACTCGTTATTGATCGCTTACAAACACCCAATCATCGTTGATATTGAGCAGAAAGCGAAAGAAGTTGGCGGTCACGGCGGAATGGATTTCATCATGGACTACCGTCTGATATATTGTCTGCGCAACGGTCTCCCGCTCGATGAAGATGTCTATGACGCGGCGGAGTGGTCATGCATCGGTGAGCTTTCGGCTGCATCAATTGAAAATCACGGCATGCCGGTGAGAATGCCCGATTTCACGAGAGGCGACTGGGATAAGGTCAAAGGTTATAAACACGCAGCCAAATAAGATTAGAGATAAAAGATTAGAGATTAGAGAATCGCGTAGCGATTCCATATCCATAGAAATTTAAAAAATCATTAAACACAAACATAACGTTAAATTTTAATTAAAATCAAATTTATCATGAAGAAAAAATTCGTATGCCCGATTTGCGGCTATGTTCACGAAGGTGAAGAGGCTCCGGAGAGATGCCCGCAGTGCAAACAGATTGTTGAATGGAATGTTCTGGAAGAAGGTGCGAAATTGAATTTCGTCACAGAACACGTCATCGGCATCGCCAAAGGCACAGGTGAAGACATGATCAAAGACCTCAACGCACATTTCATGGGTGAAGCCACAGAAGTCGGCATGTACCTGGCAATGAGCCGTCAGGCCGACCGCGAAGGTTATCCTGAAATTGCAGAAGCATTCAAACGCTACGCATTTGAAGAAGCCGAACACTGCGCGAAATTCGCGGAGCTCCTCGGCGATGTCGTCTGGGACACCAAGACCAACCTCGAAAAGAGAATGGTCGCCGAATGCGGCGCCTGCGAAGACAAGATGCGCATCGCACGCATCGCCAAGGAACGCAACCTTGATGCCATCCACGACACAGTCCACGAGATGGCTAAAGACGAAGCACGCCACGGCAAAGGCTTCGAAGGTCTCTTCAACCGTTACTTTAAGTAATTGACGGTATTTAATTATTAAAGAAGATGGCTGGCGCACCTAAATGTTCCAGCCATCATTTTTTTAAATTTTCATTTCAATTTAAGAAGCATTGCAATGCTACCTTATTTTTCAACTCATTCATGAAATCAATTTTTAGTCTTTTTCTCCACTTTCTTTTTCTCTTTCAGATAAAAAACGTTGAAAACATTGGCGAGCATGATGCCTATCGCAATACCGAAAGCTATCTCAACAGATGCGACAATATTGTCGATGAAAAGCTCCTTGTCATGAGTCATGAAGCCGACCATCGAGTAATATAACGCCCTTCCGGGGACGAGCGGGAACAACGACGGGACCATGAAAACAGTGAACGGGGCTTTCTTATAACGAGAGAGAAAGATGCAGAGCAACGCCCCACAGAATGAAGCCGCAAAATTAGAAATCAAGTTGCCGAATTCGTATGTCTCAGTCCCTGCCATCATTATCAATGTCGTGATGAAGCCGCATATCAAAGCATACGGAAGATGTTTCGGCTTGAGGTGGTAAAGTAACCCGAATGAAGCTGCGCCGATGCCGCCGGCGACAGAAACGAACCAGATGTTTGTCATCACACTATCCTCCCCCACAGAATGTACGATGCGCCGATTCCGATGGCGATCATCACCGAAACAATGATTGCTTTCACCAGATTTGACAAGCCGGCAAGGACGTCGCTGTTGAGAAAATCCTGTATTGCGTTGCCGAACACCATTCCGGGTGTCAGCAGCATCAAGACCCCGATGCTTATCAGGTCAACGTTCTCGCCGATTCCGCAAAGCACCGCCAGAAGCACGAAGATGCCGCCTGTCAACGCCTCAAGCATGATCCGCGCCATCATGTCAGCTTTCAGAAGGACATGCCGGTCGAAAAAAGTGATCGGTACCGCAGCAATGACCGCCGCAATGCTGTCGTGCCACGTGCCGCCGAAGAAAAAGCAGAACGCAGCCGCACCAAACGCCGCCGCGACGTAATAATACAACGACCGGTACGGCTCTATCGTCTTGACCCTGCGTATCCTCGACCCCGCTTCATCCAAGGTTATCTCCTTGTTGCATATCTTGCGCGAGATGTCGTTCAGCTCCTCAAGCCTCGCCATGTTGTTGCCACTCGCCTTAAGCCTCCGCATCTCCTGAAGATATGTCCCGTCGGGCATCCTGACCGAGACCTGCAGCAACGAAGCGATGCAGAAAACCTCAATATGTGCAACTCCGTAACTTTTGCAAATCCTCGACACCGCATCCTCCACCCTTCTCACGTCGGCACCGTAAACCCAAAGGTTCTGGCCGATGTCAAGCGCAGTGCGAAGCATCAAGTCAACGTCAACTTTAATCTCTTTCATCTTTTTAGAATTGAAACGCAAAAATACAAAAAAAAACGTCCGAAGACAATTAAAAATTTGCGCTCATTTTTCTGGATCAGTGAAAAATAATTTTTTTCTGCGTGCAATATGCGAAATATTTATTATTTTTGCAGCCGAATTTTTATTAATTTAAAACCATGAAAAACATCTTGAAACATTCATTAATCGCAGTGATGCTGGTTTTGGTTGCATTCAGCTGCAAGAAAGACGACAACGATTCCGTTGAACCTATTACACCAATTTATGAGGTAAGCAATGTCGAAAACATTTCATTACCAGAAAATTTAATTGACATCTTCCAGAAATTGCTTGACCACTCCAGCATCGGTTCAAGCATAGACTCAATTATCGGCATGATTTATGACGATGTACCTTATTTCATTACCCCCGCACAACTTTTCGGCACCTTACGTGAACATTGGGGCGATGGCATGTCCACCGGCGTGATGAAATATCAGTCGAAAGACGTATTCGGCAACCCAGCCACCCTTTCAGGAAGAATTTACATCAAGAATACGACCGACAAGAAACTCAAAGGCATCATCATCGCCAATCATTTCACCATTTGCTCCGACGATGAATGCCCGTCGAAAAAATGCTTGGAACCGGAATCGATTCTTGTGCCGTTCGGATACGCCATGGTGATGGCCGACTACATCGGATACGGCAGCACCGTCGATATGGAACATCCTTATCTGAACTGGGAAGCGACAGCCACAGCAAGCATTGACGCATATTTCGCAATGAAACAATATCTCGAAGACAATGGTTACAAAGTCGGCGATGAACGTTACAACGTCGGTTACTCACAAGGCGGTGAAGCCACGATGTCAGTGCTGCGAATGGTGACAGAAGATTATTCCGACCAGATTCATTTCAACAAATCGTTCGTCGGTGCCGGCCCTCACAGCATCGAAGCCACATACGATGATGTAATCGGAAATGATTTTACTGGAATACCGATGGCAATGCCGATGATTGTCAACGGGATGAACACATCTTACAACCTCGGTCTCAACCTTGATGATGTCTTCATCGGCGAGATGCACGACAATTACAAGAAAGTCCTGTCAAAGAAACATTCGTCACTTTATCTTTCGTTATTGTTCAAAGACCATGAGGCGTCAAAAATCTTCACGCCGTCATTTTTGGACAAAAACGACCCGATGACCGCCAAGTTCATAGAGGCAGCAAGAAAGAACGAACTCGTCGGCACATGGACTCCAAAAGCCGGCGAAGACATCTATCTTTTCCACAGCATGGAAGACGACATGGTACCGTTCGTAAACAGTGAGTTGATGGGTGTAGCACTCGAAAACACCGACTGCAAACTTGAGGAAGTGTTTGGCAGATTCGGCACCCACATCCAAGGCATGGCGATATTCATGCTCAGTATGTCGGGATATTTCGCGCAGGCTGACTAAACGCCTGCAATGGCGACGAGTTTTTCAAGCCAGACTTTATCCTCATCATCGAAACATCCGAGTTTCTCACTGTCGATGTCGAGAACCGCAGCTACTTTGTCACCCTCGAATATCGGAACGACGATTTCAGAGCGTGACAAAGAGCTGCACGCTATATGTCCAGGAAACTTATCGACATCGGGGACGACTATCGTCCGTTTTTCCTGCCATGCGGCACCGCACACTCCCCTGCCCTTCCTGATTCTCGTACATGCCACCGAGCCTTGGAACGGGCCGAGGACAAGATCTTCACCGGCAACTCTGTAGAACCCGACCCACCAAAAATGGAACGTATCCTTGAGACACGCTGCTATATTTGCCATGTTCGCTATCGTATCCGGCTCGTTTTCCACTAATGACTTAATTTGCGGAAGCAGATTTGAATACAGTTCGTGTTTGCTTTCTCCTTTGATAATCAATTGTTCTGACATATTTTATGTATGATTTAAAATTCTGCAAATGTACAAACATTTTTAATACGGCGTTGACTTTATTTGAAAGGAGGCCGGGCATCACATCGATGAAGACGTAATGCCCGGCTGATTTGCAAAGTTTTATTTCTCGTCGAAATAACTTCCCTTCGGTCTTTCCTCATCACATGCGAGACTGTCGTTGTAACGTGTTCTTGACCTTCTTTCGTGAGCGAACATCGCCATTGTCCCCACTGCATTCTCAGCGAAAGCGAGGTGGTTGTCGATAGACATCGAGCCTGCCATGCCCTCGACATCGAGGTTGTCGGTGCCGATGAGCGTGAATGTCCAGCCGAGTTTCTTCTGTTTCTCGATGAGGTTTTTCACCATGCCGAGGTTATATTCCGAGCTGCAGTTCTCCTCGCCGTCGGTGATTATCGTCACCAAGACGTTGTCATCAACGGAGGTCTGTGCGTTGAGCATCGCAATCCCCTTTCCTATCGCATCGTAAAGCGGAGTGGCGCCGCCCGGACGGTATTCGTTCGGCCCTAATTTTCTGACTCCGCCGACATTCACATTGTCGAAATGCACTTTGAAATGCCCGCTGTCGAACGTGATCAACGTCATCATCTGCTCCATCTCTGGATGCGCTTCCTGAATCTTGCGGCATGTCTCTATTGTCTCGTTGATGCCCGCCAACGCCTCACGCTGGATGATGCTCATCGACCCCGACTCGTCAACGATAACAAGATTAAACACTTTCTTTACATTGTCTTTCCCCATGTTTTTAACATCTTTTTCCATGATACTGATTTTTAAATTGAACAATTTATTTGATATTCTTTGACCCTTTAAAAGAATTTTTCAGAAATTAATTAAGCTGTTTTGAAAAAAAATGATAATTTTGCGAAATTTTTTAAAATAAATATTTTGATTATGGAAGACGATTTGATTGTCAACAGATTAGCAAATTACGACTCTTATTACACAAAAGAGTATTTTTACAAATATTGCCGTAAAGCCTACGAGATTTTCGACAGGAAATACCAATTGAGATACAAGACCGGTCTTGATTTCTACTCATTGGCGCACGAGTATTACATTCATTTGATGACTCACGATTTCAAGCCGCTGCTCGACCGTCCGGCGAATGTCAAGCTCTCGACGTGGATGACCAACGGTTTTCATTTCGTGATTCTTGATGCGCTGAAAGCGTACAACAAAGAGTTCGCGAACCTTTCCGACACCGCATCCGATGACATTCTGGAATACATCCGCTCCGGCGAGCCGGAAGACAACATGATGCAGCAGGTTTGCGAGGCCATCTCACGGCATTACATGAACGACAGAATGATGCAGGAGATCGGGAGCATGATTTTTTATGCCGGTTTCAGTCAGAAAGAGATTGCGGCACAGTTAGGAATCACTCCGGCAGCCATCAACCAACGCTACAAGAAGATGATGAATGAAGTTGTAACACCTTATATAATAGAGAATTACGCACAAGGAACGTATGACATAAAATACGATGCCACGACGGCGTATCACGAATTCAACGAAACCGCTGCAGTTTACGAAGCCGCACCGAAATTCTCATTCAGAAAAAAATTTCTATCATTTTGCACTATGCCCAAAAAACAGTACAGAACAACACCAAATCACATTTCATCATTACAGCCGGGCGAGATTTTCGTCTTCGGCAGCAATTTAATGGGCGCCCATGCCGGCGGTGCAGCCTACGCCGCATACAAGCACTTCGGTGCCGTATGGGGCAACGGCGTCGGCTTGCAGGGGCAGTCATACGCCATCCCGACGATGCAGGGAGGCATCGAGACAATCAAGCCTTACGTCGATGAATTCATCGAGTTCGCGAAGCAACATCAGGAGTTGAGGTTTTTGGTCACTCCTGTCGGCTGCGGCATAGCGGGCTTCGAGCCGTGCGACATCGCCCCACTGTTCAAAGACGCAACGGATGTCGAAAACGTGTATCTGCCGGAAAGCTTCTGGGACATACTCCGCTGAATTTCAGACACAGCCGCGTCAATTCACTCGATTCTCAAATCTTGAATAGCAGTAAGTTCGTGTTCGCAGATGCCATCAGCAACGATGCGCACCGACTTGACCGGCTGTTCAGGATGGCAATACGCCCTGTAGCCGTCGAACATGTCGTAGGTGAAACGCTCGCCTTTGACATAATTTTCGCCGTCGTATGAATATTCAATGTAGCCGTTGAGGATGCCATAGACAGCGAGCGTGTAATAGCCCGTACACATTCCAATCGAATGACATTCAACGGGTTCGTCGAAAGTAAACTTCACGTAGTCGCCGGCGACGACGGCGCGGCCGGTGAAGACGTATGTTTCGAGGTCGTAATCAACCAAAAGGTTAATGTCCTCTTGGAACGGGATATTCGACTCCACCGTTGTTGTCGGTTTCATATAATGATGAAGCTCAATATTTTGCGGGCCTCTCGCAATGCTTGAACGGTCTTTGAAGAACGTGGCGAAACGATAGTTTTCTGGTGTCTCTGTCGCTATCGGCTCATTATAAACCGGTGACTCCAAAGTCGGTGTGGTCTTATTGTCGGTGTAGCGTATTGTAAGGATGTCATTGTCTTTCGCGGCGACGATTTTTCCGTTTTCGTAAGAAACATCAGCCGGTGCTATGCGAAATTTCAAGTCCATCGCATACATACGGTCGTATTGAGCGTCAAACAGTCTGTTCTGGAAATCGTCCCAGCAACGGAGTTCACGGTTCGTCCAGCCTATCTCCGACAATGCCAATAGTTTTGGAAACACTTGATAATCAATGAAATCTTTCACCTGAAAGCATTCCGCCCACGCGCCGCCCTGCGGGCCGAGGACGAGTTCTGTTTCCTCTTCGTTCAACTCAAAAGTTCCGACCGGGTCGAAACTGTATGTCTTTTCAAGCGGAGTGATGCCCGCCCATTTGAGTCCGCGTTCGTCGGCACTCTGTTTCATATCGAAATACATGTATTCGCCGATAATCATCACCGTAGGATGACCGCCTTTGACGGATTTCATTCCGCGGTCGAGACTCGCCCACGCATAAACGACAGATTCAGGAAGCAGCCCGCCGCCGTCGATTATTTCGTCCCAGCCGGCCATCGTCCTGCCGTATTTTGCGAGTATCGCTTCAAGCCGACGCACGAAATAATTCTGAAGCTCGATGACATCGGTCATACCCTTCTCCTTCATGAGAGCCTGACAGCGAGGGCATTCTTTCCAGCAGTCCATATTGACCTCATCGCCGCCGATGTGGAAAATCTTGGACGGGAAAAGTTCAACCATTTCACTGATGATGTCTTCAAGAATGGCATAGTTCTCTTCACGTCCGATGCACCACACGTTATTGACCTCGTGCTGCACGCTGTAATGGTCGTTATGGATGTCGCAGATTATCTCCGGATAACAGACCGCGAAGGCCTTGCTGTGCCCCGGAAGGTCAATCTCCGGAATGATGTTGATGTTACGGTCGGCGGCGTATTTCACTATCGCCTTGATTTCCTCCTGTGTATAAAAACCTCCGTTACGCTCGTTGCCGGAGCCGTATGCCGGTTTCAGGCGTTCCTCGGCGCCGCGCCACGCCCCGACTTCGGTGAGAAGGGGGTATTTCTTTATCTCGACACGCCAACCCTGGTCATCGGCGAGATGCCAATGGAGGTTGTTTATTTTATAATGCGACAGGGCATCGATGAACTTGTACATATATTCAGTATCAAAGAAGGTTCGCGACACATCGAGATGCATTCCGCGATAACGGAAACGTGGAGCGTCGCTGATATTCATCGCCGGCACATTCAACTCATCGATTCTCACATCGTTACATTTATCGAACGCTTCAGCGGGAAGCATCTGCAGCAATGTCTGAATGCCATAAAACAATCCGGTCTGTGTGCGGGCTTTGATTATTATGCATCTGCCGTCAACATGCAAGGCATACTCCTCGTCGCCTTTTATGTCATCACAAATCTCAAGGCCGATGAAGTTCTTCTCGGCGGCTTTCAAGACAACGAAATCGCCTTTCACGATGTTCTTCAGATATGACTGAAGGTATTCAACATTGAATTGACTTTCCTCACTGTCTGAAACAATCACGGTTTTCACGTTGATGTTGAATTGACGGCTTTGCTCGACAAATTCCATCACATTAGGTTTAGGAACGATGTCAAGATTGGCCTGCATTATGGTTTTGTCAGAGCATGCGCTCAACATTGCGACCATTGTCGCTGCAAGTAATAACTTTTTCATTTATTTCAGAATTTTACGATTATTATTTCAATTTTAATTTTTTACTTTTTCCTGCATTTAAAGTGATTTCCATCAATTCGCCCGTATTCGGGTTCTTTATTTTATATCTCCCGCCACATTTGGAGCTGATTTTCACTTCGGTCACTTTTCCGTCTTTCCACCGGCAATCGACCACTGCGCCGCCTCTTGCACAAAGCCCCTTGAAATTTCCAGCCTTCCATCTTGACGGTATTGCGGGAAGCAGTTCTATGAAACCGTCGTGGCTCTGCAACAGTATCTCGGCGATGCCGGCTGTCCCGCCGAGGTTTCCGTCAATCTGGAACGGCGGATGTGCGCAGAACAGATTCGGATATGTCCCGGCCTTCACTTTCGTTCCGTCGCCGCTCACAGCAGGAGTCAGCAGCGAGGTTATAAGTTTGTCGGCACGTTCTCCATCGTGGAGACGCGCCCAGAAATTTATCTTCCACGCCCTCGACCAGCCGGTGCCCTCATCGCCGCGACGGTTCAGCGTAACCTTGCAAGCCTCAAACAGTTCCGGGGTTTTTGTCTTGGTTATCAGACCGGCGGGGTGTAATCCGAAGAGATGCGACACATGACGGTGATGGATGTCGGTTTCCTTATAATCTTCGAGCCACTCCTGCAAATATCCGTCCTTGCTTATCTGCATCGGCGGGAAACGGAGCAGATCTGACCTCAATGCATCAACAAAATCCATGTCGTCATCGACAATACAATGATTTTCAACGAGTATTTCATTGGCTGAAATCACGTTTTGAAACAGTTCGGTCACGATTTGGACATCCATCGTCGAACCCATGCACACGTAAGTCCAACGGCCATCATCGTCCAAGAATGCGTTTTCCGGCGACGATGTCGGAGCGGTGACGAGCCATTTGTGCGACGGCTCTTCAATCAATATCGAATGGAAGAACTCCGCCGAGCCTTTCAGCACGGGATATATTTCTTTCAGATAATCAACATCTTGCGAATAAAGGTAATGGTTGTAAAGATGCTGACACAGCCATGCTCCGCAGGTGTTCGTTGCACCCCACGACGGGTCTTCACCCGGAGCCGTGTAACGCCACGGATTCGACGCCACATGCGCCACCCAGCCGTCAGCGCCGTAAAACGACTTTGCCGTCTGCTCACCGGATTTCACGAGCTCTTTTGTAAATTCAATCAGAGGTCCGTTGAGTTCCGACATGTTGCACACATCGGTCATCCAATGATTCATCTGGAGGTTGATATTCAAGTGATAATCACCGTTCCACGGGGTCTGGATTGTGTTCGCCCAAAGCCCCTGCAAATTAGGCGGGAGCAGCCCTTCACGTGTGGACGAGATAAACAGATACCTTCCGAAATTAAAATACAACGCCGCAAACGACGGGTCTTGTTCAGTTTGATAATCAACGAGTTGTTCTTCCGTCGTCAGTGACAATTTCATCGGCTCGCCAAGATTCAGTTCAACGCGGTCATAGAATTTCCGATACGACCTCACATGTTCTTCATGCAACCTCTTGAATGAAAATGACCTGGCGTTTTCCAATTTCTCCTCGACAAAAGAAACATAATCGTCATTTTTGAAATTCGTCGCAGATGAGAAAACCAGCATGACTTCAGTGGCGTTTGTCACAGTTATCTGATTGTCAACATATTCAACATTTCCGTCTTTATTTTTAACTGAAAGTTTTGACAGATATTTCACTCCGTTTCCGCCGCCGACACCGTCATTCAGTTGTCCGCTCATCACAATTGCGCCGTCTTCTGCCATAAACTTTATTAAAGATGAATCTTTTTCCCTGTCTATTTTCACAGTGAAATTAATCTCATTTGCCCTGTCCGCAGTCATACGAATCACCGCAACATCGCTATTGCGGGAAACTAAATACTCCCTTTTATAATTAACGTCACCGATTGCAAATTCAGTGAATGCGGTGGCAGTCTTCAAATCCAGACCGCGGCGGTAATTTTTTGTTTTCGCGTCATTGCCGTAGGAATAATCAATCTCAATATTCCCCAATGTCTGATAGCAGCCGAAAGTGGCATCAGCACCAGCTCCGTAATTAGACCCTTTGTTTCCGCACGTAAACGTCTCATACATAAGCTGTTGTGCCTCATAATTCCTGCCTTCAAGAAGCAGCCGCCTGATTTCCGGCAGCGATTCTTTCGCTTTCGGATTCGAGTAATCCGCCTCCGATCCCGACCACATCGTGATGTCATTCAAGACAATATTTTCTCTAAAGACACCGCCGTCAGGCATCATGCCGAGGCGACCGTTTCCGAGCGGCAATGCCGACTCCCAAATGTCAGCGGGTGCGTCGTACCACAAAAGCGATGTCATATCATCTTTTTCATTTTCCTTCAAACAGATCAGCAAAATCGCAGTAATGCAAAAGACCACGATGAATTTCAAACTGTTACGCATTTTTCTCCATCTTATTCCAAGAATAAAAAGCAATCCGATGCCAATAGTTTCCAATATAATTCTTAAAATATCCATTAAAAATTTTTCGACAAAATTACGTTTTTTTCACTATTAATAGTACCTTTGCACATCAAAATGTTACACAAATATGAAAAAAAATTTTTCAGCCGTTGAACAGGCGTTTGTCAACGAGTCTGGCATCAACGAGATGACCACGACAATGCCATATATTGTTACAGAAAGCGTTCCACGAATGGGTTTGATGATGGCGTTGCGTTTCATCGAATGGGTCGCACAAAACCCGGATGGTGTCATCTCTCTTCCGACAGGCAAGACCCCTCAATATTTCATCCAATACACTCACGAAATTCTCGACAACTGGGACACTCCAAAGATTCAGGAGATTTTGAAAAAATACGGTCTCGGTTCTGTTGCGAAGCCGCAACTGTCTGGTTTGCAATTCGTTCAGATGGATGAATTCTACCCAATCGCACCGAGTCAGCATAATTCTTTCTATAATTATGTGAACGAGATTTACATCAAAGGTTTCGGCCTCGATCCTGCCAAAGCATTGCTGATCAACACCGATGAGATTCCTCTTTACGAAGGCATGTCATACAAGGATGTTTTTCCGGATTACAAAATCAACCTTGACCTGCGTTACCGTTCACCGAAAAATAGCCTTGAGAAGATTCAGCAGCAGTCCATTTTCATGATTGACGACTGGTGCGCCCGCTACGAGGACAAGATTCACGAGAAAGGCGGCATCGGGTTTTTCATGAGTCCGATCGGCAGCGACGGGCGCGTGGCGTTCAACGTGAGCGGAAGCAACAGATATTCAAACACCCAGCTGACGAAAACGAACTATGCGACACAGACCGACGCCGCATCCGACCTCGGAGGAATCGAAGTTTCCAAGAACCGGCTCGTAATAACGATTGGATTGGAGTCTATACTTTATAACAAAGACGTTGTGGCTCTGATCTACGCCGCCGGTGAAGCTAACGCATTCATTGTCAAGGACGCTCTCGAATCACCGAAGATGACGCTCTATCCGGCGACTGCGCTTCAAGGACTTGAAAACGCCCGTTTCTATCTCACAGAAGGGTCGGCATGCCGTCTGGAAGACACCATCAGCCGTTATTATAAAAAAGGTGTATGGACTGTTGAGAAAACACAGCGCGCCATCATCGGGTTATGCAAGAAATTAAACAAATACGCACACAGACTCACACTTGACGACCTTCTCAACGACGAACGCTGCCGCATGATTCCGAATGTCAGCCTCGACACCGTAAAAGAAGTAATCAGGGTTACTGAAGAGAAACTGATGAAAGGCTCCGTCGCACCCAAGAACGAGGTCATATACAACACCGGCCCGCACCACGACGACATCATGCTGGGAATCATGCCGTTGAACAACCGCCAGACAAGAGATATATCGAACGAAGTGCATTTCGCCGTCATGACATCTGGTTTCAACTCCGTGACAAACGGCTTTTTGAGGGAATCGCTTGAATTTACTCTCAATTTCATCAGAAAAGGCAAGATCCAGATGCTTAATTATCCTGATTTCTTCGAGAAAGGCTATAAATTCAAATATGATAAGGATGTCTATCATTACCTTGACAATGTCGCGAGAAAAGACGCCGAAGAGATGCGGCGCGGCTTCAGTCACCGAATCGTCAGGGATATGGTAGGGATATGGAATATAAAGAATACGGAGGAACTCGAAAGACTTTTGTCAGAACAGATTGAGATTTTGAGAAACAGCTACGACGGAGAGAAGAACCAGCCTAAGATTCAAAGTCTTAAGGGCATGATCCGCGAGTTCGAGGAGGAGCTTGTATGGGCTTACACCGGAACGCAGGTCAAGAACGTGCATCATCTGAGGCTCGGTTTCTACCAAGGCAACCTGTTCTCGCAGGGACCAAATTACGAGCGTGACATCCTTCCGATTCTCAATCAGCTGCGTGAGATAAAACCCACGACGATAAGCGTCGTCATCGACCCCGAAGGCAGCGGTCCTGACACTCATTTCAAGGTTCTGCAGGCCGTCGCCGGCGCCGTCACCGAATGGGCAAAAGAAACCGACCTCTCCGACCTCAAGATCATCGGATACCGCAATGTCTGGTTCAAGTTCCACCCGACGGAAGCCACGTCATACATCCCCGTGTCGCTCAACGCCATGGCCGTACTCGAAAAGTCGTTCGCATCAAGCTACCTCACGCAGGTCAAAGCCGAATATCCAAGTCCCGACTTCGACGGGGCGTTCAGCGAACTCGCAGAAAGCATCTGGGTCAAACAGTTGAAAGACATTCAGTTGATACTCGGGAAGAACTATTTTTACGAGAACGAGAGCCAACTCATCAGATCGACACACGGACTTATCTTCATCAAGGAGATGAACGTGAAAGAATTCGGTGCTTTCGCCGAAGAGATGAGAAAGAAAGCGCAATCGGCACTGTAAAAGTCCGTAATATGTGAACCATAAAAAAGCTGGCGCATGATGTTCCATCGTGCGCCAGATGCTTTCGAACTTTATAAACTTTCGAACTTTATTATCTCTTTCCCTTCATGATTTCAACGAACGGGTTGTAGTAGTTGTCGCCTTTCATCGTGACGCCTTCGAGGCCCTTGCCGCCGTTCTTCGGACGTTTCACATCGCCGAAGATGCCTTTTTCGAGAGCGGTGAAGAGACCTTCCTTGTTGATTTCTTCGAGAAGAGCAATTGTGTTGTCGAGCACCAGCTTGGCGCGTTCACGGCAGATGCCGCCTTCTTTGAACTGCATCTCATCGCCGATGCTGCGCATGTTGTTGAAGATATATTTTGCATTCTCTATTGAGAGGTAACGGTCGCTCATGAACGGAGTGTGGATTGCTTCCGTCGGCATTCCGAGAAGCTGTATGCCCTGGTTTGTCCAGATGCCGATCATGTTGAACAAAGCGTCCTGGATGTGACCGCGGAAGATGTTACCTGTCATGAACTTGGTAGGCGGCATGTATTTCAGCGTTGCCTTCGGGAAGATCTCACGTGTCATCTGAGCCTGTGCGAGTTCGAGGAGGAAGCCGTTTTCAAGCATCGGGTCCATCTCGAAGGCGTGACCGAGTCCCATCTGTTCTTCTTTCAAACCTGCCATCAAGGCAAGTTGTTCGTTGATGAGGTCGGAGGCGAGGACGGTGTGGGCAGCCTCGACAGCGTCGGCGGTGGTGAGGTAGTTGTCTTCACCAGTGTTGATGATGACACCCGCGAAACCGTTGATAATACGTGACATATACTGGTCAATCAAGGTGCGCTGCATGTTGATGTCGCGGAAGAGGATGCCGTAGAGGGCGTCGTTGAGCATGACATCGAGGCCTTCGAATGCGCCCATGACGGCGATTTCAGGCATGCAGAGGCCGGAGCAGTAGTTGCAGAGGCGGATGTAACGGCCAAGCTCCTCGCCCACTTCGTCGAGAGCCTTGCGCATGATGCGGAAGTTCTCCTGCGTGGCGAACGTACCGCCGAAGCCTTCCGTCGTCGCGCCGTAAGGCACGTAGTCGAGCAGGCTCTGGCCTGTCGTGCGGATGACGGCGATGACATCGGCACCCTGACGCGCGCCGGCCACGGCCTGAACGACGTCTTCGTAGATGTTGCCTGTGGCGACGATGATGTAGAGATAAGGTTTCGGGCCTTCGCCGATGGTGTTGAGATAATGGTCGCGGCGGTCGTGACGGGCGCGGATGCGAGCCACGTTCTCATCGATGACAGGCTGCAATGTCTCCGCGATCTTCTTTGCGTCGCGTGTGACGACCTTGGTGATGTCGAGCTTGCCCTCGGCGACCTGTTCGGCGATCTGCTGCGGCTTCAAGCCCGTCTGAATCATTGCGTTGGCGATGAAGAACAACGCGCCCTCGTTGAGGACGCCCTTGTCTTTCAATGTCTCGACGATGACGTTTGGCAACGGCACGTTGTTGGCGTCAACGCCGTCGATACCCATCAGGCGGCAGAGCGTGCGCTCCACTGCGACGGTTGTGTACTGTTCAACGAACTCCTGCACCTGGTCAGCGATGTTCTTTGCGAGCTGACGAGCCTGTGCGACCTTGTTAAAATCAAGTCCTAATTTGCTATCCATAGTTTTAAAATTTTAATAATTATTTCTTTTTTCTATCAGATTCTTAATTTCCTCTATTTCTTTCTTAAGTTGTTTTTCAGTTGGCAGAATTAGTATTGTGACCAATTCAATTGTGAACGCAGTGCGTTCACAATTGGATAAGCCAGATAAAACTGCCTGCAAAAAGCGAGCTGTCGATACGAGAATCCGCTTCCGTATTCTGGTTCCAGATTCTCTGCAAGGTTCTTGATCAGATAGGTCCCATATTCAGCCCTGTCCTTCCCCTGCTGTTCCTCCTCAAAAATACGTCTTCCGATATTCCAATACATCATCACGCGGCAGAAATCAACGCTTCGCACGGCGTTGCTGCGTGCTTCATCAATTATTTGACGCACTTCGGAGAAGAACGAAACAGGAGTTCCGTTTTCTGATGCTGAAATATCAATGTTGCTCAATATGGAATCTTTATCGTTCATCTTCTTTTAATATATATTTTCCCTTTCCCATAAAAGCAAGCCTTCATCCAAAAGTTCGCGATTTATTTTGCGTGCCAATACATCTCTTTTATCGAAGAAATCATTGAAAATCGGCAATTGCTCACTCGGAACGAATTCCTTTATCGTATTGCGTCCAAAACCTTTCGTGCCCTTGGTCGTTTTAACACGATAAAGTCTGCGCTTGTCTTCATTTGGAATTTGAAATGAGGATATATCTTTTTCCATTATAGCATTGGCAATATCATAATAACTGTCGTTCCAATCGTGGTCGGGATAATTCTTGTGATAGTATTTGAATATCTTCAATGCAGCGTCAAACAAATCTTTTGCCTCTGTGGAAAAATCAAATTGTGAAAGCCACTCACGGAAATCAAACTCGCTTTCCTCATCATTATTTTCAGAAAACAGATTTTTTGTATTTCCGCTAATCAGTTTCACATTCAAGTCGTTTTTTGCACATCCCAATTGCTCTGATGTAAACGGCATAAGATAATTGCGTTGCCCTTTATTTGAAAAAAGAAAGCCCTTATAAAAAAGCGAAAACATTATCGCATCATTAAACAATTCTTCCGATATATCATCAATACGTCCCCGATACACCAAATAATTCCATTCAAAATATTTGTGATGTGTATTAAAATTTAATCCTTTTGATAGAAGACAATATTTTAAATTCTTTGTGGTTATCTTATTCCCATGCCTATTATCATCATTACTTATTTTTAACACACTATTCAAATAACACCATTGTCCAATAATCATTCCTTGTGCATTTTCAACTATACATCTCTCTATTTCTGTGATTAAATTAGGACGCGAATTATCGTACATATATGTGTTTTTATAAACAAGAACATCGTTTGTTAAATTTATTTCATATCTTGAAGCTCTGATTTTTTCACAATTCAAATTTTCGCCTTCATTTTTATCAAATATGACTTGACTCACTGACCATTCTGAAAGATGAAAAGTATCTTTGGCATTACTAAAAATATGACTTTTTATTTTGTACCCAGCCTTTACATAATTTTCAATGGTATTTCGCAAAAAGAATTCTGTTTTACAATAATATACAATTACATCTGGTTGTAATTGTACACATTTATTAAAGAATTCAATAGCCAAGTCATTTTTGAACCCTTTTTTCCTCTGGTAAGGCGGATTCATCACTATCATCAGTTTGCGTTTTTCAAGTCTGGCTATTTCATCAATGCTCTGTTCAACACCTTTATACTTGAAACGAGGGAAAGCGTTACTTTTCAGAAAATCAAAACGGATTGTGTTTTCAAACCCCTTTATCTTGCAAGTATCGACATCCATTTGCTCCAATGTGGAAAGATAACAATATTGCTTGAAATCTTTGCCAAACTGGTTTTCCAAATTCCCTACACCGGCGCATGGATCGAAAACGACAAACTCATTCATGTCATAATGTTGAGCCAAGATTTCGTTTTGTTTCCTCACGAAACAATGTGGAGTGTATTCTCCGCCTGTATCACGACGATATTTGTCACTGTAAAGCATTGCGGAACGTTCCAAAATGTGTTTTACGAACTCATTCTGTTCGGGAGGTCGCTTGTATTTTTTCCAAAAATCATCGTAGCTTTCACTATCCGCAAATGTATAGGCTGTGGTGGTATTACGTACCTTATTTGTGTATATTATTCCTCCAGCTTTACCTTCACGATTGTAAAAATAGCCATACTCATTAAGATTGGTGCCGTCGCAAATCAGGTCTTCTTCTGTTGCAACGTTCTTAATCTCTGTTTTTTCCTGAAACAAATCAACTTCAGTAACGACTTCTTTCTCAACGATTTTGTGATATTTTTCGCCATTGAGCATATCAACGAGAAAGAGATTTATCAAATCCTGTTCATCGCCAATTGTTTCCACAAAACGGACGCTTGATTTCCATTCGTTATAAACAACACTGAAATTATTCTCTGTAATATCAATTACCGTGCTTTTGCCATTTTTCAACTGTTGATACAAAGTCTTTATTTCATCGTTTCTATAAACAGTAATCTTTCCATGCAAACGGTCGTTTATCCTGTCAACAGCATCGCGAGAAGGCGAACTTGGCTTCTCTGCTTTCCAATTTATATCATTATTATACAACACGCTGTCATCCGAACAGTCAATGAGATACAAAAAATCATCGCCTTTGCCATCATTAAAGATGAGTGCAATATAAGCCAACGGATTGACTTGCTTCTTATCCGTCAAGACCGTTTGCGCCAACGCCTTGCGTCTATTAAATTCACTTGTAATAACATCCTTACTTTCAATATAAAGTAAAGGCTTACCTTTCTTGCCTTTCAGCAAGACATCGACTTCATTCAAGACATCCAAATCCCAGCCGTCTTTTCCGAAATACTTCAGGCAGAAATTTTTTTTATAGTTCACTTCCTCACTCATTTCAGCAATCTCCTTTCTTCCAAACTCTTCCTCGCCTCCTCAAGCCATTCCTTATCCACTCCCAAGCTCTCCGCTATGTTCAACGCCTCGTGCGGCACCTCGCCGTCCTTCACCTCAACGAGTTCGTAGTTCATCCTGCCGTTCTCAAAGCCTCTGACACGGAGGCAACGATTGTTGTATGTGTTTATGTTATAATGTGTTACGATTATCAGACTGATCTGTTTTTCCTGAAGTACTTTTACCAACGCCGACACCAACGCCGTGCCTTCAGTAGGATTCGTGGTCCTCGCCGGCTCATCAATCAATGCGAGGAAATTGCTCTTCATCCTCGATGTGTTGACAATCTCATTGATGTTTTTCATCTCGGCTGCAAACGACGACAACCCCTTCCGCACCGACTGTTCGTCGGTCGTGCAGAGGAACAAGTCATTCTGTATCATAATTTTAGCCTCCACCGCCGGAATGCCGAAACCGTATTGGAAAAGATACTGGCACAACGCCAAGGTCTTCAAAACCACCGTCTTGCCTCCCATGTTCGTTCCCATGATTATAGTCGGACGGGTGCCGAAACGGATGTCTATCGGCTGGAATCCGCCCGTCAGTATCTCCTTCACCTCTGGGTTGAACATTCCTTTATATTCCGTCTCGCCGTCATTCGAGATGGTCGGAAACACAAGGTTCATCTTTATCATCTGAAACGCTTTCGCAAGATTCAAGTCGATGAACGCCAATGCTTTCTGCGCCGCTTCAAGGTCATCGGCGAATTTTGAAAGCCGCATCGAGAGTTTCGCCCTCACCTCGTCTTCAATGGAACTCGCTTCGGCAAACAACGCCTCGTCAAACTCTTCTTTCTCCTTCATCAAACGGCGAAGCTCCTTCAGCCGCTCGTTGTATGAATCGTAAATGTAAAACGTCGAAATCTTCATGCCATCGGGGTCGAGGATGCTTACGACATCTTCGAGATTCGGGATGAAAACGCAATCATCTAAACGCAATTTTTCAATTATGACTTGAATATCCGATGCGAGAATCGCCAAATGTTTCACCTCGAACAACTCGATGTCGTCCAAGATGTATTTGTTTTTAAGGTGGTTAATTGTACCCTGAATCTCTTTCAGATTGCAGAGTTTGAATTGCAAGGTATTGATTTGATTAAGGTTATTCTTTTGATTTACAACATTATAAAACTCTTTGAGAATCTGATATTTTGTTTCAATTTCCACATCGTTCTTCGGCATCTCCGAATCAAGAAGCAGACGGCGCGTATAGCCCGAATGCGTGTCGAGGTTGTCGATCATGTATTTCAGACCGCAGGGTGAATCTATGAGTTGTTTAAGTTGCATCAGTTTTTCATCAAATCATAAACCGGAAGGTTGATTGCTTCCGATAGTGTTTTACAAAGTTTTTCCGAATCCAAAACCATGCCATTTGGCGCGGTCGGGTTCACTGTCACAGCAATGAGCTTGCTTTTCATCATAACGCTTATCTTTCCGCCGCCGCTCACGAAGCCCTTATATAATAAAGGTGTAAGGAAAATCTTCGTGAAGTCAGTGACCACAATTTCCGTCTCCTTGAACAGCCGTTTTCCGCGGATGTGGTTCAGAAACGTGTCGGTCAACGCACCGGTCAAAAACAGCGTCTTGCAGTGTTCGATGCCTTCGGTGCAGAGATTCGTTGACAGCGATGATGTCACTTTCAGGTCATGAAGTTCGTCATTGTCATCGACTGCCCACACGCCGCTGTGAATGTCATTGAATCTCAATCTGTTCTCCTCGGAAGTGAGGTCAAGGTTTATCATCTCCACCACGAAAGCGGTCTTCTGCACGAGTGTGTTTATATTCGCGGAATAAGCCGCGCCTGTTGACAGAATCATCGACTCGCTCGTTGCCGGCGACGCGAGGCTCATCCGTGAAAGCGCACCGTCAATCAAAATCAAGTCGATGTCGAATTTACGCATCGAGTTCATCCAGCGTCTCAGCCCGAAGTTTGACGAAGGACCCGAAAGCAGTATCTTCCCTTTTGTCAGAGCCTTCGCCGTCACAATCCTTCCGAGTGATGTGCTTTCATCGCTCACATCGACAAGCTCCGAGACCAATTTCCTGCTTAAATAATGTTTCTCGCTCGTCGCAAAAAAAGTGTCCGCCTTCAATGTTATCTCCGGCTTGGCTGTACGAGTCACCTGATCCGTCGTCTCGCCGTCGATACCGATGGAACTCACTGCAATACGCATTCCGTCGAGGGGCAAGCGGTCAAGGACATAGTTCAGACAAACTGTCTTCCCCGTGTTTTTCTCAAGCCCGACGATGGAACAACTTTTGTATTTAACAAGTTCCTTTATAAAAGGCATTGATTATCAGTATAAAGCTCTATTCTTCTTTATTATCTTCTGGAATTTCCACTTTCACGGTTTTCATCTTTTCGCCGATGAACCACGTGAATACGATATACAATATGCCTGCTGCCAATGCATATATGCCAGCTTCGATGATATTTTCAAATCTGCCGCTTGTCGGGTGGAGAATCATAACGATTATCGCACTTGCAAACCATTGAATTACAGCGAAAATAACACCCGCCTTCCATCTTGGAAAACTTTTATATGTTACCATTGTTTCTAAAGTTTCAAATTATAAAGATTGGCCGGATAATCCTTGTGGGAAAAACCGACCAATCCTAAAACTCAATTATTTATTTTCGTTACGTTTTTCGTTGCGTTCGTGGCGTTTCAGATGAGCCGGTTCGATGTTCATTTTCTCGCCTTCGAGGAGTGTGATGACGCCGTCAACAGGTTTGTTTCTGTCAACGTCTTCAACTCTTTCAGCTTCGAGTTTCTTTTTAAGAGCCTGGCATTCAGGGCAGTTGCAATCGCTGTGATATTCAGCCGGCTCGGTGTAGGTCGTGATGACGCCTTCGAAGTTACGGAGCACCACTCTGCCAGGTGACTGTGAGATGACGTACTGTGGCATGACCGGTGTCTTGCCGCCGCCGCCCGGAGCATCGACGACGAATGTCGGGACGCAGAATCCTGAGGTGTGGCCTCGGAGACCTTCGATGATCTCGATGCCCTTCGACACTGGCGTGCGGAAATGCTCAAGACCCATTGAGAGGTCGCACTGATATATATAATAAGGTCTGACACGCATCTTCACGAGTTCGTGGACGAGGTTTCTCATCACGAAGACGCAGTCGTTGATGCCGCGGAGCAACACACTCTGGTTGCCGAGCGGGATGCCGGCGTCGGCGAGACGTGCACATGCCGCCGCAGATTCCGGTGTCACCTCGTTCGGATGGTTGAAGTGTGTGTTGATCCAGATAGGATGATATTTCTTCAGCATGTCGCACAAGGCCGGAGTGATACGCTGCGGGCATACGACAGGTGTGCGTGTCCCGAGACGGACGATCTCCACGTGCTTGATCTTACGAAGACGGCTGATGATGTATTCCAGCTTCTCGTCGCTGACCATCAAGGCGTCACCGCCTGACAGCAACACGTCGCGGACACATTCTGTCTTCTCGATGTATTCCAATGCTTTCTCGATACGGTCTTTCGGTGACTCGTCATCTTTCTGGCCCGCGAAACGGCGGCGTGTGCAGTGACGGCAGTACATCGAACACATATCGGTGATGAGGAACAGCACTCTGTCAGGGTAACGGTGTGTGAGGCCGGGGACCGGTGAGTCCTCGTCTTCATGCAACGGGTCGAGGAGGTCGGCTCTTGCGATGTGTGTCTCAGCCGCTGTCGGGATGCACTGACGGCGCACCGGGTCATGCGGGTCGTCAGGGTTGATGAGGCTTAAATAATAAGGTGTGATGGCCATGCGGAGTGTCTGCAAGGTCTTCTTCACGCCTTCTTCTTCCTCTTCCGTCAGCTTGATGTATTTCTTGAGCTGGTCAAGATTCTCAATACGGTTCTTGACCTGCCATTTCCAGTCGTTCCACTGTTCATCGGTAACTTCCGGGAATAATTGTTTTCTTCTTGATTCGCCCATTTTATTAGTTTTTAATAATCAGCTTTTAGCCGTTAGCTAATGCCACATTCAGCGTACCCATGACTAATGGCTAACGACTAAAAGCCAAAGACATTTATGCATAGAGTTCTTCAAAAATCTTACGGAGCTTCTCGCTCTCGCGGAGTTCCTGCAATGTGAACTCGGCGTGGCCTTTTGTGTAGCCGTTGCCCATGATCATGTTCACGTCAGCGCCTATGCCTTCAGCACCGAGTGATGCCTTCGTGAAGCTTGTCGCCATTGAGAAGAAATAGACAACACCATCGTCCTTTGTGCAGAGGACTGCTGTCATCTCCTGATCCGGCACGTTGACGCAATTGATTGTGACATCAGCCATCTTGCCGTTGGTGAGGCGTTCGACGAGTTCATAGATCTGAACCGGTGTCATGCCTGCCGCACTCTCGACGATGTCGCAGAAGCCGAGGTCTTTGATGCGCTGTGTTGATTTCGGGCTGTTGGCGATGCCGATGACCTTACCGGTGACGCCGACGCGTTTCTTGGCCTCGTAGCAGCAGAGCATGCCTGACTTGCCGCCTGCACCGAGGATGACGACCGTCTGACCATACTGGCAGAGTTTCGCTGTCTGTGCCGGTGCGCCGGCGACGTCCAATGCTGACAGGGCGAGTTTCTCCGGCATGTCGGTCGGGATCTTCGCATAGATGCCGCTCTCGAAGAGGATGGCCTTGCCTTTGATGTCAACCTGGTCGATTTCAGGACGTATTTCAAGGATCTCGTCTATGCGGAGAGGTGTGAGTGACAATGATACGAGTGTTGCGATGCGGTCGCCTTCCTTGAGGTCGATCTTGCCTTTCAAAGCGTCGCCGATTTTCTCGACCTTTCCGAGGAGCATACCGCCTGAGCCTGTTCTGCGATTGCGGTGTTTGCCCTGAAGTTCAACATTATAGAACATTTCCTTCTTCACTTCTTCCATGATCTTGGCTTCGCTTGCGCCTTCACCGGCCTGCTGCTTTGCATAGTTGTGAATGTCGGTGAATGAAGCTGAGTCAATGTTCAAAGTCTGGACGTCGATGAGAATCTCGTTGTCGTAGATTTCGTCCATGTTGTTGTCGAGTTTGTTAGCTGGTTGTGGAAGAACGCCTTTTGGTTCAATCACGCGGTGTGTACCGTATTTATTTCCGTGTTTCTGCATTGTGTTTTATTTTTTATTTATTAATTAATTACCTATTTTCTAATTACCTAATTACCTCTTCTTGAGTCCGAGAATCTCTCTTGCCTCGTCGCTCGTTGCAATCGGGCGGCCGAGTTCTTTTGCCAGTCTCACGACTTTCTCAACGAGTTCGCCGTTTGACTTCGCGAGGACACCTTTTGATAAATAGAGGTTGTCTTCGAATCCGACGCGCACGTTGCCGCCCATTGCGATGGCTGCCGCCGCCATCGGGAATGCATTACGTCCGACGCCTGTCACTGTCCATGTTGAACCGGCAGGGATGCCGTTGACGAGCCAGCAGAGGTTGGCGACTGTAGCCGGTGTGCAGCCCGGTACGCCGAGCACGAAGTTGAATTGCATTGGTGCACCAGGGACTTCGCCTTTGCGTGCCATGGTGAGGATGGTGTCGAGGTGACCCATCTCGAAGCATTCGTATTCAGGCTTGATGCCGCGTTCGATCATGCGCTTGCCGAAGGCACGCATCGTAGGCATTGTGTTGTCAAATATCTCGTCACCGAAGTTGCATGTGCCGCAGTCGAGTGTGGCCATCTCCGGAAGCGGGTTCGTGTCGGTTGACTGAAGACGTTCGTCTGGTGTCATGCCGACGGCGCCGCCTGTCGAAGGGATGAGGATGACATTCGGGCAGACCTTGAGAATGGCCTCTTCGCATTCCTGAAAACGTTCACGGCTCTGCGTAGGAGTGCCGTCGTCCCAGCGGACGTGAAGGTGGACGATGGCCGCGCCAGCGTCAACGGCTGACTTGGCCTCGCGCACGATTTCCTCAACGGTGTAAGGCACGTTCGGGTTCTGTTCTTTTGTTACTTCCGCGCCGCAGATGGCGGCTGTGATGATGAGTTTATCCATTTCCGTTATTTTTATCTTTTAATTCTCTGCTGTTCTTTCTTCACGACGCATGTGCCGCTTGCGCGAGCCACGATGATTGGTTCAGCCAGGACATCGGCTGCCGAGTCCGAGATGTCAGGACGCGGGGCGATGACCTTGCGTGCCACGAACTCCATCTTGCGCGAGGTGTTGCCGATCTTGGTGACCCAGCCTTCCGCCTCGATGTAGTCGCCGGCGTAAACCGGAGCGAGGAACTCGATGTTGTCGTATGCGCAGAAGAGACCCTCGTCACCGTCTGTCATGATTAATAATTCCGTTGCGACGTCACCGAAGAGGTGAACCATGTGTGCGCCGTCAACCAGATTTCCGCCATAATGAGCGTCTTTCGCACTCATGCGGAGTCTGAGCATTGATCTATATTCTTTTTCCATTTTTTTGATTTTTTAAAGTTTATAAAGTTTTTGAAATCAGGAACGTGTTCATTAACTTTCCACTTTATAAACTTTCCACTTTACGAACTTTCTACTTCTCAACGTAAATTCCGTCAACGTAAATACCTGAAGCGTGGACGCATTCCGGCTTGATTTCTCCTACTTTCACGAGCTTCTCGGCCTCGACGACGACATAGTCGGCGGCTGTTGCCATGAGCGGGTTGAAGTTGTTTGTTGTGCCGAGGAACACCATGTTGCCGAACTCGTCAACGATGTTCGCGCGGAGGAAAGCGATGTCGGCCTTGAGAGGTTTCTCGAGGATGTAATCTTTACCGTCAACTTTCACGATTTCCTTGCCGTCCTGTATGATGGTGCCGAGACCTGTCGGGGTGAGGACTCCGCCGAGACCTGCGCCGTAGGCTCTGATGCGTTCCGCGAGTGTGCCCTGAGGCACGTATTCGACTTCAAGGGTGCCGGCGTTCTTCTGCGCCGCCGTTTCTTTGTTTGTGCCTGTGTGTGATACGATGGCTTTCTTAACCTGATGGTTTGCAACGAGTTTGCCGTGTGCGACAGCGTCGTATGCAGTGTCGTTTGCAATGATTGTAAGGTCTTTAACGCCTTTTTCTACGATAGCGTCGATGATCTGAACTGCGCTTCCAACTCCGAGGAATCCGCCGAACATGATAGTCATGCCGTCGTGTACTCTTTCAACGGCCTGCTCTAATGTAATCTGCTTATTCATAGCTGTTTATATTTAATTTGTTTAACTTCAATTAATTAAAAAATTTTCTTGCAAATTTACAACTTTTCTTTGAAATGACAAAGGTTTTGCCTAATTTTATTTATTATTTTATATAACAAGAAATCCGAATTAATGTTTGAAATAAAACATTAATACAAAAGAAAATGAAACTAATTGTTCCCGTATGAAGCCTGTTCTTCCGCCGCCATCGGCAACGATTCGTCTAAATTACTGTAATTCTTTGGTTTATGATCGTTCAGGAAAATACAGTCGAGCGTGTAAACCAAGCCTTTCAAAGTCGCCTCCCTAATGTCTTTTTTCAACTGGCACTCCCAAATCGTGATCCGGTGCCAGCCCATCTCCGCGAGTTTCAGCTGCACTTCGATGTCTCGCCGACGGTTTCTGTCAATCTTCGCTTTCCAGAAGTCAACATTCGACCGAGGCATCACGAATGATTTGCAGCCCTCATGTCCATGCCAGAAACATCCGTTTATGAAAATGCAGGTTCGATATTTCCTCAACACAATATCTGGTTTTCCCGGCAGCCGCGGATGATTGAGCCTGTATCTGAAACCATTGTTCCACAAGTATTTGCGCACGATAATCTCCGGCTTGGTATCCTTTCCATGAATAGATGCCATGCAATGATGTCGCTGTTCTGGAGTCAATGGGTCGGGCATTTTTTAACATTTCATAATTTTGCAAAAATAGAAATAATTGTTGAACGGTATTCTGTTTTTATTTATTTTTGCATTTCAAAATTCACAACTATATGAAAGACATTGATTATGAGAAAATCCGCGGGTTTGTGACGGAACACAACATACTTGAAGCGACTTCAATTCATGGTCCGGAACATTGGAAATATGTCGAACGCAACGGACTTTTGCTATCGAAACTGAACGGCGCAGACGAGACTGTTGTAAGGCTTTTCGCACTGTTCCACGACTCCATGCGTTTCAACGATTTCTATGATGAGGAACACGGCCCACGCGGTGCGGAACTTGCGAAAAAAATGAGAGGAAAACTTTACGAAGTGTCTGACAATCAATTTGAAATGTTATATGCCGCCTGTCATTGCCACACCACCCACAGCCGCACCGGAATCCTGACCATCGACACGTGTTTTGATGCCGACCGTCTCGATCTGCCGCGTGCCGGCTACATCCCGAATCCAAAGAAAATGGCCACATTGCACGGTGCGAAAATCGCCGATTTAGGCGTAAAAAACAACGTCAGCCTCGAAGATTACCGCAAATGGATTGACACTATCGATTTGAACAGTTTGTGATCTTTAGATTAATTGAAAAAAGCCGTGAGAATCCGAAAACCCACGGCTTTTGTGCTTAATCAATTCAATAACAATTATTTGCCGACAAGTATCTTTTCAGACACGTAAAAAGTTTAGGTTGAAATAACATTTTCATCCAAATAAATTTAATGAATAAATCCTGAAATTTTGAAGGCGCATATTTACACTTTTTTTGAATTGAAACAACAAAAAATATTCATTATGGGACAACCAAGTTCAAAATATTGAATAATTATTTTGAAGAATTTGTCATTTTCAACACACTAATTTTTTCCATTTCCAGGACATCCAAAACTTCCGAAAACTCACCGATTTTCACCACATTCGGGTGCTCGTAGGTCTCAACAACCTCATGCCGCCACGTCGTGTGAAACGGGATATGGATTCCGTAGCCGCCCATTTTCAAAACGGGGCTTATATCCGACTTGAACGAATTACCAATCATCAGGAATTCTTCCGGCTTCACATTCTCGTCTTTGCAAAGCTGCTGATATTCAGCGAGTCCCTTGTTTGAAACAATCACCACCTTGTCAAAAAAACTCCCAAGTCCCGACCTCTTGACTTTGTTTTCCTGATCGAGCATGTCGCCTTTTGTGAGGAGGATTATGCGGTAACGCTGCGAGTCGCGCATGACCTGCAATGTCTCGGCGACGCCTTTCAGCGGCGGCACTGGAATCGAAAGCAACGACTTCACCGTTGTGATAATCTTTTGCAGTTTGCGGCCATCTATCTTATAATCAGAGATTTTCAGTGCGGCCTCCATCATCGAGATGCAGACCGCCTTGCCGCCGTAGCCGAGAACCGGCATGTTCGCCGACTCGACCTCAAACAGTTTCTCAGAAAGTTCTTCCGCCGAGCCGTATTCTTTCAACGTCTCGGTGAAAACGTCCTCCGCGCGGTCGTAATAAGTCTGGTTGTCCCAAAGAGTGTCGTCGGCATCGACGGCAATAAGTTTTATTTTACTTAAATCCATTTTCTCAAATCATTGTATTTCAACATATTCCATATCATTCTTCACATTTCCCCCGCATAAAATTTTCTTGCAAAGATACACAAATTCACTTTTCCAAAAGTGAAATAATTAATTTTCAACCCATTGACGGAATAGAATCCGCCGAAAAAATTCCGATGAATTTCCAGCCTTATTCGTCTCCGGACATTAGCGATTCCAGTTCGGACAGTTCCCGCCACTTCGAGCTGTGTGCATACGAAATCAATATATTCCTTACTGATTGCCATGGTTCTTCAAGGGATAACGTATGACGGTCTTCAGTTTTTCAGGAGCGGTCTTTCTCGGGTCGCCAAGGTAAATTTCGTGATGGAAACGCTCCACCAGAAACCCTCAAGCGGAGGCATAACATAATCAAAATATCCATCGATGCGGTGGTCGCCCATTTTGCTCATCTTGATGGTGTAGGCCACGCCGTACAGCACCTGCATGGCATCTTTGTATTCGCCGTTGTCGTCGTTGGGGTCTCCCTTACCGCGCACGGCAACGAAATTCATGGAAGGAATAGTGATAATCTGAGGCTTTTTAGCCGGAAGGTAAAACTCCTTGTATTCTTTCTTGTAATCAAATACCATGACTTGTATTTTTAGAATTCAAATTCTTTTTCCCAACAGAAATCGCCACTTGATTCGTAGTTCTTGGGCCAGTGGCTGCACCACGCCGGAACTTGCGGTTTTTCAACCTTGTCCACGCTGGGCTGATAGGGCTTGATGTCCAAAATCGGTGTTCCTGTAAATGCATCGAAATAATCCAGGCTGACGACTCCCTTTTCAATATCAATATTTTTCACCTCGCACACCGAACAGGCGATGGGATTGGGGCGCTCCGGCGAACGGGTGGCGAAGACTCCAAGCACCGCCGGCGCATTTCGGTAAGGTTTTTCGACGGTAAGTATGCTGCGATCTTCTTTATTGTCGCAACCGCTGAACCACCATATCAGCTGTAGATGAGAGAACCCTTCAAGTCCTTTCAGACCAGCTTTATACTGCGGGTTCAATATTATTTTGAATTCGCCGTTTTCACATTCGGCGTGTCCTATTTCCTTAAGTTTCATATCTGAGTCTTTTTCATTTTCTTTTTTTAGAATTTCAACGTCATTGTCCGTTTCACGAGTACGTGTCAGTTCGACCAGTTGTTCTTCCGGAAGTTTCTCGTTTTCAACGGAATATTTCAGGCATTTTGCCGTAATTGTATCTGACTTTTCAATCATGTCTCTCGGCGAACCCGTAAAAACGACCTCACCGCCGAAACGTCCGCCGTCGGGACCGACATCAATTATGTAGTCGGCACGTTTCATAACATCAAGGTTGTGTTCGATGATGACAACCGTGTTACCTTTTTCCACAAGATTATCAAACAGTTCCATGATTTTTTCCACGTCAGAAGCGTGAAGCCCTGTTGTCGGTTCGTCAAGAACATAAATATTGCCTTTCTTATACAGGTCTTTGGCGAGTTTCAACCGTTGCCGCTCTCCGCCTGAAAGCGTGGAAGCCGCCTGTCCGAGCGACAGGTACGAAAGCCCAACCTCACAAAGTGCCGACAGCATCCTCCTGATTTTCTTCTGGTCACCGAAGAATTCAAGAGCCTCCTTGACCGACATTCCGAGTATTTCGACAATATTCTTTCCTTTGTACTTATACGAGAGAGCCTTCTCGGAATAGCGTTTGCCATTGCAATGTTCGCAGGTTGTGGTCACCGGATCCATGAACACGAGTTCTGTCGTGATAAACCCGCGGCCGCCGCAAACAGGGCATGCGCCATCCGAGTTAAACGAGAACAAAGCAGGATCAACTCCATTTGTCTTAGCCATGATTTTTCTTATTTCATCAAAAATACCGAGGTAAGAAACTGGTGTTGAACGGTTTGTGGCTGTAATCGGCGATTGGTCAACAAGAACGACCTTGTCGGAATATTCCTTCGCGAAAACATCACGAATCAACGAAGATTTCCCGCTTCCCGCAACGCCGGTGACAACAGTCAGCACATTCAGCGGAATGTCAACATTCACATTCTTGAGGTTATGGACGTTGGCATTACGGATGGGCAGAAATTCCTTTGGCATCCTCGTCTTTTCTTTCAGATGAACTTCGTTGCGAAAGGCTTGTCCCGTAAAGCTCTGACAGAGAATCAAATTCTCGAAAGAACCTTGAAACATCACCTTGCCGCCGGCACTTCCGGCAAGAGGGCCGATGTCGATTATTTCGTCGGCTATTGAGATGATGTCCTTGTCGTGTTCCACCACAAGAACGGTATTGCCTTTGTCGCGCAGGCTCTTCAGCAGCTTCACCATGCGGAACACGTCGCGCGGGTGCATCCCCGTTGATGGCTCATCGAAAGATAAGGAAGTCCTATTTCAATCATGCGTGTCAGCGACAACACCAACGAATCGACAACACATTGAATGCCGGGAGCGTTGATGTCCTGAAGCACCTTCCGGAGAGAAGAGAATTCCATTTCCGTCAGTTCGTCAATGGTGTAGCCGTTGATTCTTGAAGTCAACGCCATACGGTTCAGTCGTTTCCCGTGGCACATCGGGCATTCCCTTTCATGCAGCAGACCTGCGAGCCTTCTGACAGACATATCTTTCAATTCGCTCATATCCCTGCGGAGAAGCATACGCGAAAGGTAAGTTTCCACCCCTTCCACATTCCTGTTGATTTGTCTGCCGCCTTTCTCGTCAGCGCCATAAAGCAGCCTGTTTTTCTCTCTGATTGTGAAATCCTTATACTTCTTATCAAGCGGGAAGATTGCCGCCTCTTTGTACTTCTTCCAATACCAGTTCCCGACATGGAAAGCGGTCAGGTCGGCCATGCCTTCGAGCCAAGTTTTCTCCGGGTCGATGCGGTTCTCCAAGTCGATGGTCATCACCTTGCCGATGCCGCTGCATTTAGGGCACATGCCGTTCGGGTCATTGAATGAGAACAACGAGGCCGGGCCGACATGAGGCACGCCAATTCTTGAGTATAAAACCCGCAAGGCCGAATACATGTCGCTGATGGTTCCCACCGTGGAACGCATGTTTCCGCCAAGCCGCGACTGGTCAACGATGACCGAAGCCGACAGGTTTTCTATGCTCTCGACTTTCGGTTTCTCATATTTCGGCAGCCTTCCCCTGACCCAAGCGGAATAAGTGTCGTTCATCTGCCGCTGGCTTTCGGCGGCGATGGTATCGAACACGATACTCGACTTCCCGCTTCCGGACACCCCTGTGAACACCACAATCTTGTTCTTGGGGATTTCCAGCGAAATGTTCTTCAGGTTATTCTGACCGAGACCTTTTATGATGATTTTGTCGTTTGTTTGTATTGTTTCCATTTCAAGACGCTTCCGTGCACTATTTGCTATCACCTTTATCTGTAATATTTTTCAATCCCGCCGTACCCGGTAATCAGCTTGTTCTCCCGGGTTTTCCGCATGAAGTTTTCCAGTCGTTTCCTGAACTCATCCGGACGCTGGCGTGCAGCGTCGATGTAGGCGATACGGATGCGCCGGTAAGACTCCGAAAAGTTGCAGTAATTTTTCCATGCTTCCTTGTCCTGTCTGATTTCCGCCAGAATATCTTCCGGGAAAACGTAGGGTGTCTGAATCAAAGGCAAGACTGACGGTCGGATTTCCGGATGAATCATGTTGTGTGCGTCAAGCCAGATCAGCCGCTCAATGTTGGGGCGTGAATACGTGCTTTTCGGATTGCGCGGCGTGATGCGCTGCGCCCGATGGGTTGGGTCGATGTGTTTGATGGTGCTGTCAATCCAACCAAAGCAAAGAGCTTCCTCAACCATGTCATTGTAAGAAAGGCTCTCTTCTCCCGACGCCTTTGTGGGAAACGCGAACCAAACTTCCTTTTCCGTCCGGAAATGCTCGCTGAGCCATCTGCGCCATTCGGCGCGGTCGCTGGTATAAAAAGTATTCATTTGCTTTTCCTCGTCTTTGTCAGGCACATGATGCGGACAGGCCGGTCGCCGTCAACTTCAAGGTTCGGGCATGTCGTCTCGCGTCCCGTATCGGAGAAGCCGCATTTCGCCATCACACGGCCAGAAGACGGATTATCAGGGAAATAATCTCCCCAAAGACGAGTGAAACCCTTCACTTCAAAACAATAATCAACGACAGCCTTCATGGCCTCGGTGCAGATGCCTTGATTCCAATATGGTTTGGCAATCCAATAACCCACTTCGGCCTCATCGTCGGCAATCGGCAAGTTGGAAAATTCAGCCGACAGGTAGCCTACGCAGCCGATTGGCTCGCGGGTCGATTTCAGTTCCACGGCCCACATACTTTCACCGCCGAACACGGTCCGTATTATTTCACGGCTTTCCTCCACGTTTTTGTGCGGTGGCCAGCCGGCATGCAGTCCCACTTCAGGGTCGGAGGCGTATTTGAAGAGAGCTTCCGCATCGTCTTCGCGCCACGGGCGCAATATCAGTCTTTCTGTTTCCAAAATGGTTCGTTGACTTTCGGACAGAAGTATTTTCATGGCAAAATTGTTATGAATTTTCATCTCCAACGTTTCAGCATCGGGAATATTTTCCGGCAATGTTCTTTCATCTGCTCGTTTGTCATTCCAGCCTGAACGCCGAACTGCGAACACATGTCAATGTATTCTTCCATTGAAACCTTATCAATGAATTCACCGTCCTTGTAGCAGTATTTGCAATAGTCAAAATTGATGCTTCCGTCGGCATTGATGCCGCAAATGTCATCGTCGGTCATGGGCATTCCGCAGCTTTGGCAGAATTGAGGAAGCTGGCCTTCCTGCAGATGCTTTTTCTTTACAGGAAACGACGCTTCGTAAGCCGCAAATGCTTCCGGCTTTTCATCGCAGACAAAATAACCTTTCGGCGTATGGTATGTTCCTTCGATTCCGTTCAAGTAGCCTGGAATAAGTTCCTGTGCCAAGAAATACGGCACTTCACTTTCAATAGGCTCGCCGTGATAATGTATTTTCAAACTGCTGGCCAAGACAAAACCGGCATGTTTGTAGAAGTCGATGTTGCCTTCCATACAAAGCACGCCGATACCATGCCCTTTCGCTTTCTCCAAAGCATACTGCAATAATTTCAGGCCATAGCCTTTGCGTTTACAGTCAGGATGTATGCTGATGGGACCGAAAGTCCAGGCTGGGAAAGGCGAACCGTCGGTCTTCACGATTTCGGCTTTGGAAAACATCACGTGACCGATGATTTTTCCGTCTTCTTCCATCACGAAGTCGAGTTCCGGGATGAAGTCGGGGTTGTTTCGATATTGGTTAAGGACAAAATGCTCCTTGCACCCCGGACAATAGACGTTCCAGAATGCCTCGCGGGTGAGGTTCTCCACCTTGCGGTAATCTTCAGGTTGTTCCAAACGAATATTCATAGTTTTGATTGATTTACAATATTTTAATTTCAAAGCATTTGAAAGCACATCTCCGAAAATTCCGAAGACGTGCTTTCATTTTTTATCCGACTTTCTCCACCGGCACTTGGATGATTGTCAGCCACCTTTCTGGATTCTCCTCATTCCAGATGCCATCGACGTAATTGGCTCGCGGTTCGCCGGAGACCTTGTAGCCTTCCTTCTCAATCCATGCGAAAATGTCGAGGTAAGCCTGATAAAGCTTGTCGTAACTTCCGTAAACTTTCATGCAGACCGCCGTCGGCACTTCAGGAATCTCCTTGAATTTAATGATGTCGGTGTCCACACCTTTCTCGGTCATCTGTTCACAATATTCAATGTCGATGTTTTGCGGTTTATAACCGCCATATTCTATTGTATAACAATAACTTGGGTTAGCGCATTTGCAGTTAATCCTGATCATTTCCGGCATGATGACGTTGCAAATCAGCTCGCCAAGTTTTTCATAGCACGGAATGATCGTTCTGTGCGCCGCAACGATAATCGCCGGCAGTCTCTCAATTGTGATTTGTTCCATTTCCTGTTTCTTTTTTTGGGACTTCACCAACGCCTTCAGCTGTGACTGACGTTTCCTAAGTCGCTGAAGTTCAGTCTCGCAGATGCGAATCTTGTCTTCAAGAACTTTTATCGAAGGATAATGTGTCTCTTCATCAAAAAGCTCGCGAATCTCTTCCAACGAAAATCCCAACTCCTTCAATATCAAGATGTCCTGCATTTTCTGGAACTGACCGACCGAATAATACCGGTAGCCGGTCCATTCATCGACGATTTCAGGCTTGAACAGCCCGATTTCCTCGTAATGCCTGAGCGTCCGAACCGTCACGCGGCAGAGGCGCGAAAAGTCTCCGATTTTTAATTTGTTTACATTCATAACACCGTGCACTTGTTATTCGCTGCAAAATTACACCATGACGTTACGGACGAGTCAAGCGATTTCTCAATTATTTTTTATTTCTTTAAATATCAGTCACTTATCACAACAGCAAGCCCGACATAAACCCGTCATGTCTGATTCCGAGCGCGTCGAGTTTCGGCGCAACTTTTGCGATTATCTCCTCTTCGTTGCCTTGAAGCGGGAAATACGTCACCGACTCGACATCGCGTGAGAAGACGATTTCGCCGTGGAATTGCAGTTCGTAATTCTCGAATCCGGGCATGTCATCAACGGCGATGGAGAGTCCGTTCGGCTTTGAAACGGAAAGCCGATTGTTTTTCAACATGTCGTAAAAGAACATCAGTCCGTTGAACCAGCCGCCTTTATTCAAAGTCGGGTCTGTCGGGAAGCCTTTGATACATAATGCCTTGGGATTATTGACAAAAGTCGGGGACTTAAGCAGCGACTCATCGAAATTGAAGCTGCTTCCGACTGTCATCGTCGTGCGGTCGATGAAATTCTCCTTCCGCAGCGTGAGCATTATTGAGCCGTAATGATAAAACAGGTCGGGGTCACGGGCGAGGTCGGCGACCTTGTTTTTGCCGGTCAGAACGCCGTATTTCGGGAAATCGGAGTTTTCAAGACCGTCCGAATTGACTCCGTACATTCGTCTCACCCATTCCCGGCGTGTCTCAACGCCTCCGTTGCTCGTGCCGTGTCCGGTCTCAAACATATTCTTAACCCTGTCTGATTCAACGATTTTCTCGAAATCATCGGCGCGGACGCACATCGAGAAATCACTTTTTTCGACAATCTCCTTCAGAAACGATTCCACTTCCCGCACCTTGTCGGCATCTCTGCCGTAAATCATCGAATGCAGCTGCATCCTGAAACGGTAAGTCGGAGCGTAACCTTCCAATATCTTGAATTTTTCGTCTGCCATATTTTTAAATTTAACAAGTTATATTCAACAACAAAACTTTAATACCTGTTCACAAACTCCGTGACCATCTTGAAAATCTTCTCAAAGCTGTCGAAACTCATGGTCTTGACAGTGTCTTTGTATGTGTGATAATACGGGAACGCATCGCCTTCCTCGAACATCATCAATATCGCCGGCACGTTCTTTTCGGTAAATGGGAAATGGTCGCTGTTGCCCGCCAACTCGCCTTGCTGAATCGAGTTAAAGAATTGGTTTTCTTCATTTATTTCCTCAAAAAGACGAAGACCTCTCTCGCCTGTCACATTCGTTTCGGCATAAAGATTGACACCATTGTCGCCAATCATGTCGAGGTTGATGAGATACTTTATGTTTTCAAGTGGAAGCATCGGATTTTCAACGTAGTAAGTCGAGCCGCGCAAACCGGCTTCCTCGCCGGCGAAGGCGATGAAAACGACAGAATATTCGGGGCGGTTTTTTATGTAATAACGTGCGAGATTCATGAGCATCGCCGTGCCGGAGGCGTTGTCGTTGGCTCCCGGATAATACTGTCTCGCTCCGAGATGTCCTTGATGGTCATAGTGCGCCGTCACAACAAAAGTGCTGTCTGGATATTTCGTTCCCGGGATCATTCCAATCACATTTCTCACCTGATAATTCTTAAAGAATTGATTGTCAAGGTTTATCTCAATCTGTTTTGCGTCATCTCCGAACTCCGAGTTGACCCAGATGATCACCGTCGGGGCGAGGAAATCGCTGTACGCCTTATAGAATTTCAGCGGCGTGCTCCAACGGCAGATGATGCCTTTCTGACGGCCTCGTGTGAACCCATTCAGGTCGCGGTAATGGCTGCGGTAAAAATCCCAGTCGATGACGATAAACTTCTCATCGTACAAACCCGCATTGATGTCGGTCATGAGTTTCTTTCCGTCAAAATTCAGAGTATCAATGTAATAAATGTCGTAAGTGCCATGGCAACCGGGCGAGAACTCACGTGCCACCCATTGTTCGCCGACCTGCAGTTTCTTTCCATCAATCCTGACTTCTGCCTTGCCGGGAAAAACGTTCACGTCGTAGGAAAAAGCCTGATAATAAGAACCTTTCACCTTTTCGACACCGATTTTCTCAAACTCATTGGCGAGGAAAGCCGCCGCTTTGTTCATTCCGTTCTTGCAGTAGCCACGTCCTTCCATCTTCTTGGAACTCAACGTCTTAATGTCTTTTCTGTACTGTTTCAAATCCTGCGAATGCCCAGTGTTTACAAGCATTAACAAGGTAACGATAAGTAAAAATCTCTTCATGTCAATTATATTTGCTTCTGTAGATATATGTTACTCCAAAGTAATATGCAAGAAAAAACTCGTCCGACGAGCTTCCTCTTCATCATGACCGACGAGCATTAACACCTGACGATAAGTGCATACGGCAGTTGAAAGAATTTTATGATTCTCCTAACTGATTACGGACCTATCGAATTTCATACACTCCGATTTCCTTCATCGCCTGCCTGATCTTTCCGGCGACAGCACCTTTGATTATAATATGGTGGTTGCCGATCGGGCAGTTAAGCATGTATTCCGGCTTGTAGAATTTAAACGTTATCTGCGTCCTGCAAAGATGCTCGCTGTATGGTTTTTCGACTGCGTCAACCTCTTCGACGAAGAAACGTTCAAGCCGTCTGCCGCCCCATTTGAAAATCGTATATTTCTGATTTACAGGCATCTCACCTGCTATCGCGATTCCAATCCCCGACTCGAAATGACTCCTGAAACCATACTTTTTGCACATTGACATCGGTATGGTGCAATGCGCAAATGTTGTGGTTCCGTTTTCTTTCGACATGCCCGACGGATTCGCCATGAATGCTGGCTGCCATGCAATCCTACGAGCCATAATCATGGTAAGCAGCGATTGCAAATCACCCTCGCACGAAGCGTCAATACCTTCGTCGTTGAGCAACGCAAGAGCGAGACAACTCGTTGCATTGAGCTGTTTGACAATATCAAAACATCTGATTGTCAGACAAGTACAGTTTTCCTCATGACAAATCTGACTTATCGCCAAATACAGTTTCAATGAGTTCAGCAAATCGCGGTGACTTGCCTCGCCGAATGTGATGCCGGAATCTTCGTGGTCTTTTGTCAGAAGTTCAACCATCTCATCATCAATGAGTTGCACTCGTGTAACAAGGCGTTCAATGTCGATATTCACGAAATCGATGTTGAACTTTTCCCTGACAAACTCGCGGTCAACGCCGCTTGCAATGAGCCAGTCGGACGGCTCGCCGAAGATGGCGATTCTGTTGAACTCAATAATGTCGCTGCTTTTAACGTTTTCGCAATCGTTATTTGAAGCGGACTCTTTATCCGACTTAATTTGTTGTGAACCAATCATTTCTGCAACGATTTCGTCGTTTGTTCCGTGAAGGATTCTTCCGTTTCCGCCTTTTTCGTTGAGGAAAGTCAAAATCTCCATTGATGCCGCGAGCGAGTTGTTCCTGCCGTCGGCAATCAACGTGACATTTTCTCCGACAATTCCGTTTTCAAGAAGTCTGACAAAAAGTCCCTCCACACCGCCGGTCGCAACGAGGAAAGTGTCATGCTTATCAATTTGCGGAAGCGGCATCTCCTCGCCTGTCACATTGAAGCTTGCATTACATTTTTCTGTGAGCAAGCGCAGCAGTTCTGCGTATTCATTTTTTACATATTCGTCGGTTTGAAACGACGAGCGAAGAATCAAAATCTCATTCATAATTAATTGATATGCAACCGCTATGCGGTTTTTGTTTTTACCATTTATATTCCAACGGATTTTGCAACCGCCATGCGGTTTTCCCCAATCCCCTAATTACCTCAATCTCCTACTGAATAGCAAGAAGTTCTATTTCAAAAATCAGTGTCGAGCCGGCTGGGATTCCAGGCATCGAATAGTTGCCGTAGCCCATTTCAGCCGGAAGATAAAGTTCCCATTTGTCGCCTACATGCATCTGCTGCATCGCGATGATCCAGCCTTCGATGAGTTCGCGGAGACGTATCGTGAGCGGTTCGCCGCCGAAGCTGCTGTCAAATTGTTTTCCGTCGATGGTTCTTCCTGCATAATGTGCCGTGACGATGCTGTTTTTCGTTGCGGTGACTCCGTTGTCTTCGCCAGACGCTAACACTTTGTAATATATGCCTTTAGGCAATGCAACCACCCCTTCTTCCTTGGCTTTCTCAGCAAGCCATTCCTGATTTTTCTTATAATATTCCTGTCTTGTCATGATATTAATTTTTTAGATTTTACAAAATTATGTCTTCTAATTTCAGTTTCGGGACGTAATGAACGCCGTCCTCACGGAAGTAAGCCTTGCTTTCCTCCGGCGAAATCGGTTTCAACTTGATGTTTTCTGCGCCTTTCCCGACAGCGAGAATCGCCAGCGGTTCGTATTTCAAATTGAAATGTTCTGCGATATTGGTTTTGTTGAAAGCACATATAATCAATGCGTTAAGCCCCATTTCCGTTGCTTTCAGCGACATGCTCTGAAGAGAGATTCCGAGGTCAATGTCAAGGATTTTATTTTCGGGAACGGTGCCGCAGACGATGACGAAAGCTTCCGGTTCGGTGCCTTTATACGGCAGATGAAGTTCGGGCAGCATCCCGCCGAGCTTGATGGTTCCGTTGACAAAATCAGCATCCTCACCTTTCGTAACTAATTTAAAACGAAGAGCTTGCTGGTTTTTCCCCGAAGCAATCTTTGTGTTCACATTGACGATGCGTTCAAGCATATCCTGCTTGACAACGAAATCCGTTTTATAACCACGGTAACTGCGGTTTTTCTCAAATAAAATGTCCAATGAAACGTGTTTCACTGACTTTTTCGCGCCGGAATTAAATTCATCCATGCGCTTCTCCAAATATCCGTCTGCCATATTAATTTTTTTGCAAAAATACTTTATTTTTCAAAACGCATAAACTTATTAATTCAAAAATTGTATTTTTGCAAAATATTTGACAACACATGAAAATATTGAAATATCTTTTAAATTTAATATTGATAATCAACTGTTTAACTTCAAATGCGCAGACTTTCGGAATAAAAGGTCACGTTGCTGACAGCACGTCGAAACAGAATCTCGCATTTGTCAACATCATTATCAATAATGACGGGACGCTCGGAACGACCACGGATATTGACGGAAATTTCGAAATCAGAAGCCACAACGAAATCAGAAATCTGACATTTTCATACGTCGGTTACAAATCAAAATCACTGACAGTTGAAGAAGTTAAAAAACTGAACAATAAGATTTTTCTTCAGAACGAAAACATTGAATTGCAGGAAGTTATAGTTCACGCAGGCGAAAATCCAGCTCACCGGATCATCGAAAATGTCATAAAAAACCGCAAGAGAAATGACCCCGAAAACCTCGATTCCTATTCTTACACCATCTTCGACAGAATGATTCTGACGCTTGACACGACCTTAATCACCGACACCGCGCTGATGAACATCAACAATTTCGTGCGCCGCAGCGACCTGATGATCATGGAGACGGTTTCCGAAAAATATCATAAAAAACCGAATAAGAACAAAAAGGAAATCAAGGCGAACATAATTTCCGGACTGTCGAACCCGATGTATTTTTACGTCATCGAAGGAATGCAGAGCCTGAGTTTCTATGATAACTTCATAAAAATCAACGATAAAGACTACGTCAACCCCATCACTCCGGGAAGCACGTCGAAATATTTTTTCAATATCGAGTCGAAGATTCCGACCGGGGAAGGCGACACGATTTTCCAAATCTCCTTCAAGCCGAGACGCGGCACGACGTTCGACGGACTGAAAGGCGTTCTGACGATACATTCCGACTGCTGGGCTGTGGCGAATGTCAAAGCCGAACCTGCGACCGAGCCGAAGCCCGATGCTCTATTTAATATCAAGTTCAAAATCCAGCAGCTTTACACGAAAGTCAATGATTCCGTGTGGTTTCCGCAGCAGCTCAACACCGACATTGAGTTTTTTGAGATGTTCACCGACGGCAAAAACGAAGTGTATATATCAGCCAAACCAGGACAGGAAAACACAGTCAAATTGCTCGGAATCGGCAAAAGCTACATCAGTAACATCAAAGTAAATGAAGAGATTAGCAACAAAACTTTCGGGAACACCGACATCGACATCGCTGAAAAATCAACAGAAAGAGACGACGATTTCTGGCGGCAATTCAGAAACGATAGCGTAAGCAGAAGGGTCGCAAAGACCAACGCCTTCGTCAACAGAATGGAGAAAAAAGCCGGGATTGACGCTGACAAACTCATTGAAAATGCCATGACAATCATGGAAGACGGATGCGTTCCGGCAGGGGCAGTTGACATAAAACTTCACGACATTCTTTCTTACAACGACGCAAACGGCTTTTACCTTGGTTTCGGTGCGAAGACAAACCAGAAAATGTCGAAACGAATCAGCATCGGCGCATACGGCGGCTATTGGTTCGCCGCCAACAAGCTGAATTATGGCGGGAATTTCTTTGTCAGAATGGACAAGAAACACAATTTCGACATGAATCTTGCTTTTGACAGAAAATTTCAGAAAGTCGGACACTACGGTTTTTCAGGCGACGAATACAGTCCTCTTGACGAGAGTTATTTCAAATATTATTACACCAAATGGACGACGCTCAACACCTCGCTCACTGCTGAATTTTCGCGTCGTTTCGGCAGGATTTTCCAAGGCTTTGTGAAGTTCAGCGTAAATGGCGTTGACAATGATTATTACGATAAACACAACGATTATTGGGGTCAGTTCAAGATTTCAAAACTCGATTTCAGGTTGAAAATCGCTTTCGGAGAACGTCTGATGGGCAGCCCGAAAGGTCTTGTCGTTGTCGAAAGAGGCAAGCCTGAAATCTGGATCGGCTATCAGAAAGGCCTGAAAAACGTTTTCGGATGCCAGCATGGTTTCGACAAAATCCAGTTTCAGTTCTCCGATTACTGGAAATTCCGTTACATCGGCAAGTCGTCGTTGACAATCCAAGCCGGTTATGTCTTCGGTGATATTCCTTTCAACGAGATCTTCAGCATGTTCGGAACAGGCTCCGGATTCGGGGTTTATGCGACTGAAAGTTTCACAACGATGGCACCGAATGAGTTTTTCTGTGACAGGTTCGCGGCTTTGTTTTTCAGTCACAATTTCGGCAAATTATTCAATTCCAATGTCTTCAAACCAGAATTTATTTTCCTGACAAACATCGGCATCGGTGACCTGAAGGATTCTGACAAATATTCGACACTCGACCACGAATTCAAATCCATCAAAGACGGGTATTATGAAAGCGGTCTCGCCATCGAGAACATCCTCGACCTCGGAACCGCCCGCCTCGGATTTGCGTGCCTGTATCGTTACGGCCCGTATTCCTTTGACAATGTGGGCGATAACTTCGCTTACAAGATTAAGATTACATTCAATTTTTAGCTGTTGCCGGACACATGTCGGCTGCGCCTCCATGTACCCGGTTATTCAAATAGTGCCTTACAGGCACTTTACTTGTCTCTTAATAAAGTATCTGATTCGGGATCCTGACCTTCTGTCAGCAGCCAATGTCTGTATTCCTGCGGGAACGTCTCTCTTTTGTGGTGTATCTTTTGATTCTTTATATAATTGATTATGTTTGGTTTATCCTTGTCACTGTATGTAAATGCGGCATAGCCTTCTCCCCAGCCGACAAAATTCGGAAACATATCCTTATTGTCTTTCATCCATTTTGAGGTCTCACCTTTCAAGACTTTCATAAATTCACTTACACTAATGCTTGGATGTATGCTGACACAGATATGAACGTGGTCAGGCATGGAGTTAATCCTGTACAGATGACAATTTTTATTTTTACAAATGCCAAAGATATAAGCATATAACTCCTTTTCATTTTCTTCTACAATTGTCATTTCAGAACGATACGTTCTCCATACAATATGATAAATAAAACAAATATGGCTCATAAACATAATTTTTGGTTAAACAAAAGTGCCTGCAAGGCACCACTTCAATAACCGGGTACACTGAATGTGTACCCGGCAACAGCTAAAAAACAGACTTCAAGTCTTCTGTCATCAACCCGTTGAAATCGCCGCTGCTCATGAAGCCGGCAACGGTGTTTTCGTACGTTTTTTCATTCAAGAGACCGACGAGTTCGTCTTTTGAATGAACGACTCTGATGTCAGGACGCTTGAATCCCTCAACGATGCGTTCGTCTGTCATCATCGCCAATTTTTTGATTGCTACGGCATGCGGGTCGTAGAAGACAACGGCCTGATCGCAGTTGTCAAGACAATTGGCGTAATGGTCGATGAAGACTTCACTGAGGCTGCTGTACGTGTGTAACTCAAAGACAATCAACAAATTCTTCTTGGAATACTGTTCTCGCAACGCCTTCACCGTCGCAAGAACCTTCGACGGAGCGTGTGCGAAATCCCTGAAGACAAGATTATTCTTCTCTTTGTTTTCAAAAAGAAGTTCAAGACGACGTGCCGCGCCTTTGAAAGTCTTTATCGCCTCGTAAAACTGTTCGTCGCTGACCCCGATCTGTCGTGTGACAAAACGTGCTGCGTTGATATTCTTCATGTTATGCGCTCCGAAGACATGTACTTTCAGTTCTTTCTTGTCAGGAAGAATCAAGATGGTGTCATCGCCTTCCGTGCGGTATTTGTGAAAATCGTATCCGTAAACCGGCACTTTCGCGGCGGCGGCGAGTTTTCCGCATTCATTGTCGTTGCCGTCATAAATGAGGCAGCCCTCTTTTTCTATCGTCTTGATAAAAATCCTGAATTGTTCGAGATAGCAGTCAAAAGTCGGGAAAACGTTGACATGATCCCACCCTATCCCGCTGATAACCGCTATGTTAGGATGATATTTGTGAAACTTCGGCACGCGGTCAATGGGCGACGTGAGATATTCGTCGCCCTCAATGACCATGTATTTCGCCGTTTCGCTGAGGCGCACCATCACGTCGAACCCCTCAAGCTGCGCCCCTACCATGAAATCCGTCTCTATACCTGCGGATTTCATCACATGAAGAATCATCGAAGTAATCGTGGTCTTCCCGTGACTGCCGCCGATAACGATACGAATCTTGTCTTTACTTTGTTCGTAAAGATATTCCGGATATGAATAAATCTTAAGTCCAAGTTCCTGGGCTCGAATGAGTTCCGGGTTGTCGATGCGGGCGTGCATTCCGAGAATGACGGCTTCATACGAGTCATCTAAAATCTCCGGATGCCAGCCGAACTCTTTTGGAAGGATGCCTTCTTTTTCAAGACGCGAACGTGAAGGTTCAAAGATTTCGTCGTCAGAACCTGTCACTTCGTAACCCTTTCTGTGCAAGGCGATTGCGAGATTGTGCATCGCACTCCCGCCGACCGCAATGAAATGGACTTTCTTCATATCTTTTATTTCTTAATGACTATTTTCTGTGATGACACCGTCCCGTCAACATTTGTCAGGTTGATGAGATAGAGACCGTTTTCAAAAGAGCTTGCGTCGATGACGAGGTTTGAAACCTCCGTGGCATTTGAGTAAACCATCTGTCCCGCCGCATTGTAAATCTCAACGCCGATGATGTTTTCGGCATCGATATTAATCTGTGAAGATGCCGGATTCGGATATAATACAACATTGGTGTCATCTGAATTTTCACCGACAGCCGCCGCTGTTGCAAACATCTCAACACCAATTCTGTACGTGTAAACATTGCTGCTGTTTGAGAAATTGAGGATTGTCTGGCCGGAGCCATCTTTAATCTGACCGTAGCCATTGCTGCAGCCTGTACCATTTGGATTCATAACCTGAAGTCTGTAGCAGCCGGCCGAAGGCAGGTATGCATAGAACTTGTACGTCTTTCCTCCCTCGTCAAATGTATAATGCTCAATGACTTCGCCTGTTTGCATGTCTTCGACATCAATAATCATCTCTTCAGGATCTTTGGGGGTTTTAAGCTGGAAATAAATGGTTCCGTCCATGTCTTTGGCAGTTCCCATTGTCCTTGACAGGCTGTTGTCGAAACCGGCGTCATCATTTGCACCGTTCACCTTTGTCACAACAAATTCCAAAGAAGAGGCATCGCCGATGCTGTAGTCATCCATATTAACGAGAATCGTTTCATTTTGAGCGGCGTTTCCCGACCAATTATATGTGTTCAGAACCTGACCGTCTGCATCCCTTGTCTCGATCTCCATACTCGTGACATTTTGTTTTCCACAAGCCTTGATTTTAAGAATCGGCTGAATAAAACCAGAGCAGTTGTCTGTCAGCAATGCATCGATGCCTCTGAGGGCGACATCGTTGTTAAGGTCAGGCATCGCCATCGAGAGCTTCACCGTCTGGAAGACTTCTTTTGTCGTCCAACTCTGTACCCAAGCGACAAGTTGCATGTTTTCTTTAGGAAAGCCTTCCATGCTGAATGTTTCCGTAACCACCTGTGAATCACTTGTTAATGGTGTTCCGTTCTGAGTCGGGATAAGGTCTCGTGTGACAGCGTTGAGCTCGCTCATCCCCTGCCATGCGCGGTCGATATGTGATTCCGTCAAAGCGATTACAAGACGCATGTTCGCAGCCGAGCATTCGCCGACTTTGTTCACGACAGCCGTGACCTGACACGTCGAACCTTCAAGATATTGGTATGAAAGCTCGATTGTGTAAGGACTTGTGACATTGATACGTTGGTTGTACCAATTTTTATACGTGTTAAACAATGTTTCAGATGCACCGCCGCCGCCCGACAGATGAGATCCGCCATCGCAAATTGTAGTTGGATAGCCGTTGACCCAACTGCCATAGAGATTCTTTCTCGCTTCGGTTTCGGTGGTATAAAATTCGGGCACCGAGAAATTCCTGTCGTGAAACGCCACTGGCGCGATGTTGTAACCAGCTTCCAACATGTCCATGATTCCATTCGCCGCCGCCGGGCAATACGGACAGTTGACACCTGTGAAAATTTCAAATAAAACGCATTCGCGTGCAACGTTCTGCGCTGATAATAAGCCTGTTAAAAACAAGGCTGCTGCTGTGAGTAAAAACTTTTTCATTTAGTTTGTATTTAAAATTTTTTAATCAGCAAAATTACACTTTTTTATCTATCTTTGCCGAGTTATTTTTCAACAAAAGAATGATTCTTGACAAAACCATAATCCGACATTTTTCCGATTATCTCAAACTTGAGATGTCATTGTCCGACAACAGCGTTGAAGCGTACAGCCACGACGTAGAACTTTTCAGACAATTTATTGAAAATAAAGGATTTAGTTTGGCAATTGGCGACATCAGTCAGGAAAGAATCGAAGAGTTTTTCGCACAGCTTTATGAAATCGGTATCAGTGCGACCTCGCAGGCAAGGATTTTATCAGGTTTGAAGAGTTTTTACCGTTATCTTATTCAGGAAAAGATTTGCGAGGAGAATCCGACTGAACTCATCAGCTCGCCTTCTATCGGCCGACATCTTCCGGAAGTCCTTAGTTTTGAGGAGATTATGAGTATGATAGGTTGCATTGACTTAAGTCAGCCGATGGGTCATCGCAACAAGGCGATAATCGAGATTATGTACGGGTGCGGACTACGTGTCTCCGAAGTCATCTCATTGAATATCAGCGATATTTTTGAAAAAGACGAGTTCGTGAAAGTCTTTGGCAAAGGAGAGAAAGAACGTCTCGTCCCGATAGGCAGGAAAACGCTTAAGGAATTGATGCTTTACGTCAAGGGCGAGCGTCTTCACCAAGACATCAAACCGAAATTCAGCGACAAGGTCTTCATCAGCGTACGCGGGACGAGTCTGACGCGCCAAAGCGTTTTTCTTTTGGTGAAAAGTCTCGCCGAGAAAGCGAATATCAAAAAGAACATAAGTCCTCACACGTTGCGGCATTCTTTTGCGACACATCTCATAGAAGGCGGCGCCGATCTTCGCGCTGTCCAGCAGATGCTTGGACATTCAAACATCTGTACAACAGAGATTTACACTCACATTTCTGATGAATATCTGCGTCAGGTCATCACACAATTCCATCCGAGATTCAAATGAAAACGGTGACGTTTTTCCCGCGTCACCGTCAATAATTTATTTCCACTGAAATTTGTCCCGCTGGCTGTTGACACTTAAACTATTCCATTCCCCAGAAAACCTCAGCCAATTCATTTTCATCGAAATAGAAATCAATATTGACATCTTCAAATGTAACACAATCGCCATCGTCTGTGTCTTCAACATAATTCTTGTGTCCGTTCTTGGCCATCAATTCGATGAGTTCGTCTTTGTTAAGGTCAAAAATTTTGGCTCCATAAAGAGCCGTCTTCTCGTTTACAGTGTAGAAGTTGTAAAGTCTTGACACCGAGTTGCCCTCAAAATACAATGACAAATCAAGATTGTAATAGTCGAGAACAACGATGTGGCTGTCATCACCGTCCTCAACAGGCTCTATTTCTTCCTGTTTGTCAGGTTTTCCAATGATTTCAACTACTTCATCAAGCGTCATTTCAAATGCGAGGTCGCCGTATCCTTTTAAAGGTTCAATCGAAAAATTTTCCATTATGTTAAAATTTAAATTTAATAATTATTTTAAATCATTCAAATCTAATTGATTTAGAAGGCCTTATGTTGTTGATCAACATTGTCGGCAACAAGAGCATCAAAATCCAAAGCAAAAATGTGCCGATGTTCAGCATAATGATGTACCACCAATTCATCTCTATCGGCACCGAAGACAGGTAATACGACTCCGGCGACAATGAAATCACGTTTGTATATTTCTGAATCAGACACAACCCGATTCCGACCACATTTCCAATCAGCATACCTATTAATAATATTGCGCCTGAACGCTTCAGGAAAATCTTGCGAATCAGAGCGTTGCTTGCCCCCATTGATTTGAGCAGCCCGATTGTCGATGTCTTTTCCAATATGATTATCAACAGCATACTGATTATTGTAATACCCGCAACCAACAACATCAGCGCAATTATTATCACGACATTCATGTCCTGAAGTTCAAGCCAGTCGAAAATCTGCGGATAACTCTCCTTGGCGGTATATGATACAAGTTCTGGAGGAATACTGAAATAAATCAATCTGTTAGCATCGGCTATTTCAACGTTTTCTTTAATATTTATTTCAAGACGCCCGACCTGTTCATCACTCCATCCGTTAAGTCGCCGCACCTGATTCAGGTCGCAATAAACAAAACGTTCATCGCATTCGGTAAGCCCCGTTTCATAAATTCCTTTCACGTTGAACTTGCGTCCGCGGGCTTTCATATCGGTGTCAACAAACCACACCCTCACGTCATCGCCCACATTCAACTGCATCTTCTTTGAAATATTCCGCGATACGACAATATCGTTAGAACGTTCATTTTCAACGAATTGAGGTATTTCTCCTTCGACAAGATTTTCTCTTATGTAGTCCCAATCGTATTCAGCGTCAACGCCTTTCAAGATGACAGCTTGAATCTCGTTTTCCGTTTTGATAATCCCGGCTTTGTTGGCAGTCGCCTGCACCTTGGTGATAAACGGATGATCCAGCCGAGCCTTCAGCACGCTGTCGTACAGGAACGGCGTTTCTTCTATCGACTCATTTTGATTTAAGGATTCAATATGTATCGGCGACACGAAACCTATCACTTTGTCGCGAATCTGATTCTTAAAGCCAATGACAATCGCTATGGAAATCAAGATTATAGCTACGCCCAACGCCACGCTTGCAACGGCAATGCGCATCACCGCCGAAGAAAGATTCTCCTTCGACAACGAAAAAATTCTTTTCGATATGAATGTTGACGCGTCCATATTTTTCTTATAATTGCAAAAATAAAAAAATATCACACATGAAAAGAAAAATTTTGACATTGTTTGCTATAATATCATTTATCTTATTGAATGTCAGTGCACAACAAGACAAAAAAATAATTCTGCTCGATGCAGATGACGCTGTCGTCGGTGCTTCAAGAACTGAATTATACCTTCCTTTATTGAAAAACAAGAATGTCGGGATAGTCGGAAACCAGACAAGCATCTTCAACGGTGTGCATCTCGTTGACACGTTATTGAGTTTGGACGTGAATATCGAAAAGATTTTCTCGCCGGAACACGGTTTCCGCGGCACTGCCGACGAAGGCGCACATATCGCATCCGGTGTTGATGAAAAAACCGGACTTCCCATCGTCTCACTTTACGGCAAAAACAAAAAGCCATCAAAAGAACAACTGCAAGGCATTGATATTCTGTTGTTTGACCTTCAAGATGTCGGGGTGCGTTTCTACACATATATCTCGACGATGACATACGTCATGGAAGCCGCCGCCGAAAACGGCATACCTGTAATTATTTTAGACCGCCCGAATCCGAATGGTTTCTACGTTGACGGACCCGTCCTTGAACCAGAGAACTCTTCGTTTGTCGGGCTTCATCAAGTGCCTGTGGTTTATGGACTTACGATTGGAGAATACGCCAAAATGGTCAACGGGGAACGTTGGCTGAACGGCGGCGTTCAATGCGAGCTCACCGTTATTCCGATGAAAAACTACATAAGAAACGCCATTTACGAACTGCCCGTCAAGCCATCACCAAATCTCCCCAATTGGCAGTCGGTTTATCTATACCCTTCGCTTTGTTTCTTTGAAGGAACAAATGTCAGCGTCGGGCGCGGAACCGAAACGCCTTTTCAAGTTTACGGACATCCAGACATGACCGATGATTATACTTTTATTCCAAAAACCGCACAAGGTCATAATGCGCCTTTATATTCCGGCAAGGAATGTCACGGGAAATGTCTTTCAGAATACGCAAATAATTTCCGGAATAATGAACAACGCATTCAACTTCAATGGCTTATCAACGCACACAATCAATTAAAAGACAATCCTGATTTCTTCAACAACTATTTTGAAAAACTCGCCGGGGTAAATTCTTTGCGTGAAATGATAAACAACGGCGTCTCAGAAGATGAAATCCGTGAAAGCTGGCGGGATGAAATTGATAAATATCTGAAAATCAGAAAGAAATATATTTTATATTGATGTATAAAAAGTAGAGACAGCATATAACTGATCTCTACTTTTTTTATTTGAAATGACGGATTCTCAAATCCTTATTGTCAAATTAGTACGCTCTTTTTCCCGGATATGCTTCAAGAGCTTTTCCGAGGATAAACATTGCGTCTCTGAGGTCATCGCAGTTGAGGCAGTAGCTGATACGTACCTCCTGACGTCCGAGACCGATTGTCGAATAGAAACCACTTGCCGGGGCGAGCATCACTGTCTTGCCTTCATAGCTGAAATCGGTGAGCAGCCATTTGCAGAATCTGTCTGAATCGTCAATGGGGAGATGTGCGACGATGTAGAAAGCGCCTTTTGGCACAGGGCAGTATGCTCCCGGAATCTTGCCTATGCCCTCGACACAGACATCACGGCGTTTGACATATTCAGCGACGATGGCTTCGAAGTACGAAACCGGAGTGTCGAGAGCCGCTTCACCGGCCACCTGACCGTATGTCGGAGGCGACAGACGAGCCTGTGCGAACTTCATGGCAGTGCTGATGACCTGACGATTGCGCGTCACCATACGACCGACACGGATACCACATGCACTGAAACGCTTTGACACTGAATCAATTAAAATGACATTATCATTTGCACCCCTGAGGCTCATTGCCGAGTAATGTTTCGTACCGTCATAGCAGAATTCACGATAAACCTCATCGGAAATGAGGTAAAGGTCATGCTTCAGGATTATTTCACGAAGCCTTTCCATTTCCTCTTTTGAATAAAGGTAACCAGTCGGGTTGTTAGGGTTGCAGATGAGGATGGCCTTGGTATGTTCGGTGATTGCCTTCTCGAAATCCTCAATCGGAGGCAGTGCAAAGCCATTGCTGATTTCCGAATAAATCGGACGTACACGCACGCCGGCTGTCTGGGCGAAACCGTTGTAGTTGGCGTAGAACGGCTCCGGAATGACAACTTCATCATCAGGGTCCATGATGGTCTGGAATGCAATCTGCAACGCTTCAGAGGCGCCGTTGGTCACAATGATGTCATCAGGTGTGACGTTGATGCCGAGACGCCCGTAATATTCACAGAGTTTCTTTCTGTAAGAAAGCGTACCTGCCGAGTTGGTGTATTTGATGACTTTCTCATCGTAGTTCTTGACAGCTTCAAGAGCGTACGGAGTTGTCGCTATATCAGGCTGACCTATGTTCAGGTGATAGACGTGAATATTTCTTGATTTCGCTTCATCAGCGAAAGGCACGAGCTTCCTGATCGGAGAAGCCGGCATAAACTGACCTTTTTTTGAAATGTTAGGCATATATTTTACAAGGTATTAGTTGTTCTTGTTGAATGGACTCCCTTCACTTTCTTCTCTCAAAGGCACAGCTTCTGTAGGCTGCGCCATGACCGTCCCCTTGATATGGAGTTTTATCTCATTGTTTGACAATGAGTTTGAGAAGACAGTAACGTATTTGTTAAAGCTGCCTGGGCGGTCTGTGTTTTTATAAGTCACTCTGATGACATTCGATTCACCAGGCATGATAGGCTGTTTAGGCCATTCCGGAACCGTACATCCGCATGATGATTTTGGCTGTGTCAGAATAAGCGGTTCATTGCCGGTATTCATGAAAACGAACTCGTATGTGCCGTTTCCTTTGTACTGGATGTTGCCGAAATCGTGATTTGTCTCTTTGAATGTGATAATCGGACCGTTTTGCGGTTCGGCTGATTCAACCTGTGCAGTCGCGATGTTAAACATCATGAACAATGCACTGAATAACGCAAATAATTTCTTCATTTTGTTTAAATTTTATTCATTTTTTAGTGCGACAAAGATACACATTATTTCTTAATTTGCACACGAAAAAAATATTTTTTGAATTTTTGAAAAAAAATGTTGCACGTATTGAAAAATACTGTACTTTTGCAGCGTGAAAAACGGCGAGGTAGCTCAGTTGGTTAGAGCGTCGGATTCATAACCCGGAGGTCATGAGTTCAATTCTCATCCTCGC
>JAKSMX010000039.1 GCA_024400305.1 Bacteroidales bacterium | reverse complement strand
CTATAGCGACATACCTATACAAAAAATCCTGCAAATTGACCTATACGCCTAATTTCTACTATTGTAGATATTGATTCTATCAGTTTGTCTATGTCCAGTCTAAAGACAAAAGATAATTTCTACTATTGTAGATATTTTGACCCAGTGAATCATGCTACAGTCTAAAGACAAAAGATAATTTCTACTATTGTAGATAAGATAAGAGAATTTTCGCAAGATTTGAGTCTAAAGACAAAAGATAATTTCTACTATTGTAGATCTAATACACCCCACCAATTCCTCAGTAAGTCTAAAGACAAAAGATAATTTCTACTATTGTAGATCGAGATGGTTCACGGAATTTCAACCATGTCTAAAGACAAAAGATAATTTCTACTATTGTAGATTTTACACCTGCTGAACAAGGATATGTCGTCTAAAGACAAAAGATAATTTCTACTATTGTAGATGAACCGAAACACTGCTTCCAATCAATGGTCTAAAGACAAAAGATAATTTCTACTATTGTAGATGGCCATGAACAAAAGCGGAACCATCCGGTCTAAAGACAAAAGATAATTTCTACTATTGTAGATATAACCAATGACTTTTGGTGTTCTGTGGTCTAAAGACAAAAGATAATTTCTACTATTGTAGATTATTTCCGCCGACATAATTATCCACAGGTCTAAAGACAAAAGATAATTTCTACTATTGTAGATAATTCGTAACAAAAACAGTAAGGATTTTGTCTAAAGACAAAAGATAATTTCTACTATTGTAGATTGGCAGCAACAAAACGCATATAATGATGTCTAAAGACAAAAGATAATTTCTACTATTGTAGATTATGATACTTCGGCAAAGTAAAAAGTTGTCTAAAGACAAAAGATAATTTCTACTATTGTAGATCGCAACACACTCTGAACCGTTTGTATCATGTCTAAAGACAAAAGATAATTTCTACTATTGTAGATATGTAGTTGTAGATGCTCGTCCTGCCGAGTCTAAAGACAAAAGATAATTTCTACTATTGTAGATAGTCGGTTGGTGATGTTAACCGCTTCGAAGTCTAAAGACAAAAGATAATTTCTACTATTGTAGATTAGTTAAGACAAACATGGGAGAAAACATGTCTAAAGACAAAAGATAATTTCTACTATTGTAGATATTTTCCGAGTGAGACTTCGAGACAAATGTCTAAAGACAAAAAATAATTTCTACACCCGTTGGCGGAATAAAATCATCTGAAAATTTCAGGACGTAACTACGTCTTTTTTCTGAGTTTTTCACACAAAATGGCGATTGCAATCGGTTATTTCTGAGTTTTTCACACAAAATGACGATTGCAATCGGTTATTTCTGAGTTTTTCACACAAAATGGCGATTGAAATCGGTTATTTCTGAGTTTTTCACACAAAATGACGATTGCAATCGGTTATTTCTGAGTTTTTCACACAAAATGGCGATTGAAATCGATTTTTTCTGAGTTTTTTTCACGAAAAAGGCGATTAAAATCGGTTTTTTCCGAGTTTTTCACACAAAATGACGATTGAAATCGATTTTTTCTGAGTTTTTTTCACGAAAAAGGCGATTAAAATCGGTTTTTTCCGAGTTTTTCACACAAAATGACGATTGAAATCGATTTTTTCTGAGTTTTTTTCACGAAAAAGGCGATTGAAATCGATTTTTTTTGAGTTTTTCACACAAAATGGCGATTGCAATCGGTTTTTTCTAAATTTTTCACAGAAACGGGCGATTGCAATCGGTTTTTTCTGTCATCTTGTCGCTTCTTGTGGTCTTCGGCTGCATGCGGTTGTATCGTGCCGCCCGATGGTTTTCCCACTATTCGTAGAAACAATAAGGATTATTCCGTTGTGAAAACATCAAGGCCGCCCTCGTCCTCATCGGGGGCTTTTTTATTCCTTCACCTTGAACACTTTCTTCTGCGTGAGCATCAGCACGAAGGCGAGAATCGCGCCGAAGATGTCTGACGCCGTGCAGGACGCGAACACGCCGAACAGCGGGTCATAGCCGAATTTCGTGAACAGCATCGGCACAAGGAACATCATCGGGATCAGGAAGATGACCTGACGCGAGAGGCTCGTCGCGATGGCGATCCACGGCTTGTCGATGCTCTGGAAGAAGTTGGAGTTGACGATGGTGAACGCGATGAGCGGCGACATTACCGAGATGAGCGGCAACGCCTTCTGCGAGATGTCGAGCAACGCCGTGTCGCTCGTGAACGCCATCGAGATGAGACGCGGCATGGCGCACCCCAAGACACACGACAATATCCCCAACACGACGCAGACCTTCATCGTCAACGTATAGACGCGTTTCAGCCTCTGAGGATGTCCGGCTCCGTAGTTGTAACCGGCGATAGGCTGCATGCCCTGGCATACGCCGATGATTATCAGCACCATGAAGTTCATGAAACTGTTGGTGATGCCGTACGCCCCGACCGCAAAGTCGCCACCGAACCTGATGAGCTGGCTGTTGAGAATCGCCACGACACCAGCCGCCGCCACGTTCATCAGGAACGGACTCATGCCTATCATGAAGATGTTCTTGAAAATATATCCGCGCGGCTTGAAGCCGTGACGCCTGAACCTTATAAATGAGTCTCTCCTCAGGAAATGCATCGCCGACAACAAAGTTGCGAACGCCATCGAGATCGTCGTGGCCCACGCAGCACCTGCGATGCCCATCTTGAACTTGAAGATGAAAAGCGCGTCGAGGACGATATTCAGTATCGCGCCGCTTCCGAGAATCAACATCGACTTGGTGGGATAGCCCGAAGCGCGTATCAGCGAGGCGAGGTTGAACGCCATCGTCAGCAGGAACATTCCCGGCAGCACGATGACCATATATTCGTGCGCATACGCCACAGTGTCGGGCGTGGCGCCGAAGAGAATCAATATCTTATCCATGAAAAGATAGCCGAAAAGCATCACGAGGCCGCTCAATATCGTGGTGAAAATTACGCTGTTGCCGAGGATGTTCTCCGCCCAGTTGACGTCTTTCTTTCCAAGAACGATCGACATCCTCGCGCCTGCGCCGACCCCGACGAGTGCGCCGAAAGCATGCACTATGTTCATCACCGGCATCGTGATGGCGAGACCCGCGATGGCCAAGGCACCGACACCCTGCCCGATGAAAATCCTGTCACAAATGTTATAAACCGACGCGATGACCTGACTCACCACCGAGGGTATCGCGTATGCAAGCAAAAGAGAACCAATGCCTTTGGTCTCCAGTTCTTTAGTCTTGTCTATCTGCATTTTATAAAATCAAAAAAATTAAACCCAATAATATCGTTCCGAAAAAATTCTGGCAAAGATAGCAAAAAATATAACATGAAAAATATTTTTCAGAAAAGCATCTCAGATTGTTTATTTACATTATTTTTGCAAACAAATTCGTTTAAATATGAATACAATAACTTTGGAGTACGACAACTCAAATTCAACAGCCATTAAAATGCTTGAGCAAATCCTCACAAGCGGATTTTTCAAGGTTTCAAACAAACAAAACAAAATTGACATATCTTTGGAAGAAGAAAAAATGGGGCTTGTAAACTCATACGACAGCCTCGACGACTTCATCAAAAAAATGCATTCATAATGTACAAATTCAGAACCACAAACCAATTTGAAAGAGATTACTTGTTCAAATAGTATCAGACATCTTGTTTCTCTATTTTCTTTGCAATGGTGATGCCGTATTCGTAAAGAAGGTAGAACGGCAGGAAAATGAGGATCTGGCTCATGACATCGGGCGGCGTGATCATGGCCGAAATGATAAGCAAAACGACGACTGCAACCTTGCGGTTTTTCTTCAGCCACGCCGAATTAATAATTCCTATTGAAGCCAACAGCCTGATTAACAATGGAAGTTGAAACACGAGACCTCCGGCGAAGCACACTCCCATCACCGTACTTACAAATGAACTCACGTCAATGATGTTGTCGATTCTGCCGTTGGCCTCGTAGGTGACGAGGAAGTTAATGCCGAGCGGCGCAATGATGAAATAGCTGAACCCGACGCCGAGGAAGAACCAGAACACTATTTTCCAGACGATGCGGCGGCTGCGTCTCTTTATCTCCCTGCCGAGCGCCGGCTTGATGAAGCCCCACAGCTGCCCGATGATGTACGGGAACCCCACGACGAGCGCGCCGACAGCCGATGCCTTGATGTGAAGCATGAACTGCCCCGCCATCTTCGTGTTGTAGATCTGAACCTGATTCACATTGATTCTCAACGCCTTCACACCTGTCAGCGAGGCCAATTTTGCCATCAGGCGGTTGGAGATGAAACCGCTCTGAGCCGGGTAAAAAACAATGTCGATGATGTCGCCTTTAAAGAAAATGAAAAGTGTCACGAAAAGCACAAGAAACGCCACCGCAATGTGTATCAGCACCTTGCGAAGCTCGTCAAGATGTTCCCCGAAGGTCATCTCAACGTCTTCCTGCTCCACGACCTTCTTTTCAGACATTGTCAGTCTTTCTTATCGTCTTTTTTTTCTTCTTTCTTATCGTCGTCGGAAATCGGTTTTTCCATCGCGTCTTTGAATTCCTTGACGCCGCGACCCATGCCGCGCATCATTTCAGGAAGTTTCTTGCCGCCGAAAAGCAGCAAAATCACCAATACTATAAGGAGAAGTTCGCCGGTGCCGAGACCGCCAATGAATAATGCTGTCATATTATCAATAATTTACGTTTGACATTTTTGGCTGCAAAGATATGTTTTTTTTATTATCGAAAATGTATCTTCCAAATATTTTTCTCCAAACTCCACTCTCAACACTCCACACTTCACTCTCGTCCCTTCCCGCTCATCTCCTCCAGCAGCTGCAATGCGTCCTTCACTCTGTCTATCGCCTTCAGAACCAATATGTTCTTGCCGTTCTGCTCTTTGAACTGGCATCGTTTGATGTGGCTTGAAGCGTAGGCGATTATTTTCTGGAAGACATCCGTCTTGAAATAATCGGAGTTTTGATCGGAAAGGAAATAACACGTCAAGTCATTGTGTTTCAATGTAATCTTTTCAAATCCGAGGTCACGGGCGAGCCATCTGAGCCTGACGGTGTTGAGCAGGTCGTTGGCTTGCGGCGGCACCGGCCCGAAGCGGTCGATGAGGTGGTCGGTGAAGCGCATGAGGCCTTCCTCGGTCTCGATGTGGTCGAGTTCGTTGTAGAGGCTGATGCGTTCAGCCGACGAATCGACGTATTCGTTAGGCAGCAGGATTTCGAGGTCTGACTCGATAACGCATTCACGCACATACACTTTCTCCGCGTCCGGGGTCTCGAAGATGTCCTTGAACTCCGTCTCCTTCAGCTCGGCGATGGCTTCGTCAAGTATTTTGTGATATGTCTCAAAGCCGATGTCGTTGATGAATCCGCTTTGTTCCGCGCCGAGGAGGTTGCCGGCGCCGCGGATGTCGAGGTCGCGCATGGCGATGCTGAAACCGCTTCCGAGGTCGGAGAACTCCTCGAGGGCGTGGAGACGTTTCTGCGCCTCGTCGCTCAACGACGGGAGCGGAGGCGTGAGCAGATAGCAGAACGCCTTCTTGTTGGAGCGCCCCACGCGGCCGCGCAGCTGATGCAGGTCGCTCAGCCCGAATTTGTGCGCGTCGTTGATGATGATGGTGTTGGCGTTCGGGATGTCGAGTCCCGCCTCTATGATGGTGGTGCAGAGAAGCACGTCGTACTTGCCGTCGATGAAGTCGAGCATGATCTGCTCCAACTCCTCGCCGTCCATCTGACCGTGTCCGACGGCGATCTTCGCGCCCGGCACGCAGCTCTGCACAAGGTCGCGGACATCGAGGATGTTCTGCACCCGGTTATGCACGAAGAACACCTGCCCGTCGCGCGAAAGCTCGTATTGTATGGCATCGCGCACTATCTCCGGCGAGAATGAACGCAATTCAGTTTCAACAGGATAACGGTTCGGCGGCGGCGTGGTGATGACGCTCATGTCGCGCGCGCCCATCATCGAGAACTGAAGCGTGCGCGGTATCGGCGTCGCCGTCAACGTGAGGGTATCGACGTTGGTCTTCAGCTGCTTCAGTTTCTCCTTGGCGGAAACGCCGAACTTCTGTTCCTCGTCGATGATGAGAAGACCCAAGTCCTTGAACGTCACGTCTTTGGAGATGATACGGTGAGTGCCTATCAAAATGTCAACGTGTCCGGCCTTGACTTCCTCAACGGTCTTTTTCTGTTCTTTCGCGGTCTTGAAACGGTTCATGTAATCCACCGTCACCGGGAAGCCGCGCAGCCGGTTTGTAAAAGTATTATAATGCTGCAACGCGAGGACGGTGGTCGGGACGAGCACGGCGACTTGTTTGCCGTCGCATACCGCCTTGAACGCGGCGCGTATCGCCACCTCCGTCTTACCGAAGCCGACGTCGCCGCACACGAGGCGGTCCATCGGGCTTTCCTTCTCCATGTCGCGTTTCACGTCGATGGTGGCCTTCAGCTGGTCGGGCGTGTCCTCGTACATGAACGACGCCTCGAGCTCGGTCTGAAGATAAGTGTCGGGCATGAACTGGAAACCCGCCGACTTCTTGCGCTCGGCGTACAGTTTTATCAGCTCGCGGGCGATGTCCTTGACCTTGCTCTTCGTCCTGGATTTCAGTTTGTTCCACGTGTTCGAGCCGAGCTTGCTCAACGTCGGCTCCGCGCCGTCCTTGCCCGAATATTTCGCGATGCGGTGAAGCGAGTGGATGCTCACATACAAAAGGTCGCCGTTCTGATAGACGAGACGAAGCGCCTCCTGCTGTTTCCCGTGATTGTCAATGGTTTCCAAGCCGTCGAAGCGGCCGATGCCGTGGTCGATGTGAGTGACGTAATCGCCGGGCTTCAGGTCGTAAAGCTCCTTTATCGTCAACGCCTGACTGCTCGCGAAACCTTCACGGAGATGAAAACGATGATAGCGTTCAAAGACTTGATGGTCGGTGAAACAACTGATTTTCAAATCGTTATCGATAAACCCCGCTTTGATTGAATATAAAACAGGCTCGAAATCGCTGTTCAGCTCGTCTTTCTTCTGAAGGTCGTTGAGAATGCATTGGATACGTTCGAGCTGTTTTTTGCTCTCGGAGAAGAAAAGCACACGGAAACCTTTGTCTTTCAACGAGTTGATGCTTTCAAGAAGCATGTCGAAGTTTTTGTTGAAGACCGGCTGCGACGAGGTGTCGAACTCAACAATCTCCTTACCCGTCGAATCGGAATATGTCTCGAAGGTAACTGTTTTTAAATCATCGAGTTGTGTAAGAAGCTCGTCGCTTTGCGCGAAGATGTCCTCCGGCTCGGCGAGGCCTTCCTGATCATCAAGCTCGTTGTAGGCGTCGATGGCTTTCTTGTATTCGATATCGATTCTCTCTTTGAGGAAATCGGTCTCCTCAAGCCATACAACAGTCTGATTATTAAGATATTGGAAAATCGTCTCGCGTTCTTCCGACAGTTTATGGTCTTGCAGATTCGGAAGCAGCACGATGCGGTTGAGTTTCTCGATGGAGAGCTGGTCAACGGGGTTGAACGAGCGTATCGACTCGATTTCGTCGAAGTCGAAGACGATGCGGTAAGGATAATCGTTCGCGAAGGAGAACACATCTACGATGCTTCCGCGGATGGCGAACTGTCCCGGCTCGACGACGAAATCCACGTGTTCGAAGTTGTATTCAAGCAGCGCGTCGGTGATGAAGTCCATGTCGTATTTCTCTTTGACAGCGAGCTTCAAAGTGTTCTTTGTCATTATCTTACGCGTCACGATCTTCTCGCATAGGGCTTCGGGATAAGACACGATAATCGTCCTGCGTTCGGAAGTGGAGACGCGTTGCAGCACCTCGGTGCGCGACAGGATGTAGGTGTTGTCGGCCTTCTCCGGCTCGTAAGGCCGTTTGTACGACGTCGGGTAGAAGAGGATCATCTTCTTGGCGTAGTCGGTCTCGCGTTCGCCGTAGATGTTTTCGAGGTCGTTGTAGAAATACGCCGCGTGTTCCTTGTCGGGGCACACGACGAAATGCTGTCCGCCGAGCCGTTCCGCAGCCGCCGCGGTGACGTAGGCTCGCGCCGAACCGATGAGATTTTTGCAGAAGACGTCTTTCCTATCATCAAGAAAACCAACGACTTTTGCAACACGCGCATCGTCTTTGTAATATGATTTCGGGTCGTTTTTCATAAAGCTGCAAAGATACGAAAATTTTCTCTATTTTTGCGCCATGAAAATCGCAGGTTTAAACTTTGAGCGTTACCCGCTTCTGCTGGCGCCGATGGAAGGCGTCACCGACCCGCCGTTCCGTCACGTATGCAAGATGTTCGGCGCCGACATCGTGTATTCCGAGTTCATCTCTTCCGACGGTCTGATACGCGATGCCGTGAAGAGTGTCAACAAGTTACGTTACACCGAGTCGGAGCAGCCGTTCGGTGTCCAGATCTTCGGCAACGCCGTCGGGCCGATGGTCGAGGCGGCGCGATATGCCGAACGTTACGACCCCGACATCATCGACATCAATTTCGGCTGCCCGGTGAAGAAAGTCGCCTCGAAAGGCGCGGGGTCGGGCATCATGAACGACATCCCGAAGATGGTGGCCATCACCGGGGCGGTGGTGAAAGCCGTGAACAAACCCGTGACGGTGAAGACACGTCTCGGCTACGACAGCGAACACAAAGACATAGTGGAAATCGCCGAACGGCTGCAGGATGTCGGAATTCAGGCACTGACGATACACGGCAGGCTGCGCACAACGAAATGGGGCGAGCCAGCCGACTGGACGCTCATCGGCGAGGTGAAGAACAACCCGCGGATGACGATACCCGTCATCGGCAACGGCGACGTGACCGACGGTCCTTCGGCGAAATATTTCAAGGACACCTTCGGCGTCGATGGCCTCATGATAGGCCGAGCCACCTACGGCAACCCGTGGATCTTCAAGGAGATACACGACTACCTCGAAAACGGCACCGTTGACGCACCGCCTTCCGTAGAGGAAAGGGTGAGGATAGCGAAAATCCACCTCAACGACTCACTCAACTACAAGGACGAACACTACGCCGTCATCGAGATGCGCAAACACTGGGGCTTGTATTTCAAGGGTTTCCCGAACTTCAAGCAGTTCAAGATGCCGCTTATGCAGGTGATGACCATACCGGAAATCACGGAGATTTTAGATAAGATTCAAGAATATTATTCAAATCATCCGGAATAGCCGTATGCATATAAAGAATATTCGGACACGAATCTGACGGATTTAACGTTTGCCGGTTTCGTGTCCGTTTTTTCGTGGTCAGTCGATTTTCACATCATTTTTCAGCAGGCCGTTCTCGAATAGGTCAACGATTCGCGAGCCTGTCGCGACGTTGATGGTGTGGATGCCGAGTTTGCGTGCGGCGGCGCGGTTTTCCTCAATGTCGTCGATGAAAAGCGTCTCGTCGGGATTCAGGTTCTCGGAGTCGAGGGCGTAGCGGAAAATGTCGAGGTCGGGCTTTGTGAGATGCAGCGCGAACGAGAAGAACGCCTTGTCGAAGAGGCTGTCGAACTCGCGGTAGCCGTAGCGCAGCTGGAGGTCGCGGACGTACATGTCGTAATGGATTTCGTTGGAGTTGCTGAGCAGGAAGACGTGGTAGTTCTGCTTGAGCTGTTTCACCAGATCGATGCGCCGTTGCGGAATATCGAAGAGCATCGAGTTCCAAATTTCATCAAAAACCACGTCAGTCACGTTGATTTTTAGGAAATTTTTCACGTCGTTTCTGAACGTCGAGGCCTTGACGATGCCTTTTTCGAAGCGTTCGACGATCTCCAAAAAGCCGGGGTCATATAGCTTTTCGACGTTGGTAAATCCCATCTTATTCATTTGATTCACAATAGCTTGAGTATCGATGTCGATAATCACTCCGCCGAGGTCGAAGATGATGTTTTTTATGTCAGAATGAGTTGTTTTCATTTTTTTTAAAATTTTTGTTGAAAATTCGCTGCAAAGTTGTAAATTTGCAGCCGAAAAAGCAAGGGTTTTCTGAAATAAATTTTCAGGCTCGTTGCGGCTCCTATAGCTCAGTCGGTTAGAGTAGCTGACTCATAATCAGTTGGTCCAAGGTTCAAGTCCTTGTGGGAGCACGAAAAAATCTCGTAACTCATTTAATTTTAAATGGTTGCGAGATTTTTATTTAAACAACCGGCATATTACTGGCAAAAAGTCCGCTTCAAATGAAAAAGCCCCCGATAAGGTCGAGGGCGATTTCGTGATGTGTCATTTTGGCTTCAGACCAATTGCAAAAGAAGCATTTTCTTAAATAATCATAATGCATCCTTGCCGGTTTTGCGTTCAATATCAGATCGACGCTTTCTTCTTTTTCGAGTCTCCATTCAGATGATTTATTTCTCGATCAGTGCGATGATGTCGCCTTTGCTGACATTTGCGCCTTGTTCGACGGTGGCTTCCACAAGCTTGCCGCTCCAGTTGGTCGTGACAGGGATGTTGCAGTAAGGTGTCTGTATGTAACACAGCAGGTCGCCTTCCTTATATGTCCTGCCTGTCGCCGGAGCCATCGACTTATCGACGACATCGATTTCCCAAAGCATCTTTCCTGAGGCTTCGGCGGTGACTGCTTCGGCATTCGGATGCCGCATCTTGACGAGGTCGTTGTGACTGACGGTGACGCCGCCGGTCTCGCATTTCACCTTCATCTTCTCTTCAAGTTCCTGGTTGAAGCGGCGTTTCGCCTCGCCCGACTTGTATTCGCGGTATTGTTTCTCGTGCATGGCGAACTCGAACAGCTCCTCGTCGTCCTGGCCGCGGTCCCAGCCTTCCTGCTTCATCATCTCGATGAAATGCGGCAGTGCGTCAGGATAGTTGTCCTGTGGGTTGCCGGTGAAGAACTCGTAGCCTTTCTTCTTCGCCAATTCGATGATTTCCGGATCGAGCTTGCCGGGGAGGTTTCCCGCCTTGCCGAGGATCATGTCCCAAGCGGCCTTGTCGATGGAGTTCTCGTAGCGCGGCTCGCCTTTGCTGAGCGAATAGAGGTTCATGAGGGCGATGTTCTTCGTGTATTGGCTGAACGGCGTGACGAGCGGCGGGTTGCCGAGCTTCGGCCAGATGTCCTGCACTTCCTGGAACAGCTCCACGAGAAGTTCGTCTTCGGAGAGTTCAGGTTTCCCTTGAGCCTTGAGGTTCATGTTGATCGCCGCGTGTACGCTCTTGAGGTCGGCCATCAGCGAACCCATCATGCCGCCCGGCAGTCCGCATCCGAGAAGGAGCGAGTTGAGGTAACGGTTACGCGGGTCAACCCAGTAGCCGAGGAAGTCATCCATGAAGCTCTGCGTCATCGAGCGGGCCTCCATGTATGCTTTCATGTTGATGTCCTTGACGAGGAATCCCGCGTCTTTGAGCATGGCCTGTACGGAGATGACGTCCGGGTGGACGGTGCCCCATGAGAGCGGTTCCATTGCGCAGTCGATATAGTCGCAGCCCGCCTTGGCGACTTCCAAGGTTGAAGCCATGGAGAGGCCAGGACCCGTATGTCCGTGATACTGCACCTTTATTTCAGGATGCTGCTTCTTGATATGATTGACGATTTTCCCGAGCGACACCGGACGACCGACGCCGGCCATATCCTTCAGTGCGATCTCCTTGGCTCCCGCCTCGATGAGCTTGTCAGCCATCGCCATGTAATATTCAGCCGTGTGAACCTGCGAGTAAGTGATGCTCATGGCCGCCTGCGAGATCATTCCGGCTTCATTGGCCCATTTGATTGACGGGATGATGTTGCGCACGTCGTTCAACCCGCAGAAGATTCGTGTGATGTCAACGCCCTGAGCTTTCTTCACCTTATACATAAGCTGACGCACATCAGCAGGCACCGGATTCATTCTCAATGCGTTAAGAGCGCGGTCGAGCATGTGGCATTCGATGCCGCCCTTGTGCAGCGCCGCCGTGAACGCCCTCACCGAGGTGTTCGGGTTCTCGCCGTAAAGCAGGTTCACCTGTTCGGCTGCGCCGCCGTTGGTCTCAACGCGGTCAAAACAACCCATGTCAATAATCAAAGGGGCAATCTTTTCCAACTGGTCCTTGCGAGGGACATATTTCCCGGAACTTTGCCACATGTCGCGATAGACAAGACTGAACTTTATTTCATTTTTCATACTTCTTATTATATATACTTGTTAATCATTTACTTAAATTGAAAACTTCTGAATTTTACATTTTGCAAATATACGACTTTTTATTTACTTGACAAAAACACATCACAACAAAAAAAATATTCGATACAAACATGATGCATCCGGCTAAAAGCCGCAAAAAACAGCGGCAGAGTCAACAATCCGACATGCGCCAAGCCCGGATTTCACAAAACACAACATTGCGAAAATAAATTTTTTCGGCAATCGCCAACTTTTTTTCCTTTCATGTCATTTCAATTTGTATCTTTGCCGAAAATTTACACAACCATGACAAAAAAAGAATATTTCAAACAGCGTCTCAGGAAGAATTTCCTCGATTTCAGCTTAATCCAGTCAGATACATTGTCAGCGTCAGTGATAGCGGATAACATTGTTAAGTCTGTCAATTTAGAAAATCTATACTTGAAACTGAAAACTGACATCGATGTCATCTGCGAGAAATTCTTCTCCATTGAACTTCTGAAATCGGAAGGCAGAATCACAAACGACATGCCCGATTCTTTCAATTTGGACGTGAAAGTGAAAGCATTGGCGGAATTTCAGAAGATTCTCGACGACACCGACATCAAATCAATAATCAAGGAGCAGGTTGAGAACGCATTCAAAGCCATAGAAGTCGAATGCTGGCACAACGGAGTGAGCGAAATCAGCGAAGCCATCAGCATGATGGAGCAGAAGCTGAAGGATGTCGCCAACGATTACAAGCAGATGAACGAACTGATTGAGTTCAACGACAAAGACTTGGAAGCGAGATATGACGCGGCACGGCGCGTGACGATGATGGAGCGCATGATGGACAACAACTGCGACGACATCTTGATGTTCCGCACCGCGATGATGCTCAACACCAAGGCGCATTGCATGGAAATGTGCAACAACAAGATGTCATTCATTTACAACGAGTTCTCAAATGACAGTTCCTTCACCGACCTCGCATCATACCTGACACAGATCGCAAACCGCGCCAGAATCTTCGCCGACACCATGCAGACACTGACGCCAAACGAGGAATGGGACAAGGAATACAACCAGATGATTCCTGTTGAGTTTTACCACCGCAACGCGAGCCTCATCAACATGGAGCACGCCTTCCACATGGTACTCCTCTCGGTCTTCGCGAGAAACGAAGAATGGATGCTCGACAACGGCTACTTGGCGAAAAACGAACTCTGCATCTTCACCAAGATGGACGAGGAGATGCCTCAAAAAGTCGTAAGCAAGGTCGAAGAGACAATCATGATTTGAATTCAGTGACACGACATTGACATTTTCCGATTAAGACAACACCAAAAAATTCACGCATGTTACCGCAGTGAAATGTTTTGGTGTTTTTGCAAAAACATTCTCTAATGGCAGAACAGGAAAATACGACAAATTTATCAGAACTCGGCGAGTTCGCCCTCATCGACAGACTCGTCGAGAACGTGAGTATTTACAACGAATCTACAATAAAAGGTGTCGGCGACGACGCGGCGGTGATCAACCACGGCGACGAGGAGACTCTCGTCTCCGTTGACATCCTGTGCGAAGGCGTGCACTTCGACATGACTTACTGCCCGCTGAAGCACCTCGGCTACAAGGCCGCCGTCGTCAACTTCTCCGACATCTACGCCATGAACGGCACCCCGACGCAGATCGTCGTCGGCATGGGCATCAGCAGCAAATATTCCGTCGAGGCGATTCAGGAGATATACAGCGGCATACGCCTCGCCTGCGACCGCTACCACGTTGACCTCGTGGGCGGCGACACAACGGCTTCAAAATCAGGGCTTTTCATTTCAATAACAGTGATGGGCAGAGCCAGGAAGGAAGACATAGTGTATCGCAGCGGCGCGAGACCCAACGACCTGCTGTGCGTCAGCGGCGACCTCGGCGCGGCATATACGGGGCTGCTCATCCTCGAACGCGAGAAAGCCGCCTTCATGGCCGACCCCAACATGCAGCCGGAGTTCGCGGGCTACGACTACATCCTCGAACGACAGCTGAAACCCGAAGCGCGATGGGACATCGTGAAACGCCTCAAGGAAGCCGGCGTGAAACCGACCGCCATGCTCGACATCTCCGACGGCCTCGCCTCGGAAGTGCTGCACATCTGCAAGGAGTCGAAAGTCGGATGCATGGTATATGAGGAACGCATCCCCATGAACCAGAAGACGATACAGACCGCCAAGGACTTCAACATCGTGCCGAGCATCGCCGCCCTCAACGGAGGCGAAGACTACGAGCTTCTTTTCACCGTCGCACAGAGCGACTACGAGAAAATCAAGGACATGGAAGACGTCCGCATCATCGGCTACATCACCGCCGACGAAGGACAGGCCAACATACTCACCGACGACGACCATCAGGTGCCGATAGAAGCGCAAGGGTTCAAGCATTTTTAGGAGTTTGAGGTTTTTGGGAGTTTGAGGTGAAAAGTGAAAAAATAGCATCAATACTGAAGACGCTTCCGGCATCGCCGGGAGTGTATCAGTATCTCGACGAAACGGGCGAGATAATTTACGTCGGCAAGGCGAAGAACCTGAAACGCAGGGTGTCGAGCTACTTCAACAAGGAACAGACCGGCAAGACGCGGCTGTTGGTAAGCAAGATCGCCGACATCAGGTTCACCGTCGTAGGCAGCGAGGCGGAGGCGTTCCTCCTTGAGAACAATTTCATCAAACAGTACAAGCCGCGTTACAACATCATGCTGAAGGACGACAAGACGTATCCGTGGATCTGCGTCAAGGCGGAGCTTTTCCCGAGAGTCTTCCTCACCCGGAAAAAAGTCGGCGACGGCTCGCTTTACTTCGGCCCCTACCCTTCCGTGATGACGGCCAAGACGCTTCTCGACATACTGAAACAGCTCTACCCGCTCCGCACCTGCAAGCACAGCTTCAAGCCGGGCGACATCGGCACCGGACATTACCGCCCATGCCTCGAATACCAGATCGGCAACTGCAAGGCACCGTGCGCCGGATACATCTCCGAAGAGGACTACAGAACAATGATCCTCAACATGAAAGAGGTCATCAAAGGCAACATCTCCGGCGTGCTGAAAGACCTCAAAACGCAGATGATGGAACACGCCGCCAAGATGGAATTCGAGCAGGCACACGCCCTGAAACAGAAATACGACCTCCTCGAAAACTACCACAGCCACTCCATCGTGAGCAGCAACACCCTGCACGACATGGAGGTGTTCTCTTTCGACGACGCCGACAGCTCGTTCTACGTCAACTACATGCGTATCATTCAAGGCGCGGTGATACAGGCTTTCTCCATCGAGATGAAAAGAAGGCTCGAAGAGACACAGGAGGAGCTTTTATCATTGGCAATCATAGAATTACGGCAGCGTTTCGAGAGTAATGTAAAAGAGATCATCGTACCCATAAGCCTCGACATGGAACTCGGCGACGTGCGTTTCACCGTCCCGAAGAAAGGCGAGAAACTCGAAATCCTGAATCTCTCGACAAGAAACGCGAAGCAGTATCGCGCCGAAACCGAGAAGCTGCGGAGCCTCGTTGACCCGGAGCGTCATGCGATGCGGGTGCTGACGGAGCTGCAGGACAGCCTGCACCTGCCGAGGATTCCCGAAGTGATCGAATGCTTCGACAACTCCAACTTCCAGGGCGACTACGCCGTGGCGGGCATGGTGCAATTCCTGAACGGCAGACCCAACAAGAAGGAATACCGTCATTTCAACATCAAGACCGTGGAAGGCTCCGACGACTACGCCTCGATGAAGGAGGTGGTGCGCCGCCGTTATTCGCGTCTCGTGGAGGAAGGCAAAAGACTGCCCGACCTCATCATCACCGACGGCGGCAAGGGTCAGATGGAAGTGGTGAGACAAGTCATTGAAGATGAATTGCATATTGGGATTCCCATCGCGGGATTGGCGAAAGACGACCGACACCGCACCAACGAGCTGCTCTACGGCTTCCCGCCGAGCACGGTTCAGGTGAAACCGAATTCCGAGCTTTTCCGGCTGCTGATGTACATACAGGACGAGGTTCACAGGTTCGCCATCACATTCCACAGAAAACAGTTCCGGAAAGGATTCATCCATTCGGAGATGAACAACATCAAAGGCATAGGGAAGCAGACCGCCGAGAAGCTCCTGCTGGAACTGAAATCAGTCCAAAACATCAAAGACGCTGATTTGCAAAAACTAAGCGGGATCATCGGGCCGGCGAAGGCGAAGATAGTGTTCGAGCATTTCCATCAAAACTAAACAGCCTCCCACTCCACGATATTCTTCTTCTCTGAAGAGAAACTCACTCCGATGCGGAACAGTTTCCGCTTGTCGGCGACGTAAGGCTCGGCGTAGCCCTTGTCCTCGATCTGCTTCAACGCTTCGGCGGCGGTGCCGTCAAGCTTGAACTCGAAGATATAAACGTAGTCGTTTGTCTCAACGATGATGTCGGCGCGACCGCGGGAGTTTTCTTTTTCCGTCAGGATGGTGTAGCACGACAACAGATTGAATATCAGGTATAATGTGTAATGGTAGTGGCTCTCGTAGCTCCATGCGCGTTCCTGGTAGTTGGCGTCGTAAGGGATGCCGCCGAAGAAGCCGGTCAACGCGTCGCGCATGTCGTCAAGGCGGCACTCTTCGAGCATGTCGTTGATGTCCAAGACAAGGTTCTTCGGGTCGTTCCTCTGTCCGCAGTAGTTGTTGGCGAGAAGCGTCACGAAGCCGTTTCTCACCTCGTTGTTCGGGAAGTCGAGTCTGTACTGCCTCCTTTTCTTGTTGTATTCCTTTATCGTGAGGTATCCGCTCTGGTAAATCATCGCCAGAGGGTCCTCGGTGTCCGCCTTGTAGTCCATGAAATAGCTCTTGTCATACATCTTGCCCACTATCTCCTTGATGTCCGTCTTGTGCCGGTTGATGAGCTTTATGAGGTATGTCGGCGTGCCGGATGCGAACCAGTATTCATCCAAATTCCTTTCGTTCAAGGCGTTCAGCACGCTGTACGGGTTGAAGATGTCGAGCATCACCTTCTTTGGCGACCCGTCTTCCGACGACCCTTCGGAGAAGTGATAGCCGTCGTACTGTCTCTTCAGTTCGGCGTACATCTCTTCCTTGGTATATTCGAATTCGTCGGCCATCACCGCTATCTCCTTGTCGAAATATTCAACAAGCTCATCTTTTGTAATGCCGCACAGCGCATCGAACTTCGGGTTCATGCTGATGTCCTCCGGCTGGTTGAAGCCGCTGAAGACGCTGACCTGCGAGAACTTCGTGACACCCGTGAGAAGCACGAAACGCAGATGCTCGTCGGCGACCTTGAACGTGCCGTAGAACTCCTTTAGCACGTTGCGGTTCTCGGCTTCCATCGGCTCCATGAGAACATCGAGCAACGGCTTGTCGTATTCGTCAATGAGGACGACGCACTTCCGGCCCGTTTGTCGGTGGGCTTCGGCAAGAATATCGGAAAACCTCGACCCCGACTTGTCGATTTGTTTCTCTATTCCAAGCTGGTGCTCCCACTGCGCAAGGCGTTTGTCAATATCCCTTTTAAGGTCGCCTTCAACACCGTAACCGCCTTGTGCGAAATCCATCCTGAACACCGGATATTGCGTCCAGTCCTTCTCCAATTCCTCAATCTTCAAACCTTTGAAAAGCTCCCTCTCGCCCTTGAAATAGCTTTCGAGTGTTGATATTAACAGTGATTTTCCGAACCTGCGCGGGCGGCACAGGAAACAAATATGTTTCTGCGCGAGGTCGTAAACGAGGGCGGTCTTATCGACATACACCATGCCTTCTTCGATGATGGTGCTGAACGTCTGGGTTCCTATCGGGTACTTCATAGCGGTGATGTTTTTTCAGGCTGCAAAGATAACAAAAAAGTTTGAAAGGTTTATAAAAGTGAAAGGTAAAAAGGAATAGAACTGCGTAACAGTCCCATATCCGTAGAAAGTTTATTAAGTAACTGACCATAATCTGACGGACAAGGAAGACAAACACTTTTGCGCCAGCCACTCTTATCTCTCATCTCTCAACTAAAAAAAGCCCCACTATGACAGTGAGGCTTTCGTATGAAGTATAGTGCGGGGTGCACCACGCGAGCGCAGGCGCCCGATGTTTTTCACCCCTTGCGCGTCGCCTCTTTGCGGCGCGGGAAGGGTAAGCCTGCAAAAGGGCGACTAACGCACGAGGCGGACGGCGAAGCCGCTTTCCCGATAGAAGCCGTCCGAGATGCAACCATCCGAATTGAAATCCATGAAGTACGCCCAGCTGGGTTGGGACGAATCGAACGAACTCGACCAGTAGGTGCCATTCGAGCCGACATTGTTCATGTACGTACCGTTGCGGTCGCCGGCGGCAGGGAGGAAGACAGCGCCGGAGGTGGCAAGGTCGGCTGTCGAAGTTATGCTGCTCATCACCGATGCCTTCGTGCCGTCTGGAAGAATCACAAGACCTTTATGCGTGCCGTCGTCAAGTTCCTTCCAGGCGCGGAGGGACGTGGCGTTGGCGCGGCTTGGATTGGCTGTTCCAAGCAGATACTCCCACTCGGCATTGCTCAACGTGCGCCAGCCGGCCTCGCCGTCCACCTGGAAAGACTCAGTGTTCGTGAAGAACACGTCGGACGATGAAGCATCGTCGTCACTGTAGTCTTCAGCGTATGCCACCGACGCAGTAGCACTCCAGAAGAAATGGCTCACGTGGCTTGCGTCCCAATTAAATCCAAAAAAAATTTCTTCACCTACCGAATAATCCCACTGGTTCTTCTCGAAATGGAAAGCTGCTTTTTCTTCACCATCAGCTTTGCCGTACCACAGGTTGCCCGGAGCGAACTCGACAGTTCTCGGTGTGTCACCGTCCATGCCGACGGTGAACTTCGGTGCAGATGCCGCTTCCAGCGTCACCGTCATGGCGTCTTTCATGCCGTAGAACTTGTTTTCGCGTATGCCTGCGAGGAAGGTCATGCCGCCAGTGGCATCGCCGGTGAAAGCAACACTTACGATGGGCGTCGTCGCCGGGATGAGCGTCACGTATCTCTCGCCTGTAGTGCCGTCGCCTTTGTCTATGGTGATGCCGCCGCCGCTGCCGCTGAAGGTGCCGTTAGGACTAACCGACAAGTTGCTTCTGATGCCCGTGCCGCCCATCGTCACGGCACCCGTGTAGGGCTGTGAGTTCTTGGTGAAGTTGAAGTGCGCTATCGCTATCTTGGTGTTCATCACAACGTAGCCTGCGGCTTCGCCTTCAGCCACCGTGACATCGGTGCTGCCGTAGCCTGTATGGTATTTCATCGCGCCGTCGATCGTGCCGTCCTGTGCGGCGAACGAGATGCTGGCGGCGGTGGTGCCTGTCGGCTCCGCCATGCCGTTGTCGTGGCCGAGGTAGAAGAAGTGGCAGGTCGTCACATCTCCACCAATAGCTGCTATGCTTCCTGTGAATGTGCCCTGTGCGCTGCCGCCCTCGCCGACGAGGTCGAGGCTGCCGAGCCACTTGGCGCCGTCGCTCACGTAGAGCTTGTCGCCCTTGCTCCATGTTATCGCGCCCGTCTCCGTGTTGATGCCGGTCCTGCCCGGGCCCGCCGTTATTGTCATCTTAATCGTGTCTGTCGCCGGTGTCACCGGCATCGTCTCCTGCTTCCTGCACTGCGTCATCGTCATCAGCGCAGCCGCCATGATTAGTAATACTTTTTTCATCTTTCTGATTTTTAATTTTTTTAACCTGATTGTTTAAGCCTTCGATTGTCTGATTTTTGAATTTCTGAATTTTTTGACTCCGGCGTAGCATGCGCCGGCCGCCGTCAGCACCAGCAGGCCGCCGCCGACAGGCGTCTCGTCCTCCATGCCGTTCCATGCGGCGCCGCCGCCGCCACCGTTGATGTCGTTCCACGAGCCGCCATTGCCACCGCCGTTGATGCCGTTCCACGAGCCGCCGTTGCTGCCGCCATTGCCGCCGCCATTCATGCCGTTCCAATAGCCGCCGTTGCCGCCGCCATTCATACCGTTCCAGCTGTCGCCGCCGACGCGCGCGCCGTTCACGTTGCTGAAGAAGCCGTCACTCTGACCGTAAGCCGACGGCGGGACTGTCAGCGCAAGCAGCAGCGCCGCCGCGCACATCATGTCCCTGATTCGTTTCCGTCTTGTTTTCATTTGTTTATCCTTTCTTTT
>JAKSMX010000038.1 GCA_024400305.1 Bacteroidales bacterium | reverse complement strand
TTGACGACATGCGCGACGCGTTGACCGGCTTCTTCGGCGGCATCCCTTACGACGCAAACTACCAGGAACGCGCGTGGAGCTACGAGAGCCATTACCATTACACGTTATACCTGATATTCAATCTGTTGTCATGCTACACCATCCTGACTGAAAAGGAGAACTCGCGCGGTCGCGCCGACATCATTGTTGAGACAGATGATTACGTCTATATCTTCGAGTTCAAACTTGACGGCACCGCCGCCGAAGCGTTGAAACAGATCGAGGACAAGGGCTACGCCGAGCCATACGCCGCCGACAGCAGGAAACTGTTCAAGGTCGGAGTCGCATTCTCGTCGGAAAAGCGGAACATCACGGAGTGGAGTGTGGTTTAAGTCTTTAGTTTTTAGTCTTTAGTTTTGAGAGTTGGCTGGCACGCGATGTCAGCGGGCCTTCAACTCACACAAACAGCTCCGCCGCGATGCCGTCGGCGAAAAGCATCCCGTTTTCGGTCAAAATGTAATTATCGCCGTGCTTCACCAAGCGACCGTCTTCTAAATAAGGAACGATGTTCTTCTCAAAACACTTTTGGTATTTCTCACCGAACTTCTCTCTGATTTCCACGATGTCACAGCCCCAGCGTGTCCTCAACGAAGTCATCACGTATTCGTTATAACGGTCGTCTGAAGTGAGGATTTCCTTCTCGAACCAGTTCATCTCCAACGAGTTCTGAAAATCACTTATCAGTTTGCAGTATTCCGTCACGTTGGCGACGTTCCACTGCCTTGAAACGCCGTCGAACGAGTGCGCCGACGGGCCGAGGCCGAGATATTTCTCGCCGGTCCAGTACGAACAATTATGACGCGAGTAATGCCCCGGCTTTGCGAAGTTTGAGATCTCGTAATGCTCGAAGCCTTCTTTTTCAGCGCGTTCCACGAGCATCTCGTAATGCCGTATCGTGGCATCCTCGTCAACGGGGGCGGCGACGCCCTTGCCGATACGCTGTCCGAGTGCGGTTTTCGGCTCGATTGTCAGCGCATACGCCGAAAGATGGCTGATGCCTTTTGAAAAGAAAATGTCGAGATTCCTCGCCCATTTCTCTTCCGTCAAGGTCGGGATGCCGTAAATCAGATCCATCGTGACTTCTTGAAAACCAGTCATATTCGCCCAATCCAGAACCTGAAGCGCATGCTCCGAGTCATGTTTCCGGCTCAGATATTGAAGGTCGTCATCATGGAAACTCTGTATCCCGACGCTGAGGCGGTTTATCCCGACAGTGTTAAAATCTTTTAACAATTCCATCGAGACGGTGTCGGGGTTCGCTTCAAGTGTGATTTCGGCATTTCCGGAAATGTTAAAATTTTTATACAAAACATCAATAACGGATTGTATCTCATCAGGTTTCAGAAGGGAAGGCGTGCCGCCGCCGAAATAAACCGTCTTGACCTCCTCATTATTAATATATGACTTCCTGATGACGGCTTCTTTTTTCAAAGCATCGAGAAAATCAGCACGTTGCTTTCCGGTGACGACCGAAAAGAAGTTGCAGTAGGCGCATTTGCTTTTGCAGAAAGGGATATGAATGTAAATTCCAGCCATGGCGCAAAAATAGGGAATTTTTTTGTTGTTCGGCGAGATTTCTCTCTTGTGTTCCGTTTTATTTATTATTTTTGCAGTTTAATTTCAAAATCGAGTTTTATGTTTAAAAAATTACAAAATTTCAGGAAAATCGCACTGTTTCTGACAGCAGTCATGGCGATTTCGATGTGCGCTGGTGCACAGAATTACTGGTACGTCCAAGGTCAATACACATTCAGCCCGCCGGAGCCTCAAGGCACGTTCGAGATGGGGTTTGAAGAAAGGGCAAACGTAACGGTTGACGGCATAGAATATACAGAAATCGTCAGCTGGTGGCCGGGAGTCTATGGCCCTGTCGAAGAAGGCGTTTACAGGACAGAGGGCAATCAGGTTTATTTCCGCCCGTGGCTCGCCTACCGTGACGTTTACGGAGAGGAAGTGCTTCTCTACGACTACGACCTCGAAGAAGGCGACTTCTTCCTTGAAGACGACGAACACCCGATGAAAGTCGAGTCGGTGTCAACAATCATCGATGAAAACGGCGTCGAGAGAAAGAAGATCGAGTTCTCGTTCCTCACGCTTCCGGGAGAAAGCGAATATTGGATTGAAGGCGTCGGCAGCAGCCGCGGCTTCCTCAATGTAGGCAGATACACCCCAGGCGAAGACGGCGAGATATTCCATCTCCTCTGCTTCCACCACGACTGGAACGTGATCTACATCAACCCTGTTTACAACCAATGCGACGAGGATTTCATCAGCGAATCAACACTTGAAAACAGCTTTGAGGTTTTCCCGAACCCCGCAAATGAAGTCATCAACATCCTCAACAACAACGACATGGCAGTTTCAAACATCGAGGTCATCGACATGTTCGGACGTGTCGTGCTATGCGTTGAAGGCAATAATGAAATCAACATTTCAGAACTTCCGCAAGGCGAATATCTCGTAAAAATCACCGCGGGCGAATCTGTCATCACAAAGAAACTTCTCATTAACAGATAAAACAAATCACGACATTCATAACCGCATGGCGGTTACATGTCATTAACACGTAACAACATGAAAATAAGAAACATCATCATGGCGACAGCCATTTCAGCGGCGCTCGTAAGCTGCGGCGGGCCGAAGCAGGATACCAGCAACGAACAGCAGTCATACGCAGAAGACTACGAAGCCCTTGCAAACCAATACGCAAAGGTGACTCTGACAAGCAACATCAGCCATCTCTCGGCAAACGAGAAAGAGATGCTCGGCTATCTCTTCGAAGCCGGCAGGATCATGGACGACATCTTCTGGACCGAGAACTTCGGCGACGGCAAGGAAGAGTTCCTGAACAACATCGAAGACCCGAACGCGCGCAAGTTCGCGGAGATCAACTACGGCCCGTGGGATCAGCTCGACGGTCTGCGCAGCTTCATCCCCTGCTACGGCGAGATGCCCGCAGGCGCCGGTTTCTATCCTACCGACATGACAAAAGAAGAATTCGAGGCTTGGGAAAATCCTGACAAAACCAGCCTCTACACCCTGGTGCGCCGCGACGAGAACGGACAGCTCCACACCGTGTGGTTCCATGAAGCATACAAGGAACAGATCGAGAAAGCGGCAGAACTTCTCATGAAGGCCTCCGACCTCGCCGGCGACAAGGAGTTCGCCGAATACCTGAAACTCAGGGCGCAGGCATTGCTCACCGACGATTATTTCGAGTCGGACATGGCTTGGATGAACGTCCGCAACAACAACATCGACTTCGTCATCGGACCTATCGAGAACTACGTCGATGCGCTCTACGGCTACAAGGCGGCTCACGAGTCATTCATATTAATAAAGGACCTCGACTGGAGCGCGAAACTCGCACGTTACGCGGCGTTGCTTCCTGAACTTCAGACCAAACTCCCTGTTCCAGACGAATACAAGCAGGAGAAGCCAGGCACCGACGCCGACCTCGCCGTCTATGATGTCGTGTTCTACGGCGGCGACTGCAACATGGGTTCAAAGACCATCGCCATCAACCTTCCTAACGACGAGAGAGTGCAGCTTCAGAAAGGCACACGCAAGCTGCAGCTCAAGAACGCGATGCAAGCCAAGTTCGACCAAATCGTGGTCCCTATCTCAAACGTCCTGATGACAGAAGAGTCACGCCCGAACATCAAATTCGACGCCTTCTTCGCCAATGTGATGTTCCACGAAGTGGCCCACGGCCTCGGCATCAAGAACACACTCAACGGACAAGGCACTGTGCGTCATACACTTAAGGAACAATATTCAGCCATCGAAGAGGCGAAGGCCGACATCCTCGGACTCTTCCTCGTGACGAAACTCTCGGAGATGGGCGAATACACCAACACCACACTCGAAGAGAACTACACCACATTCATGGCCGGCATCTTCCGCTCGGTACGTTTCGGCGCGGCATCAGCACACGGCAAGGCTAATATGTTGACTTTCAATTTCCTTGAGTCACAAGGCGCATTCACACGCAACGCCGAAGGCCTTTATTCAATCAACTTCCCGATGATGAAAGTGGCTGTCGAGAAACTCGGCGGCGAGATCCTCAAGGCGCAGGGCGACGGCAACTACGAGTTCGTGAAAGAATGGATTGCGAGAGACGGCGTCATCAGACCCGTGCTTCAGTCCGACCTCGACAAGGTAAACAGCCTCGGCATCCCGAAGGACATCTGGTACGAGATGGGAATGGAGTTTTTGGAGGAGAGATGAAAGAGGAGAGTTAAAAGAGAATAGAACGATAACCGCGTAGCGGTTCCATATCCGTAGAAAAAACATCAAATGATAATTGACAAAAGAACCGCGTAGCGGTTCCATATCCGTAACAACAATAAAAATATCAATACAAAATGAAAAAAGCATCATTGTTTTTCGCCCTCGTCTTTGCGATGATGGGCATCGTCCGTGCCGACGAAGGCATGTGGCTCCCGATGTTTGTGGAACGCCTCAACTACGTTGACATGCAGAAAATGGGTCTCCAGCTCACCCCCGAAGAGCTTTACAGCATCAACAACAGCAGCCTGAAAGACGCCATCGTAGGCCTCTCGAACGGCGACAAGCCACGCGGTTTCTTCTGCACAGGCGAGATCGTGTCGGACAACAGCCTTCTCTTCACCAACCATCACTGCGGCTACAGCTCAATTGCAGCCCTCTCGACAGTGGAACACGACTATCTCAACGAAGGCTTCTGGGCAAGAAACTACAGTGAGGAACTTCCTGCTGAAGGCGTAAGTGCTTCATTCTTAGTCAGAATGGAAGACGTGACAGAACAGGTTCTCGGTGTCGTGACAAGCGACATGGACTGGACAGCACGTCAGAAGGCCATCAATGCGAAGATAAAAGACCTTGAAGCGGCGGCTTCAGAAGACGGCAAGCTCAACCCTGTCGTGAAAGGCTTCTTCGAAGGCAACGAATATTACATGTTCGTCTATAAGACCTACACTGACGTCCGCCTCGTCGGGACGGCACCGCAGTCGATAGGCAAGTTCGGCGGCGACACCGACAACTGGATGTGGCCCCGTCACACCTGCGACTTCAGCGTGTTCCGCGTCTATGCCGACGCCAACGGCGAACCGGCGGCTTTCTCGGCCGACAACAAGCCGCTCACCCCGAAGCATCATCTCCCGATCAGCCTTGACGGCGTGCAGCAGGACGACTTCACGATGATCTGGGGCTTCCCCGGCTCAACAGAACGTTACATGACATCCTACGGCATCGACTACAACGTTGACACCTTCTACCCAATCGTCCACGACGTCTTCAAAGCCGAGACCGATGTCATGGATGAATACATGATGGTTGACCAGGCCGTCAACATCAGCTACGCCGACAACAAGGCGGGCCTCGCCAACACATGGAAGAACTTCGAAGGCCAGATGAAGATGTTGCGCAAGAACAAAGTCGCCGAACGCAAGGCCGAACTTGAAAAGGACTTCATGGCTTGGGTCAACAGAAACGATGACCGCAAGGCGGAATACGGCGAAGTGCTCGGCACCCTCGAAGCGATGTACACACAACTCAATGAAGTCTCCGGCACATTATATTATCCGAACTTCGTGAGCCAGCTCAATCCGTTGGCAATGGCAGCTGAATTTATTGAATATCATGAGATTGCAACAAGCAAAGAAGTTTCAAAAGAAGACAAGGCAGCCGCAGCGGAGTCATTGAAGGGAATCGATGTCGATGCCATGTTTGCAGGTCTCGACGCCCGCGTTGAGAAGAAAATGCTCATCGAAGTATTCAAAATCTATGGCAAACAGTTCGCGACAGAAGAGCTTCCTGCTTCAATGCAGAAACTCATCAAGAAATACAAAGGCGACTGGGCGGCTCTCGCAAACGACATCTATGAGACATCAATGTTCAGCAATGCCGAAACGATGAAGGTTTTCATCGAGAAACCAAACGTGAAGAAACTCGAAAAAGACCTCGCATTCCAGATGGTCAACGGCATGATGGAACAGATTTATTCAGTCGTCCCGGCTTACAGAATGGCTAACATGGTCATCAGCGAAAACAACAACCTCTTCGTGAAAGGCCTCCGTGAGTTCTACGCAGAGACACAGCCTGGCAAGGTTCTCTATCCAGATGCAAACTCAACACTCAGAATGAGTTACGGCTCTGTCAAAGACTACCAGCCCGCCGATGCCATCTCTTACGACTACGTCTGCACAGCCAACGGTGTCATCGAGAAATACATCCCTGGTGACTTCGAGTTCGACTCACCGAAACGACTCATCGAACTCATCGAGAAGAGAGACTTCGGGCAGTATGCCGACAAGAACGGTGAGCTCATCACCTGCTTCCTCTCGACCAACGACATCACAGGCGGCAACTCGGGCAGCCCTATCATGAACGGTAAGGGCGAACTCATCGGCCTCGCCTTCGACGGCAACTGGGAAGCAATGAGCGGCGACGTCAACTTCGAGCCTACGCTCCAGAGAACCATCAACGTTGACATCCGCTACGTGCTGTTCATCATCGACAAGCTCTCCGGCGCGACCAACCTCATCGACGAACTCGACATCCGCAAGGCGATGCCAGAGCCGGTCAGAGTTGAAGACGAAGAGTAAGAGTTAAAAGATTAAAGATTAAAGATAAGAGAGCGCGAAGCGACGATGGTTTGCTTCGCGCTTTTTTTATTAATTTTTCATAAGTTTAGCTGCCATAATTTTATCAACAACAACATTCCCTTTGTAAACATGAAAAACAATATACCATTTCTTGTTTTTGGTTATCAACAACTTGGCTTTGGAATGGTAATTCTTTGCAATACTATATTTCGTCGATTTAAAAATACCAGCCAAATATTTTAAAGACTGAATTTCAGACAGAAGGTTTGTCACATATTTATCGGCTAATGATTCTGAATTGTTTTCAATGATAAAATCTCTGATTTCATTCAAATCACGAATCACTTGCTTTTTCACAAGAATTTCGTAGGTTTTCATAATGGTTTTGGACTGATTCTTTCAGAAGATCGGAAAACTCTTCAAATGTCACACAGCCTCGCATACATTTCTGATACTGCTTCTTGTCTGGCTTTCTGCTTGAAGATGTTGATGCAATCTCCTTTTCCGAATGTAGGTTTGTAATAAACATAACTAAAAAATTGATTTGCAAAAATAGTATTAATTTTGAAACTGAAGAATATTTTTACTGAAATAATTATTACTTTTGCAGAAAAAATAAGAAGTATGTCATACGAACAAATTGCAAGACTGGAGCTGCTTAATGCTGTCAATAACATCAACACATTAGCTGACCTGAACGAATTTAAAGACTTAATTGCCCGTTTTTTTGCCGCCAAAGCACAGAAGGAAATTGACGAATTGTGGGATGATGACAAAATAAACGAAAACACAATCAATGCATGGGGTGAAGAACACATGCGAACACCTTACAGACATGCATAAAATCGTTCTTGACACCAACTGCCTGTTGCAGATACTTCCTTCAAAAAGCAAATACCATGATATTTGGGATTCTATTCTGAATGGAAAAATTTCTTTATGCGTCAACACAGAGATTCTTGAAGAATATGAAGAAATTCTTGGGAATAAAATGACACCTCATATTGCACACAACGTTGTTGAAGCAATTGCCAGATTGTCAACAACTTGTTTCCAAATAGCTTATATCCACTTCGGCTTGATAGAAGTAGATAAAGACGATAACAAATTTGTTGACTGCTCAATTGCGGCCAACGCTAAATACATTGTCTCTAATGACAGCCATTTTGATATTTTGAAAACAATTGAATGGCCCCAAATACAGGTTGTAAATATTGAAGAATATCACAAAAAATTGTCAGTATCATACAAATAAGATGAACAAAACCGCATGGCGGTTGCATATCAGTAACATCATGTCAAAGAAAATCTTCCTTTCAGCAATCATCATCCTGTCGATGCTCATCGGCAGCGCAAAAAACCGCATCGGCGAAAACATCGATGTCACACATTATGAAATAAGAATCAACAATTTGGATTTCACGAACCACACCTTGGACGCCGTCACCACCGTGACGCTGACCGCCTTGGATGCCATCTCGGAAATCGACCTCGAACTGAAAAGCCTTGCCGTCACCGAAGTCACATCCAATGATTTGATTGTCAGCAGCTTCTCGCAGGACGGCGACATCCTTAAAATCCTGCTCGGCTTTGAAATGTATGCCAATCAGACGGCGTCGTTCACGATTTCGTACAACGGAAACACCTTCAACGACGGCTGGGGCGGCGTGCTGTGGAGTGGCAACTACGTCTGCAACATGGGTGTCGGCTTCGAGAGCCAGCCGCATAACCTCGGCAAGGCATGGTTCCCGTGTGTTGATGACTTCGTTGACAAAGCCACCTACGACCTATACGTCACAATCCCGACTTCCATGACGTCGTCGTGCGGCGGCATCCTCGAAAGCAGCGTTGACAACGGCGACGGGACGAAGACCGACCGCTGGGTCACGGCGCAGGAGATACCGACATATCTCATCTCGTTCGCCGTCGGCGACTACCAGCTCTGGGAAGAGACGTATCACGGCATCGGGCGCGACATACCGGTCAACGTGTATGCGAAGCCGTCGCAGTTCAACAAGGTGCCTGGCACTTTCGTGAACGTCAAAGAGATAGCCGCCTATTTTGAGAGTTGCTTCGGCGCATATCCTTTAAACAGAATCGGTTACGTCAGCACGAGCGTAGGATGCATGGAGCACGTTGACAACATCGGGTTCGCCAGCTCGCTCATCACCGGTAACACCGACGAGGAGATGTACGTGGCGCACGAGATGGCACACGCGTGGTTCGGCGACATGGTGACTTGCAAGACAGCGGGCGACATGTGGCTCAACGAGGGCTTCGCACAATTCGCCGGAATGAACTACGAAGCCGCACTCTACGGCGAAGAGCAATATCAGGCCGCGATGACCGCACTGATTGAAAGCATCACAAAAAGCTGCCACAACTCCGAAGGCTGGATCCCGCTGAACAACATGCCGTTGGACCTCACCTACGGCACGACGGTGTATGACAAGGGCGCGACAGTAGTACATACATTGAGGAACTACCTCGGCGTGGAGCTTTTCAACGAGGCGATGCAATATTACCTGAACAAATTCGCGTGGCAGTCGGCGAGTTCCGAAGACCTGCGTGACGCCATCACCGAATACACGGGCATCGACATGACAGGCTTCTTCGACAGCTGGGTCTTCACATGCGGCGCACCGCATTACCTCGTCGATTCCTTCAACATCGTGCCTAACGGAAACAGGTTCGATGTCGAGGTATTCACAAGCCAGAAGCACCGTCACTCCGGCCACATCGGGGACGGTGTCATCCTCGAACTCGCCTTCATGGACACAGACTGGAACATCGTCACCGACACAATCCACTGGGACGGCGCAACCGGACATACAACCAAAACCATTGATTTCGAGCCTGTTGCCGTTTTCTGCGATTATTACAACAAATACGCCGACGCACGCACTGAACGCACCAACGTCATCACGCAGCCCGGCAAAGTCAACTTCAACGACGGCATGGTCAACGCCGACGTGAAGTCGGTGACCGGCGAGACATACCTCAGGATCGAACATCACTGGGTAGGGCCCGACCACTCGCTCAACACGCCGGAAGAAGGCCTCCGTTATTCGGAAGACAGATACTGGACAGTCTATCGTTTCGACAAAGGTGACGCGAACATAGAGGGTGTTTTCCAATACACCAACAACGTGACATACGACATGAATCTGATTCAGTCGCAGAACGACTCGACATTCCTGCTTTACAGGGAAGACGCCTCAAAGCCGTGGCGTTCAATAGATTACACTTTCCAAGGCAACTGGAAATTCGGGAAGATGACCGTCGCGGAGCTGCTTCCAGGCGACTACACCCTGGCCGCCGTTGACCTCACCGTCTGGGACGGAATCGGGGAAAACAACGACAAGGATTTCAATTTCATTGTCAGTCCGAACCCGGCGACGGAGTTTTTAGAGGTAAGGTTTGAGAGTGAATGTTTGAGGATGGAGAGTGGAGTTGTCAGTTTGGTGAACTCTTTGGGGCAGACTGTTGAATCCTTCCCGTTTCATGGTGAGGAAATGAGGATTTCTGTCGCAAACCATCCTTCAGGCATTTATTTTATCAATCTCCTTGACGGGAAAAAGGACATCGTAGCAACAAGGAAAATTATTGTAAAATAATTTTGACATTTCCCGTACAACTTGTCTCAAAAATCAACGCTGTCTCCTGATTTTTTACTACTTTTGCATCTCAAATTTCAGAGAAATGAAAATTGTTGAAAACAAAATCACCAATGACGAACTGAAGGCGATGGCCCCGAATTATTTCGGAGATATGGTAAAAGCTGTCGCCGACATAAACAAGGAAATTCTTTGTGTTGACGCAGAACTGCACTCCGACATGGAGCAATATCTCCTGTCAATTGGCTCGCAGCAGTCAGACTTGTGGGGGTTTAACCTTTATCCTGATGAAACCGACGATGACTTCATCGAGTTTGATTCAATGATAAACATAAGACCTCATGACAACAACCGCAGCCGTGATGTCGAGAGTCAGGAAATTAGGAACAAAATCATTGAAATTGTCAATAAAAAAGTTGAGCGATGAATTTCCAACATAAAGAACTTGCGGAAGGCCGCTGGGCGGAGATGACATTGGCGGAGCAGATGCTCAATATCGGCAGTGAAATATCAAGAGCTGAACGTTGGAAAAAGAAAGGCAACATGGAGCAGTGCACCAATGCCGTTTACCGCGCGCTGGAACTCGTGTATCTCACAATCGAAGCACAGAAAGGCAAGCATTCCCTTAAGGAGTTCTGCCGCCTAAAGGAAGTTATTCCGGATTATTTCCTCTATGATAACCAATTCAATACAGACGGCAAAGCGCTTCAGAAATATTTCGATGTCTTCGCGTATTGCAGGCAGCGCGAGGTTTCTGAAAAATGACAGCCGTGCAACGTCCCGCCGGCTATTCCTCCACCGGCTCGACGTGGATGGCGATGTGAGTTTTCTCACCGAACTTTTCGCGGAGCTTCTCCTCTATCGCCTCGGTGGTGTCGTGTGTCGCTTTCAGCGTGAGGCTGCCGTCCATCAGGACATGCATCTCGACGGCGATGTTGCTGCCGATACTGCGGGTGCGGATGTCGTGCACATTCTTCACCATTGCGAATGACTCGGCGATTGCGACAATCTCATCCTCAACCTCATCTGGAAGAGACTTTTCGAGAAGCTCGTTCAGGCTGTGGATGAACAGTTTCATGGCCATCCCGATGATGAACATGCTCACGACGACCGCCGCTATCGGGTCGAGGATGCGCCATTCGTCGCCGAGGAAAATCGCGCCGCCGATGCCGAGAGCGGTGCCCACCGACGACAGCGCGTCGCTGCGGTGATGCCACGCGTTGGCGACGACGGCCTGCGAGTTCAGCCTCCTGCCCTTCCGCGCAGTATATTGATATACGAACTCCTTTATCAAAATCGAGACGATAGCGGCCCAGAACGCGAGCATCCCCGGACTTTCGAGCCGCTCGTCGCACCACACGCTGCCGTAAATAGCAACCGCGCCGTTGTAGAAAATCATCACGCCGACGAAAAGCAGCGCGATTCCGATAATCAACGTCGCAAGGGTCTCGAACTTCCCGTGTCCGTAGTCGTGGCTCTTGTCCTTCGGCTTGTTGCTTATCTTCACGAAAACCAAAACGATCACATCGGTGAAGAAGTCGGAAAGCGAGTGGACGGCATCGGCGAGCATTGCCGCACTGTTGGCAAATATTCCGGCTATAAACTTGAAAATCATTAAGATGGCATTGGCGATTCCGCCAATTATCGTCACTTTATAGATTTCTTTTTCACGGGTCTTGTCGTCCATTTTTCAAACTTTAGCAGCTGCAAAATTATATTTTTTTCACTTAAAAAGAGCAATAGAATCATTCTAAATTACACATTTCAATCTTTTGAAATTTAATGTCGGACACATGCAAATTTTGTTTAATTTTGCAGCAAAATTCGAATTTAGTAATTTAATTGTAACGTTACGAAAATGAATCCAACACACATTGAACACATCGGCATTGCTGTCAAGAGCCTTGACGAGTCAATACCTTTTTTCGAGACGCTTCTCGGAACAAAATGCTACGCAATTGAAGAAGTCGCCGACCAGAAAGTCAGGACGGCGTTCCTGAAGATCGGCCAGACCAAGATTGAGCTTCTTGAGCCGACATCGCCTGAAAGCACAATCGCGGCGTTTATTGAAAAGAACAACGGCAAGGGCGGGATGCATCACATCGCATTCGCAGTGGAAGGCCTTGAGAATCAGCTTGCAGAGGCAAAGGAAGCCGGCATCCGTCTCATCGACGAGACACCACGCGGCGGCGCGGAAGGCCTGAACATCGCTTTCCTGCATCCGAAGTCAACTTTCGGAGTCCTCACAGAGCTTTGCGAGAAAAAGAACAAGTAGGAAACCAACCGATTTAAGCCTTGGAGACAACCTGTTTCCAAGGTCTTAAGTTTAATAAATAATCAAAAAAATCATAAAATGCTAATTGAACAGAAAATTCAAGAGTTGTTAGACAAGCGTGCCCAGGCGCGTTTGGGCGGCGGTGAGAAACGCATCGCCTCACAACACGAAAAAGGCAAGTTCACCGCACGCGAGCGCATCGCCATGCTGCTCGACGAAGGTAGCTTCGAGGAGTTCGACATGTTCCTCACCCACCGCACCACGGACTTCGGTCTCGACAAGCAGGTGTATCTCGGCGACGGCGTCGTGACAGGCTACGGCACCATCAACGGCCGTCTCGTTTACGTTTATTCGCAGGACTTCACCGTCCTCGGCGGTTCTCTTTCGGAGACCATGTCGAAGAAAATCTGCAAGGTGATGGACCAGGCCATGAAGGTCGGCGCACCCATCATCGGCATCAACGACTCTGGCGGGGCGCGCATCCAGGAAGGCTCACGCTCGCTCGCAGGCTTCGCCGAAATCTTCCAGCGTAACATCAACGCATCGGGCGTCGTGCCGCAGATCAGCGCGATCTTCGGACCATGCGCAGGCGGCGCGGTCTATTCACCGGCACTGACCGACTTCATCCTCATGACCGAGCAGAACAGCTACATGTTCCTCACCGGCCCGAAAGTGGTGAAGACGGTGACAGGCGAGGACGTCAGCACCGACCAGCTCGGCGGCGCACTCGTACACAACCAGAAGTCGGGCGTCAGCCAGTTCATGGCGGCCACCGAGGAAGAAGGCCTCCAGCTCATCCGTGACCTCGTCGGCTATCTCCCTTCGAACAACCTCGAAGAAGCACCGATGATCGAATGCACCGACCCGATCGACAGGAAGGAAGACTTCCTCAACCAGTTCATCCCCGACAACCCGAACAAGCCATACGACATGTCACAGGTCATCCACGCCATCGTTGACAACGGCGAGTTCCTCGAAGTGCACAAGGACTTCGCGAAGAACCTCATCGTCGGTTTCGCGCGTTTCGACGGAAAGCCGGTCGGCATCGTCGCCAACAACCCGGCGTTCCTTGCCGGCGTCCTCGACATCAACTCATCACGCAAGGGCGCACGTTTCGTCCGTTTCTGCGACGCCTTCAACATCCCGATTGTCACGTTGGTTGACGTCCCTGGATTCCTGCCGGGCACGGTGCAGGAGTACGGCGGCGTCATCACCCACGGCGCGAAGATGCTGTTCGCATACGGCGAAGCCACAGTGCCGAAGGTTACAGTCACAATAAGAAAGTCATACGGCGGCTCACATCTCGTCATGGGTTGCAAGCAGCTCCGCGCCGACATCAACTACGCATGGCCGACAGCCGAGATCGCCGTCATGGGCCCGTCAGGAGCTGTCGAGATTCTTGAAGGCAAGGGCATCGCAGCCATCGCCGACGAGAAAGAACGCGCCGAATACGTCGCAAAGAAAGAACAGGAATACCGCGACAAGTTCGCAAATCCTTACGATGCGGCCAAATACGGTTACATCGACGACGTCATCGAGCCGCGCAACACACGTTTCCGCGTCATCAGAGCCTTGCAGGCACTTGAGACGAAAAAAGACACCAACCCTGCCAAGAAACATTGCAATATTCCATTGTAATCTGATTAAAAACGATTGAATATGAATATGTTATCATTAGTAATGCTGTCATCAAAGCATCCGATTATGACACATGACTTGGTCGTGACCATCGGTGGCTTCTGCATCGTGATCACCGCGTTGATCATCCTCTTCCTCATCTTCACAGGCTTCTCGAAACTCATCAACAAAGACTTCAAGAAAAAGAAGGTGGAAACAGGTGGTAAAGCGCCGAAGACCTCAACGGCAGCAGGTTGGAAGGTTGATGATGACCTCGCCGTCGTCATCGGACTGGCTCTGTCACTGTCGCAGGAAGTGCACGACACGGAGGCAGACGAAGTGACCATCACGAGAGTCGAGCGTCGTTACTCTCCATGGAGTTCAAAGATTTACGGTTTAAACGGTTTAAATAGGAGATAAATATGAAAAAATTCAAGTTCACAGTCAATGGCAAAGAGTATGCAGTTGAAGTGAAGAGCTGCGAGGGCGAGAACGCCGAAGTTGTCGTCAACGGCACTCAATATAAAGTGAAATATCAACGCGAGGAGGAAGAGGTGAATACCACCTTCGTTGCTCCGAAACGTCAGGCGGCACCGAAAGCGGGCAAGGCCGAGTCGGCGACACCAGCATCACAGGCTGTTCCGGCGGGCAGTGGCTTCAGGGCGGTGGCGCCGCTTCCGGGCACTGTGCAGCAGATCTACGTCAACGTGGGCGACGTGGTGAAACGCGGCCAGAAACTCATGATGTACGAAGCCATGAAGATGGAGAACAACTTCCTCGCAGAAGTCGATGGCACCATCAAAGAAGTTAAAGTCAGAGTTGGCGACAATATCATTCAGGGCGCCGTGTTATTTGTAATAGGATAAGCCATGAAGAAACTCAACGTCAAAAAGAAAGCCCTCCTCGTCTTCGCACTGGTGGCCATGTTGCTCGTGCTTCACGGCATCATGACGTCAAGCAGCGCGATGGCCGAACCTGCGTTCAGCGCGGCGGCAAGCGCGACGACGGAGCTATCGGCGGAACAGCCATCGGCCGGACAGGCGATCAGCGATGGCATGTCGTCGTTCTGGGACTTCACCGGATTCAGAAACTGCACACGCGGCAACCTCGTCATGATCCTCGTCGCCTTCGTGTTCATCTTCTTAGCCGTCAAATACGATTTCGAACCAATGCTCTTGATTCCTATCGGCGTCGGCATCATAGTGGGTAACATCCCGTTCATTCAGGACTCATACACTTACGATCTCAACGGAGCCTTGGCCGCACTCTCGAAGCTCGAGCTGCAAGGCAACCTGAAGTTCGACCTCACCGAGGCGCAGAAGTTCTTCGTCGGACTGTTCGCCGGACAAGGCACGATGGACTGCTCACAAGCCATCGAGCATTTCCACAAAATGTCGCCCGAACAGCTTGCGGCGTTCCTGCCAGCGGGCATGGACCCGACAGCCGAGAACACGGCGAAATACTTCGAAGGCCTCATCGGCCAGGTGTTTAACATGAACATCCAGACCGGCATTTACCAGACCGGCTCGGTGTTGAACTACCTCTACTTCGGTGTCCGTCAGGGCATCTATCCACCTTTGATCTTCCTCGGCATCGGCGCGATGACCGACTTCTCGGCATTGATCTCACAGCCGCGTCTGATGATCCTCGGCGCAGCCGCACAGCTCGGCGTGTTCATCACATTCATCACGGCACGCTGGATCGGCTTCGACCCGCACGAAGCGGCAGCCATCGGCATCATCGGCGGCGCTGACGGCCCGACAGCCATCTTCATCTCAACAAAGATGGCCCCGCACCTCCTCGGCGCAATAGCAATAGCAGCGTATTCATACATGGCCCTGGTGCCTGTCATCCAGCCACCTATCATGCGCCTGCTCACCACCAAGGAAGAACGTCTCATCAAGATGAAGGAGCCGCGCGTCGTAAGCAAGACAGAGAAAGTCTGCTTCCCTATCGTCGGTCTTCTCCTCACGACATTCATCAGCCCATCGGCACTCCCGCTGTTAGGCATGTTGTTCTTCGGCAACCTCCTGAAAGAGAGCGGCGTGACAAAACGTCTCGCCAACACAGCAGCTAACCCGCTCATCGACATTGTGACGATCCTTCTCGGTCTCACCGTCGGTGCCTCGACGCAGGCTGACGTGTTCCTGACGACGGACTCGTTGATTATCTTCGTTCTCGGCGCCGCGTCGTTCATAGTGGCGACATTCGGAGGTGTCTGCGGAGCGAAGTTCATGAACCTCTTCTGCAAGGAAGGCAACAAGATCAACCCGCTCATCGGCAACGCCGGCGTGTCGGCGGTGCCTGACGCAGCCCGCGTGTCGGAAATCGAAGGCCAGAAATACGACCCGTCGAACCACCTCCTGATGCACGCCATGGCACCTAACGTGGCCGGCGTCATCGGCTCGGCAGTCGCAGCCGGTATCCTTATGAGTTTCATAGGAATTTAATAATCTGGGTTAAGAGAGGAAAGAGGAGAGTTAAGAGAGGTCAGCCCTCTCTCTCCTCTCTCCTCTTTTAACTTTTAACTTTTAACCAAATGCTACTAATCGGTATCGCCGGCGGTTCAGGTTCCGGCAAGACAACAGTCGTAAACAAATTAATAGAAGCCCTCCCGGAGGACTCGGTGTCCGTCATTTCACAGGACGCATATTACTGGGACAACGGCAGCCTCCCGCAGGCGGCGAAGTTAGAGATCAACTTCGACCATCCCGACGCCATCGAGTGGGACCTGTTGGTGAAACACATCGACATGCTGAAAAACGGCGAGACAATCCCGATGCCGATTTACACGTATGTCACCTGCGCGCGCTCTAAAGAGACGATTTCGGTGAAGCCCGCCGAGGTCGTCATCGTCGAGGGCATCTTGATTTTCACCTGCCCGGAGTTGGTCAAGCGGTTAGACATAAAGATGTTCGTTGACACCGACGGCGACGACCGCCTTATGCGCATCATACGCCGCGACATCATGGAGCGCGGGCGTTCGGTCAACGACGTGCTGCGACATTACGAGACGTTCGTCAAGCCGATGCACCAGCAGTTCATCGAACCGACAAAACGCCTCGCCGACATCATCCTCCCCGGCGGATTCAACAAAGTGGCCATCGACCTGATGGCGAGCCGCATCAACATGCAGCTCAACAATATGAGTACAAACCTCTGATTACTTTATTTTTTGCCGACCACCTTGGCGATGCAGTAAGCGTAGCCTCTGCCGCCGTATTTCATTTTCATCAAGTCGGCGCGGCGGCCCGAAAGCTTCACAAGACACTGATTTATCTTGGCTCTCTGCTTCTCCGCGTCCATGTTCTCAGTGATGCCCGTCTCAACGGCTTTAGCCATCACCTTGCTGTAAATGTCCTTGCTGAACATCGGCCTGCCGTTTTCCTTCACGGCTTCAAGAATCAGCTCGTCCCATTTTGAGAGCGGATAAGGATTACGCGGCTTTTCTTTTTTCCTGCGTCGGCGGCATCCTTCGGCAGCAACGTCTTCATTTTTTGGAGCGGACTTGGCATCCTTCAGAAGAAGCGTAAGCTCCTCAATCTTCTCGTTGAAAAACTCTATTTTTGCAGTATTCTTCTTCACTTCCGACCTGAATTCCGCAATCAAGCCTATAATTTCTTCCCTTGTCAGTTCATGTTTGTTCATGTTTGTTGCTTTTAATAAATAATTTACAAACGTAACATCGCTGAAATTATTATAAAAATCTTACACAAACTGATTTTACGGCGTTTCATTGTTCAGATGACTATAGCGCTACTATTTCTTTAGACCATTTTGTTGCCAGGTTAAGGTGATAAATCCCTGCTGGTTTTACGTTGCAAAATTACATTTTTAATTTATACATTTCCAAATTTCAATGAAAAGACGTATTCGTTTGACGTGAATTGGCTGTCCTGGTCGCTGTTGATGATCTCCGGGCATCCGTGCGCGGCGATGGCGTCCGGCACCCTGTCTCCGCTTGCCAGACCGAGGAAGCCCCTGAAACTCGTACGGTCAACTATCTGATATTCAACCTATTCGTTGCTCAGGTTGTACATGCGCTGCAGGACGAGTATCTTGAACATCAGCACATAGTCGTAAGGTTTAGCCCCCGCCTTCGTCAGGCGATCACGGTACAGGCCCGCCTCCAACGTCTCACGGAACATCTCAAAATCAATCGTTTCCGCAAGCCTCTCAAGTGGATTCCCTAATGCGGACAACATGGATGTCCTCTCTTCCGAATCAAATAAACCTTGGTTGCCAAGCTTTCTGTATGCCCTTTTGTATGTGTCCATTTTCTCTTCAAATTTTCGGCAAATATACAAATATTTATCTGAATATCAAAGAGTTTTATTTAGAAATGCCCAATAGTATGTAATCCACCCAATTTGTTTCTTGCACAAACTGTTCTTATTGATGGACAACTTGTTGACCAACTTGAATCCATTTGCTGTTCTTATTAACGGAATCGTATAAATGCCCAACAATTGCTTAGGACTTGGAAAGTCGTCAAAAAATGCCGTTTGGAGTTCATACAAGGTGTCGTTGCGTTTTGCAGCCACCATGAAATATTCTTCGTATGAACAGAACGGCAGCATATTGCACTGAATAATTGAATTTGGGTTTCCATAGTCTTCTATTTCAGAATCAGCCCAAAATTTGTATGTCGTTGGCTTATAATTAACGTGAGTTCGATATAAAATAATTGCTTGAAAAAGAATAACATAGCGATATTTTTTGTATATTTGTAGTGTAAAAATAAGACAACACAAAAAAGCACGCTATGTTATTATCAGAGGACAAAATTACGGAAATTTATTGCTTGGCAGACGATTTCTGCAAGTTTTACAGCGAAACGGTGAAAAACAACGCTTTGGAGGAACCCGGCGGGAAGCACCACCGCAACAAGCCCAACCGCCTTTCGGATGCCGAGGTCATCACCATTCTCGTCGCCTTCCACATGGGCGGACACCGTTGCCTCAAGCATTTCTACCTTGAATTCGTCTGCCGGCATTGGACGCACCTGTTCCCTAAGACCGTGTCGTACAGCAGGTTCGTGGAGCTGGAGCGTGAAGTCGCGCTGCTGCTGGTCGGAGACAAGGGCTACATATCAAAAGAGCTGTTTCGGGAACTGTTCGTCGATGGCATCCAGCTGATAACCAAGGTGAAGAGCAACATGAAGAACTGCCTGATGAGCGTCTCCGACAAGATACTGCTTCGCAAAAGGGCGGTCATTGAGTCGGTCAACGACGAACTGAAGAACATCGCGCAACTGGAGCATTCAAGGCACCGCTCGTTCAACAACTTCATCGTCAACGCTGTGGCCGCCATCGCAGCATACTGCTTCTTCCCTAAGAAGCCCTCTATCTCTGTTGAAGCCTGTCCTGATAACCAATTGACTATCTTTTGATTGATTATGTCGAACTCACGTTAATTAACCTCTCCACCTGTTTCCAGGAACATAACGGCTCCCATAGGAAAGCCCATAGTAATACTCTCTATGAGCTTTACTATCTTACCGTCATCCCACACCCAAGATCGCTGAAACTCTGGAAGTTGAAGCTCGCCTTTCTCTACCTGAGCGAGCAAGTCCTTGAGGTCTGTATCGTTAGATTGTACTGCCATATTTATATGATTATGTAGCGATATTGTTAGATAAGTATATTGTGAACACGAAGATGTTACACGATACTAAACTTTAATTCATTTAATAAAGACTCATATCTTGACCAGAATTTACTGAAATCTTTATTTTTTAGGGTTCCTACGTTTTGATACTGCATAATTTCGTTGAAATATGCTGCATCTGCGATAGCTGATGTCATTGGGTCAACACTAATTTGATAACCACTAACAAGTTTTGCACCAGTAATAGCTTTAAAATTTTCAGCTTCGGGTATGTTCGCCATCGTTTTGCAAGAACCAAAATGAACTATACGATTATTGAACAAACCATTCGACATTTCTGCAAGTTCACTAAGGTCTATGGAACCTTCCTTACCCTCCAATGAAATGGCATGATGCCAACCATGACATGCAATATATACGATGTCATAATCCTTTGTTTCTCGTTTATGAGTTGAGAAGTAATGTAAGTAATATACAAGGTCTTCTTTGGTTACAATATGTCTATAAATTACATTACAGCCATGGAATTCTTTTAACCAGTGAAGCAATGGCTCGGTATTTAGACAAAACGTATTTCTTTTGTCGTTACGAAACTGCCATTCTGCTTCAAGACATATAATATTATGTTGTGATTTACTCATATCTATAATGCGTCCCGAAGTTTGAACCACTAATAGGTGAGATTAAGGTGGTTTTCGTTTGCGGGTTAGCGT
>JAKSMX010000037.1 GCA_024400305.1 Bacteroidales bacterium | reverse complement strand
CGGTCCAGCAGTCGGGTGGTGCCATCCATCAGGTTGGGCAGATACACAGGCATCATGCCATGGCGGCTGTCGTGGATGCTGCCCTCCCAGAACTTGTCGAGTTTGTCTTCGTTGCGCAGACCGAGGATAAGGCTTTTCAGTTTCTCCATTGTCTGGATGGGATTGCGGTAGAGCGACACACCGTCCTTCACCTCCTTGATGTCGAAACTGGCTCCTGCGGCCAGCAGTCGGTCGCGAGTAGTCTGTATGCTATTGATACCAATATCGTTATGGATAAAGCGGCGACCCAACTTGTGAGCCACAGCAGCCGTCACGCCGCTACCGCCAAAGAAGTCAGCCACCACCATGCCCTCATTGCTGCTGGCTTTAATAATGCGCTCAAGAAGGGCTTCGGGTTTTTGGGTGGCGTAGTCAACACGTTCTTGAGCCTGAGAATTTACGGGATTGACATCAGTCCACAAAGATTGTGCTGGCATTCCAGGGAGTTCATCTAGATACACTTTAGAACGAATACCGCCACTTTTGGTAAAATGCAAACGACCTTCTCTGTCTAATCTTTCCATTGTCTCCCGTGGCATTCTCCACAGAGAACGGAAACCTTTATATTCATAATCATAGCCACCACCTTGTAGACCTTTTGCTGTCAAATTACCACTATCCCATTTACGTCCATCAGGATCCATTTGTGTAAATCGGGAAAGATAATTGTCATCATAATTCTGATAAACGGTATTGTAAGTATAACTATTTTGGTCTTTCGTATAGAAATAAATGCAGTCGAAATTATTACCATAAAACTCGGCATCAGCATGTGCTGTTGCCCTCTTCCATACAATCTCATTCCTAAAATTGCCCTCGCCGAAAATCTCGTCCATCAGAATCTTCACATAATGGCCGATATGGTAATCCAGATGCACATAGATGCTGGCATTATCGCTCATCACGCTCTTGATGGCCATCAGGTTTTCGTACATCCAGTTGAGGTAGCGTTCCTTGTCCCACACATCACCATACATCTTCTCCTCAAAGGCCTTCATCTCTTCCACATCCAGTTCTCCAGAGGCAACACCTTTTTCACCATAAGACGCCTGATCTTCTGCAACCATTGGGACTGAATCATTTTGTTGATAGTATTGTTTTTGTACCCTATTAATGATTTCACGGACTTTGGGATTACGTCGGATATAAACCTTCTTGGCATAGTCGGCTCCCGAAGCAAAAGGCGGGTCGATATACACCAAATCCACCGTGATGCCTTTCTCCTTCAGATAGGCACAAGCCGAGAGGCATTCGCCCCGCATCAAGATATTGCCGTCGGGGTTCCCGCCCACACGTTCCACCTCCTCCACCTCATACAGCGGCATTCCCCTCAGCACATGTTCCACCACCAAATTGTTATCCCTATAAGACAGCATCCTGCGAGTCCGCACAAAATTGTTCAAAATCGCCTGCCCCTCCAAAGTGTTTGGGAAATAAGGAATGTATTTTATTGCCATAGTACTACGTGTTAATTATCCCCTTTTAAATATTTCGCTATCTCCTTGTCGAACTCGGAGATATATTCTTGGTCTTGTCTTACTCTGAAGATCTCGTATTCCTGGGTGGCTTTGGCAATGGCTTGGTCGTGGGAGACGGTGCCTTTGTCGGCAAGCACTTCGCGGCGGTTGTTGTTCAGGAATACATCTGTCTGTTTCAGCCAGTCCTGCATACTCATCAGAATATTGTCCTCGGCCATGAGTTCGGCATAGTCGATGAACATCGTCACCAAGCGGTTGAGCCGGGACAGCTCCTTCTCGTTCAAGTAGTTCTTTGCCACAGTGACATCACGCTTGAGAATCTTGCCATCTGGCGAAGCTCCCCATGTGGTCAGCCCCATGGTGGGCTGGGTGGCATCGGCACGGCTGTAGATGAGTTCGGCGGCCGTCTGACCCGTAACGGCATAGTGAAGTTTGTTTTGCACAAAAGAGTAGAAAGCCCTTGTGGTCTCGCTTTTCTTATCGTAGTCGAAGCTGCATTGTTCAAAAACATCGGCAATCTTCTGATAGGCACGGCGCTCGCTGGCACGGATTTCGCGAATCCTTTCGAGCAGCTCATCGAAGTAGTCCTTGCCAAACGGCTTGCCGTTCTTCAGCATGTCGTCGTTCAGCACAAAACCCTTGATGATATACTCTTTCAGCGTTTTAGTCGCCCAGATGCGGAAAGCCGTGGCCTGCTTGGAATTGACACGATAACCCACTGCGATGATGGCATCAAGATTGTAAAATTTAATTTGTCGGGACACCTCTCGTGAACCCTCTTTTTGAACTACCGAGAAAAACTCGGTAGTTGAATTCTCAGACAACTCACCCTCCCAAAATATGTTTTTTAAATGGAGAGAGATGTTGTCTGACGAACATCCAAACAGCTCGGCCATAGCCTTCTGTGTCAGCCAAAAAGTTTCACCAGAATAATAGACGCTAACACAAATATTAGTGTTATCTGCCTGATAAAGAACAATGTTCTTCGGCTTATTATTTTGTATTTCTTTGCTCATGATTCTCTTGGTGTTTATTTCTCTTCTTTGAAAAAGTTATTGATGGCATCGAAGAGTTTTTGCCTGCGCTGTTCGGGTTTGAGGGTGTCTTCGATATAGAGGAACTCGAAGCGGCGGTAGCCGAACTTCTCGTTGTTCTGCTTGATGAATTGGGTTTCCATGAACTTACGGCGGTCGGCAAACTTGGCAGCAAAGCCTTCGCCCTTGGTCTCAACGATGATGACCTTGTGGATGCCTCCCTCGGCATTGCGGCTGAGGATGAGGAAATCGGGCACATACTTGCCGATACGCACCCAGTAGCGTCCGTTGTGCTTGAAGCAGTCAATCTTGAACTCGGTGAGGGTGTCGTCGCCATTGTAATAGATCTCCAACGGTTGGTCGCCGATGCATGCCAACGCATCTTTGAGATGATTTTTCTCCAGTGGGCTGTCGAATCGGTAAGGCAGATAGTGGTAAGTATGGCGACGTTCGGGGTGGTTCTCTTTGCCCTGCATATAGTCGGGTATGGGCATACCGGCAGCCTTGAGGGTATCAATAGCTTGCTGCATCTCGGGAGTGATTGTGGTTGGCCGTTTGTCATCCTCAAGGATGTGCTGCACAGTTGCCTCGTCGGGATGATAGCGGGTGTCGCCGAGATATGTGGTCACTGGCGAGGTGAGTTTTTCAATCTGCAACAGGCTGGCTTCGGTGGAAATGACTTCCTCGCGTGTGTCGAAATCGCGACGCGGCACGAAGGCCTGACGCACGAGAGAGCGGATGCGCTGATGGTCGAAATGCTCGTTGGTGTAGCGACCATCGGAATAAGAAACGGTTATGCGTTCGAAAAGCTCACGAAGCACGGCATCATATTTTTTAAGCTGTGCCAACGGCAGTGTACCAAAACTCTCTTTTGCAATAGTGTTGAGCCATTCACGGTAGGTGATATAAGTGCCCTGGTCGGGATTGATGGCGTATGTCGATTTGACATTGCCTTCCAAGTCCTGTACTGACACCAAAGTGGATGAACGCTTGACCAGACACTCTTCTTTCAGGCGACGCTGTGTGTCGGGCGACTCTTCGATGGTTAGCGTATTGTACGTCACCTTAAGTTGATAGAACTGGATGGGTGGCACTTTCTGCACCTCCATGCGGGAGTAACGGTTAATCCGGACAGGCTCTTCGGCCATTTTGGCGTTCAGTTCCTTGACTGAGGTGTTCTGTGTCTTGGACAACTGGGCGTTAAGTGTGTCAGCGTTGAACTTATTGAGCCATATCACCGCCTCTTCAGCCTTGCCGCGCTCCACTTGCCGCAAGCAGCGGCAGCTGGTCTGCAAAACCATATTCTTGGGGCAGTCGCCCTGTTGGGATAAGATGACCCCAGTGAGGCTGCGACAGTCCCAGCCCTCCTTGCCGATCTGCACCAACAGCACCACTCGGATGCGCGACATGGGGGTATCGAGAGCGGAGAAAGCCGCCTCGGCACCTTCGGGTGCGGGAAACTGCTTGTTGCCGTCGTGATATTTCAAAACAGCCTCGGCTGGGTTGATATGATAGGATTGAAGGATTTCGGAAACAAGTGGATAAACACGTTCCTCCAGCGTCTCAATCTTGCCGCAATAGATGGCCAATTTGGCACAAAGGCCGCCCGGATAGACTTTATCTTTGAACTTGTCGAGAAAATGGGTCAGACCATTGCGGATAATGGTATCGGAATCGGCGTCAGCTGTGCGGATGTCGGGATATTTAAGGAAATTGCCGATGCCGTCAATCAATGGGCAGTGATACACCACATTGGTGAGGTCGGTATTGCTGACGGAGATGTTGTCGGTCATCTGAACCTTTTCGGCTTTTTCCAGATAGGGAGTGCCGGAAAAACCGAGTATGCAGTTGAAATTTTGAGACTCCGCCCATTGTGTAACCACCTGACGCAGTTTTATTTCGCTGTCGGCGGCATGGTGGACCTCGTCAACGAATATCGCAAGATGAGGAATATTTCCAATGAGCTGACGCAACTCGTTGGCGACATTCTGCTTGTCGAGTTCGTCTTTGCTGATGAATGTGGGATTATCATCTTTGTCGAGCCTGTCAAGAATCACTTTTTCGGCATTGGTGACAGCCACCAGTCCCATTAGATTCTCGCCCTCGAATGCCAGATGCATGTTGATTTTCTGTGCATTTGGGTTCTTGATACGGTTGCTCTTCTTAACACTTTTCTGTTCATCAAGAATCTCAAACTTTATCATCCGGCGGATATTTGAGGCCGCCGGTTCCGGCAGCACCCACGATGGGTCGAAATTCTGAATCTTCTTCAGCGACGGAACGATGGATGATTTAAGACCCGACGGAGCCATAATCATGAAATTATGTGCAAAAACGGGGTTGGACGGCTCATTCTGTGCAAAATACAAATCAAGATAGATAAAGGCGGCCATCAGATAGGTCTTGCCAGCACCCATAGGAAGACTGAAAAGATAGTCGGGATAATCCACCCCATAAAACAAGTCGCGAAAGGCTTTCTCGTAGTCCACACATGATGGATTGTTTTTTATCGCCTCGGCTAATTCCGGAGCCAAAGCGTACCCGTTTTTGTCGGGAAGGGACGCGTACTGCATCAGTGCCAGCGCGGAAATGTTGTCGCCGATCAACTCACGTTCAGCGACATTGAGAGAAATTTCCTCCGGCGATGACAATGTCCCATTGCAGAACAATTTCCAAAGCGGCTTGTTCCGGCAACCGATTTTTAAGAACAGATATGTCTTTATGGCCTCAACTTGGGCGTCACGCAGCATACCACGGGACTCCATGTAATCGACCAATGACCTGACCGGACACAACGGACTCCGAAGCCAACTATTTCGCTTTATTTCTATCAGTTTGAAAAACATATCTATCTAAAACAAAGCGCAAAAATACAAAATTATATTGAATTTTTGCTGCTTTTCACTGCTTGACAACATTTTTATTTAACTCATCTTCGATTTTAAAACACATTGATTTCTCAATTTCAAATTCCCTCACGAATCTCATCCAAACAGAAAAACGCACCATCATTTCTTCATCAGACATTGACATGGGGCACCTGTAATCCCTTTTCCGACACGGACGGCGATCGGTTTTCTTTTCGCCGTTGATTTCTTATTCTTACAACAAATCATTCACAACTAAATTTGCGTAAACATCACAAAATCACAAATAACCGAAACGCTTGACAAACAATACTTTACAAATATTCCATTCTGCATTTTGACTTGTTGACAAAAATAATTTTCAAAAAAAAATCCAAAAACAACAGCAGCAAACAATTAAAACAGTATTTTTACACTTTATTTAAAGTATTTTATAACAATGAAAAACAAATTGGCAGAACAGACTTTCAACATCGGTAAAATGATAAGCAACTACATCACAATCAACAACATATCTATTGAATCGGCAGCTGAAATGGCAAAGATGGAAGTTGATGAATTCCGAAAGAACATTAACGAGCCATCATTGGAAACTGAAACCTTAAGGAGGATTTCTGTCGCCTTAAACCACAATTTCATGACCGACATCGCAAAAATCGTTGAGGAAGAAATGGCGGCTAATTTTTGAGGAATCGCATCATCATTTCGTACAAATAACCGATATTCGTACAGTTACATAATCCATACGATGCGGCGTTTTCGTGGCAAACGAAATCACCGGTGTGTCTGTGCCCAAACCTCAGCCTTTTTATGGCTTCTGCTGTTGGCAATTGCTCAATGGCGTTGTCATAATAACCAGACAACGTCGAATACAGGCTGCCGAAATTCGACTTTATAATGTCACGCATTTGTTCGTGTTCCACGTCAAGTTCAAGTTTCCGGCCCTGCTCCATACATTTAATGTATGCAACGATGTTATCTTTAACTCTTTTAGTGCTTACACGATACGCAACAGGCTGCATATCAACAGCTTGAGCCATTTCCTCCTGAGGAATGGCCAAACTTCTGTTTAAAAATGTCAGCAACAGACGGTACATTACGAAGCGACTTCGCGACATATATTTTTGGTCAGCGTATGCGATAGCCGTTGAAAGATTGTGAATTTTTGCATCATCTTGAATTTCAGGTTCTTCACTATACGAATTCTCATCTGCTGCTTTTCGACGAAGTTCTTCTTTCAATTGCCTCAACATGAAATTTCTATAAGTCATCGTCACCCATTTGAACAAAGATTCCTTGTTATCAATACTTTCAAATACCTGAAATGGTTTTTCATAAATCCATTTTGAACCGTCATGCAAGTAAAGGAAAAAATCCTCTATCGTATCCTGAAACTCAAAAAAATTTTCACCATCCAAATTCGCAAATATTGTCCTGAGTTTTCTTCTTAATTGTTTATCAACAAGATAATAAGCAATTGATGCGCTGTCGCCATCACGCTTTACGATTGCGTCATAATACTCTTTCTGGGTAAATTCAGCCCACACATTTGATTTGTCACTATTCATATCAAAAAATTTAAATGTTTTCTACACTCAATGTCGTGCAAAGATACTCATAAAATTATAACCGATGAATACATTCACAACATTTTTCATATCTATAGTACATTTTTCACATCAAATGTTACACATTCTCCGAAAAAATTTTTACAACAAAAAAGCCGCTTTGCAGCGGCTTTTTCTACACTCATTTTTGAAAACATTATTTTATTTTTTCAACAATAGCTTTGAAAGCTTCCGGGTTGTTGAGAGCCAGATCGGCGAGAACCTTACGGTTGAGGTCGATGTTGGCTGCATGAATCTTACCCATGAATGTGCTGTATGTCATGCCGTATTCATGTGCTGCGGCATTGATACGAACAATCCAAAGGCTTCTGAAATCACGTTTCTTAGCCTTTCTGTCGCGATAGGCGTAGGTCAAGCCCTTTTCGTAAGAGTTCTTGGCCACTGTCCAGACATTCTTACGAGCGCTGAACTGTCCTTTCGTCTGTTTTAATACTTTTTTGCGTCTTGCTCTTGAAGCGACTGCATTAACTGATCTTGGCATAGTAATTAATTTTTATCCGTCAAAGCGCCCCGCGCATCCGGGATCTTTTCCGCTCTGACAAGTTTAACAATTTTGTTGATTACATGAGAAGCATTTCTCTGACGGCTCCCATATTAGCTTGATCGACAATTGTCTGATGTCCCAAAGCGCGTTTACGTTTGTTCGTCTTCTTTGTCAGAATGTGGCTGTGGTAAGCATGCTTTCTCTTGATTAAACCGGTGCCCGTAACTCTGAAGCGTTTCTTGGCAGCGGATTTTGTTTTCATTTTTGGCATTGTAAAAATATTTTAAAAGTTACAAATGAGTGTCAATCTTATTTTTTAGGAGCTATCATCATCAACATGCGTTTCCCTTCGAGTTTCGGCAAAGCCTCAACTTTACCGACATCTTCAAGTGCCTGAGCAAACTTGAGGAGTATCAATTCACCTTGATCCTTATAGGCAATTGAACGGCCATGGAAAAACACGTCAACTTTAACTTTAGCACCTTCTTCAAGGAATCTCTTTGCATGATTCAGCTTGAACTCGAAATCATGGTCATCGGTCTGAGGTCCGAGACGTATCTCCTTGATAACCACCTTCGTAGCCTTGGCCTTGATTTCCTTTTGTTTCTTCTTCTGGTCAAAAAGGAATTTCTTGTAATCCATAATCTTACAGACAGGCGGATTTGCGCTTGGCGAAATTTCAACCAAGTCAAGACCTGCGTCCTCGGCCATTCTGATAGCCTCGCGAATGGGGTGAATCTCGTTGTCACCAGCATCGCCGACTACTCTAACCATTGGTGCGGTGATCCTGTTGTTAATGCGATGAGGATCATCATTCTGTTGCTTCTTCGGAGGTCTGCTGTTATTACTGCTGTTAGTGTTGCCTCCTTTGTTTACTGGAAGTGCTATAGTTTTAGTCTCCTATTATTAATTAATAATGTGTTAATATTCCACTTTCTGTTCATCGATAACTTGGTCATTGACAAGCTTGATGAAGTCATTGACAGGCATTGAGCCGAGGTCACCTGTGCCACGCTTGCGCACTGACACAAGTCCATCGCCCTCTTCCTTCTCGCCAACGATGAGCATGTAAGGTATCTTCTTCAATTCGGCATCACGGATCTTGCGGCCGATTTTCTCGCTTCTGTCGTCAAGCAAAGCCCTGACTTCAGAATTCTTGAGTGTGGCATATACTTTTTCTGCGTACTCCTGATATTTATCACTGATAGGCAGAACGATAGCCTGATCTGGAGCGAGCCATAACGGGAAGTCGCCGGCACAATGTTCGAGCAACACTGCAACGAAACGCTCCATCGAGCCGAATGGTGCACGGTGAATCATGACCGGACGATGTTTCTCGTTATCCGAGCCGATATACGTAAGGTCGAAACGCTCAGGAAGGTTGTAGTCAACCTGAATGGTGCCGAGCTGCCATCTGCGGCCGAGGGCATCTTTCACCATGAAGTCGAGTTTCGGACCATAGAATGCAGCCTCACCGAGTTCCTCTGTGGCTTTCATCCCCTTTTCGGCGCAGGCCTCTCTGATAGCCTGTTCCGCTTTTTCCCAATTCTCGTCCGTTCCGACGTATTTTGTCGTATTTGCAGGGTCACGCAAAGAAATCTGAGCTTCAAAGTTTTCAAACTTCAAGGCCTTGAAGATGATTTCTATGATGTTCATCACGCGGATGAACTCTTCCTTCACCTGATCTGGGCGGCAGAAGATGTGAGCGTCGTCCTGTGTGAACGAACGTACACGCGTCAAGCCGTGAAGCTCGCCGCTCTGCTCGTAACGATATACTGTTCCGAACTCCGCCAGACGAAGCGGGAGGTCTTTGTACGAACGAGGCTGCCACTTATAAATCATGCAGTGATGAGGGCAGTTCATCGGCTTCAGCAAATAAATCTCACCTTCTTCCGGCGTGGTAATCGGCTGGAAACTGTCTTTGCCGTAATGATCCCAGTGACCTGAAGTCACATACAAATTCTTATTTCCGATATGAGGGGTCATAACCTGCTCATAACCATAATGCTTCTGAATCTTTGTGAGATATTCCTGAAGGCGGAGACGCAAAGCTGTTCCTCTTGGAAGCCACATCGGAAGGCCTTTGCCGACCATGTCGGTGAACATGAAAAGTTCGAGTTCACGTCCGAGTTTGCGGTGGTCACGTTTCTTTGCTTCTTCCAGAAGAACGAGATATTCCTCAAGGTCTTTCTTCTTCGGGAATGTGATACCATAGATTCGTGTCAACTGCTTGCGTGTCTCATCGCCACGCCAGTATGCACCGGCTATTGACGTAAGTTTCACAGCCTTGATGCATGATGTATCAGGGATATGCGGACCGCGGCAGAGGTCAGTGAACGCACCGTTCTTGTAATACGTAATCGTACCGTCTTCGAGCTCTGTGATAAGTTCGACTTTATATTCATCACCTTTATCCTGAAAATGCTTGAGAGCGTCGGCCTTGCAGACATCAATACGTTCGAAAACCTGTTTTTCCTTCGCGAGCTCCATCATTTTGTTTTCGATTTTCACGAGGTCTTCTTCTGCCAGGGTGATGTCTCCTGGATCAATGTCATAATAAAAACCGTTTTCAATCGCCGGTCCGATGCCGAACTTCACGCCTTTGTAGAGACATTCAATCGCTTCCGCCATAAGGTGAGCCGAAGAGTGCCACATAGTAGCTTTGCCTTCCGGGTCATTCCATGTAAAAAGTTGCACTTCAGCATCTTCGTTGATTGAGCGAAGAGCATCCCACATCTTTCCGTTTACCTTTGCAGACAACACATTGCGAGCCAAACCTTCGCTGATGCTTTTAGCGATGTCCATCGGCGTCACGCCTGCTTCAAACTGTCTGACTGAACCGTCAGGAAATTTTATATTTATCATGATACAATTATTTTCAAAAAAAACTTTGCAAAAATACACATTTTTAACACACAAGATCCATTGTCTATCAATTTTTTTTCGTTCGACACCAGTTTATTTCGGCATCACATGGGACAAACCATCAAATTCAATTCATCTAATTGATTTCCAACATTTTAAGATTCAACAGATTATTTGCATTTCCATTGAAATTTGCAATTCGCCTATTTACAAAACGCAGAACCTCGTCATAAAACAATATTACCACTGGCGATTCCGTCATCATCAGTGAATCCATTTCACGATAAATCAACGCCCTGTCACTCAAATCGTTAGTCGAATTTGCGACATTATACAGACTGTCAAATGTCTTATTGGAAAAATGGGTGTAATTCGGCCCCGCCGGAGCAAAATTACATGTTGTGAACAACGAAAGGTAATTTTCAGCATCGGGATAGTCGGCAACCCAAGACGAACGGAAAAACGGCAGCGAACACTTGGCTCTCTTTTCGCGCAGTGCCGCCGGCATCATCTCCTCCACCTTACAAATCAACCCCACATCCGAAATCGAAGACTGCACGAATTTCGCCAAATCCATGTATTCCTTTGTTGTATATAATTTGATTTCTTCGTTCTTTAAATCATATTTTTCAATAATATCGAAAGATTTTTGTTGATTATATGCATATCCCACCGACCCGATTGAATCATAACCTGGCAGACCTTTCGGAATGATTCCGCCATTGCCGGGCGTACCTATTCCGTTTCTCATGTATTGCAGCATTTTAGCCCTGTCAATCGAATAATTAACAGCCTTCCGCAATGCGACAGCACGTTCTTTATTTTCCTTTTCTTCTTGCGTATCAATATAAAATGACAAATATTCGGTATTAAGATATGGCTCTCTGATAAGATAGAATTCATCTTTATATTTGCTTCTCAAATGTCCGTCACGTGTCAGCAATTCATCTTTGTAACGAGAGTCAATTCCCGACATGAAATCAGTTTTACCTTGGATAAACTCCATAAATGCGACTTGCTTGTCAACAAGAAACCCTATTGACACAGCATCAATGTACGGAAGCCTCTTTCCATCTATTATTTCAAAATAATCAGGATTTTTTCTAAATACGAGACGGACACCGTCTTTCCAATATTGGAACATGAACGGCCCTGTCCCGACAGGATGCCTGCCAAAATCGTCCCCGTAAAACTCAACGGCTTCGTGCGGGACAACAGAAAGGTACGTCATCGACATAATCCCAAGAAAAGCTGGGAAACGATTTTCAAGCTCAATTTGAAAAACCGAGTCATTGACTGCTTTGAAAGCATAGCCGTTCTCATCTTTTTTTACGGAAGAGAAAATCCAAGTTCCAGGAGAACTTAATCTCCTGTCAACCAACCTGTTAAACGAATACTCAACATCGTTCGCCACCATTTTTCTGCCCTTCCCTCCAAAGCAACTGTCGGCATGGAAGAACACATCGTCTCTTAATATAAAAGTGTAAACCTTTCCGTTTTCGGAAATTTGCCAGCTTTTGGCAGCCGACGGAACGACATTCATCTCGTCATCAAAGGCCACAAGGCTGTTATACAATTGGTTACAAGCCCATATATGCGGCTGGTCCTTTGCATAAATCGGATCCAAAGTAAGCAAGCCGGCCGCTTCATTGTACCTGAAAATCTTAAGGTTTGAGTTTTCATTTTCATGCCGTGTACAAGAAAACAAAAGCAGCATTATCAATATGTATGTCAGTTTTTTCATTTAATATTTTTTGCAAAATTAGTTATTTTCACTGACATAGTAAGATTTTTGATGAAATGTTACATGGAAATTGCATATTTTTGCAAAAAATTTTTTCAGATGCGCATAAAAGAAATATTTTCAGACAGAGGGATATTGGTAATCAACGACTTCGGCGACAGGACGAAAATCGTTCCGTTGAACGACCGCGACAAACTTTTAAGTTTCATGAGAAGCAATGCGACCAACGTCCCGCATTTCCCGATGAAAGTCATAGACGACCTTGCCAATGTCGCATCTTACAAAGTCCAACTGAAAATGGCGGCAAGACCTTTGTTAAAAGAGTGGCCTTTTTACGTTCTTGATGTAAATTTCAGATATTCAAAAAGTTACGACATCTCTTTTGAAGAACCGTTTTTCAAGATGTCCGCTCCTTTTGATGACGGCACCGATTTTTTCCGCCTTGAATACGATGAAATCGAAAGCGATTTCATGCCAAACGGCAAGTACCGCGGCGCACACGCACGACGTTACAAACTCGATGAAATCATGGAAAGACTTGAATTTCTTGCAAAAGACTTTCCGGATCTGGCGATAGAAGCTGTCATCCAGACTACTGCCGGCGAGATTTACACATCAGAGAAAATAATATTAAGACAGGATTTAAAATATTAACAGCATTATCATTTTGTCATGTAAACAACAGAAAACCAGTAAGTTTTCATAGAAAACATTTGGATTCCATTTCAACATCTACAGTTTTTTATAATTTCCCTTGACTTTTTAAAAATTTGTGGTACATTTGCAAAAATTTTAGACAGAAAAAGATATGAATAGAGAGCTAATAATCAAAAAAAGAAACCTTTTTGAAAACAGCAAGAATTTTCAGAACCCGGTGCTTGAGAAGGAATTAAGAAATAGTGTAAGCCCTGAAGAATACAGAGCGAAGTTGTTGGAAAGTGTGGCCAAGCATTATGAAAACATACAAAGTTAGATTCACCAAAAAAGTTTACGACCAAATAGAAAGCATAGCTTCTTACATAGCGTCAATAAACACAGTCGAATCCAGCATCCAATATGTCAATTCTCTTATTGATGAAATACTGACCCTTTCTTATTACGCAGACATCATTTCCAAATTGCAATGGAAAGCGCAGTGTGTGAAATATCCTGACACAAAACGTCTGCTTGTTAAAAAAGGAAAACTGACGGTGTTCTTTGTCACATATAAGAATTTTGTCCTGATACTTGACATAATCCCTTCATCGTTGGTCACTGAAAAATCAGATTCTACGCCTTAAACCCTGTCACCTTCTTGTGCGAATCGACAAGGAACTTGTTGTAATCCAACGTATTAATATCCTGTTCTTTTTCAAGTGCAAGATCCAAGACCTCCATCATGTTTTCAACGAAATGGAACTGAAGCCCTTCGACGTACTCCTGCTTGATGTCCATGAAGTCAGGCTCGTTGTCACGTGACAAAATGACATCTGTGACGTTGTTTCGTTTTGCTGCAAGCATCTTTTCCTGTATCCCCCCAACCGGCAGGACCCTTCCTCTCAACGTGATTTCACCGGTCATCGCAAGCATGTCTTTTACACGGCGTTGAGTGAAGGCGGATGTCAGAGCCGTGAGCATCGTAATGCCGGCGGACGGGCCGTCTTTCGGCGTGGCTCCTTCGGGAACGTGAATGTGAACATTCCATTCCTCAAACACAATAGGATTGATATTCAACTGGTTGGCATGTGATTTTATAAATTCGTATGCAATAGTAGCTGACTCCTTCATCACATCTCCGAGATTTCCGGTCATGTTGAGCATTCCGCGTCCGCGGCTCAAACTAACTTCAATCGACAGGATTTCTCCGCCTACAGGTGTCCACGCCAAACCGATCGCAACGCCCGGCATTGAATGTTTCACCTCATCTTCATCGTGATGCATCGGGACGCCGAGAGCTTTTTTCATATCCTCGTCAGTGACTTTCCTGTCATATTCGCCGCCAACGACCATCGCCTTGGCTTTCTTGCGGATGATGTCAGCGATTTTCCGTTCGAGCGAGCGCACCCCAGCTTCACGAGTGTAGTCGTCGATTATTTTGTAAACAATCTCTTCCGAGAACTGCACATCTTTCGCCTTCAAGCCATGCTCTTTCAACTGTTTAGGCACGAGATGACGTTTCGCGATTTCATATTTCTCTTCTCGCAGATAGCCGTTCAGGTCAATGATTTCCATACGGTCGCGAAGTGCCGGATGAATTGTCTGAAGATTGTTCGCCGTAGCGATGAACATCACCTTCGAAAGATCAAAATCGAGTTCAATGAAGTTATCATTGAAAGTGTTATTCTGTTCAGGATCAAGGATTTCGAGCAGAGCGGCCTGCGGGTCGCCGCTGATATTGTTGCTGCTGACCTTGTCGATTTCATCGAGGACGAAAACAGGGTTCGACGATTTCGCTTTCTTCAGGTTCTGGATTATCCTGCCAGGCATCGCGCCGATGTACGTCTTACGATGTCCACGGAGTTCCGATTCATCGCGGACACCGCCCAAAGACATTCGTATGTATTTGCGTCCCAATGCTTTAGCAATTGACCTCCCAAGAGAAGTCTTGCCGACACCTGGAGGTCCGACGAGGCAGAGAATCGGGGCTTTCATGTCGCTTTTAAGTTTCAAGACGGCAAGATGCTCTATTATTCTGTCCTTGATTTTATCAAGCCCGAAATGGTCTTTGTCGAGGACTTTCTGTGCATGTTCGAGGTCAAAATTGTCTTTTGTAAATTCGTTCCACGGAAGTTCAACGAGGTATTCAAGATAATTGTGTTGGACACCGTAATCGGCGGCCTGCGGGTTGATCCGCTGAAGTTTCTGAAGTTCCTTATGGAAAACATCCGACACCTCCTTATTCCATTTTTTCTTGGCGGCTTTTTCAGTCAATTCTTTGACATCCTGTTCATTAGGTGTTCCGCCGAGTTCTTCCTGAATCGTACGCAACTGTTGGTTAAGAAAATATTCACGCTGTTGCCTGTCCATATCAACCTTGACCTTGCTCTGAATCTGCTGTTTCAGTTCAGCCATCTGAAGTTCGTTGGTGAGTATTTGCAAAAGTGCGGTCGCAAATTCAGTTATATTATTGATTTCCAATAATTTCTGACGTTCCTCCATGTCAGCAATTATATTGCTGGCGATGAAATTAACCATAAACCACGGACTTTCGATATTCTTGATTGCGAAGGTGGCTTCAAACGGCATGTTGGCTGACTTCTGCATGATTTGCACTGACATGTCCTTGATACTCTGAATCAAAGCCTTGAACTGTCTGTCACGAGGAATGATTCTGACCTCGCCGAATGGCGACACCCTGCCCATAAGATACGGTTCCGAAGCTGTCAGCTCATCAAGTTTGAAACGGCGTTTGCCCTGAATGATCACGGTCGTATTTCCGTCAGGCATCTGCAATGTTTTCATCACCTGGGCGACAGTGCCTATCTCGAAAAGGTCTTTTTGCTGAGGCTCTTCAATTTTTGCGTCGCGTTGTGCGATTACACCTATATCTAAATGTTTCTTGTACGCTTCCTTTATCAGTTTTATCGTCTTGCTCCGGCCTACGGTAATCGGAATCACCACACCCGGGAAAAGCACCGCATTGCGAAGCGGCATTATCGGAAGCTCCTCCGGTACCTGCTCTTCATTCATGCGCCGTTCGTCTTCCGGCGAAAACAACGGAATAAACTCGCCATCGCTCTCAACGATGTCACTGAATATGATATCTGGATTTTTCTGGTCGTCCATAAAAAACGTTTTTCATTTAAAAATTCGGCGCGCTTCTTCCAAAAATCGTGCCAAAAAAGCCCTTGTCATTACTGGCAAGGGCAAAAACTTCATTATGAAAAATTTAACAAACCTATTCTCAGATTATTTTTTTCTCGCTTCCTGAAATTTCTTGTACTTGTTGTTGAATTTATCAACGCGACCTGCAGTGTCAACAAGTTTCATCTTACCTGTGTAGAACGGGTGTGATGTGTTTGAAATTTCGAGCTTCACCAATGGATATTCGTTTCCGTCTTCCCAAACAATTGTTTCCTTGGTGTTGATTGTTGAACGTGACATGAAAGCATAGTCATTTGACATGTCTTTGAATACTACAAGACGGTAATTCTTCGGATGTATATCTTTTTTCATTTTATGTATAATTTTCTCTTATTTCGAGCCGCAAAAATACAACTTTTTATCATACAAAAATCATTTTTTAAAAACTTTTTTCAAAAAAATTATTCTCGCTGATTATCAACTATTTATAAATTCTGCAAAAAACGCAAAGTATCATCACATTCGTCATTTTTATGAAAAAATGTCAGCATTTCTGCCAAAGATTCATATTCGTGATAGAAAATTTCTGCCACATTCGGATTCATTTCCTCACTTTGGCGGAGAATCACGAAGCCGTTGTCAATGTGCGGGACGTTCCCGACAAGGCAGATTGACTTGCGATATTCGTAGTTGTTGAAATAACGTGCGTGGTCTTTTATCTCCTTCCATTTCGCGAAAGCGTCCAAAAGCGGCTGGAAATCGTAGTTTTTCGGGACGAAAATATTCCTGACAGACCGCCCGCCACGACCGAAATTGACGAAGCATTTATATGCAAGTTCTTCTAAATCAGATTGATTTTCATCACCTTTGATAAGATGCAGACCTAAATTTTCATGATGGAAAAGATGCGGAACATTCGCAAAATAATCCTTAAAAGCCGAATTATTCTCATTGTCATTCAAAATAATCGCATCAAAACCCATTATCGGGCGGTCAACGAAATAGATGTCAGGTTTCAGTTCAGGCATGGCGGTGACAAGTGCGTCGGCATAGACTTTGAGAAGAAACGGGTCGTCTTTGGAAATTTTTCCGAGAAAGTCGTTTCCCGACAACAGCACATACAGAAAATCCTTGAAATTGGCCAAAGGTGTCTCACCTGACATCACGACAGCTATTTCTTTAATTTTCTTGTTTGTATCAGGAAACAGCGCGGCAATCTCACGCAAAATTTCCGGTTCTGTCAGTCTTTTCACTTCCTCAATGGCATCGGCTATATTCTTTTCAGTGAACCACACATTATTATATATAGCCTTACGGATTACTTCATCATTGAATATTTCATTGACATCCAATGACTTAATAATATTCATCAATTTATTTACATCTCTCATGACAAAATTTCATATCTCAAATTTTCTGCAAAAAAACAAAATTTTTCTTTTGGTTGTAATATCAATTTAATTTATTACCTTTGCAAAGTTTTGTAAAAGATAAGAGGGCAAAGAGTAGAGAGTAGAGAATTTATTGAATATCAACATATTAAATAATAATAACTTTAAAATAAAAAGTAATGAAACACAATTTCAATGCTGGACCATGCGTCCTTCCAAAAGAAGCCGTTGAATCAACAATCAACGCAATTCGCAATTTCGACAACACAGGCATCGGTTTGATGGAAATCTCACACCGCACTCCAGGTTGGGAGCGCGTGATGGAAGAGACCCGTCAGCTCTGGCGTGAACTTCTCAACATCCCGGCCGAATACGAAGTCCTCTTCCTCGGCGGCGGTGCAAGCACACAGTTCTTCACAGTTCCTGCAAACTTGATGAAGACAAAGGCTGCTTACCTCCAGACAGGCGTTTGGGCAAAGAAAGCCATCAAAGAAGCCAAATTGTTCGGTAAGGTTGAAGTCGTTGCATCATCAGAAGACAAGAACTACACATACATTCCGAAAGGTTACACAATTCCTACAGACGCTGACTACTTCCACATCACCACAAACAACACAATCTACGGCACAGAGATCAAGGAAGACATGGACTGCCCTGTCACATTGGTCGCTGACATGTCATCAGACATCATGAGCCGTCCGGTTGACGTGAAGAAATACGGTCTCATCTTCGGCGGCGCCCAGAAGAACGTCGGTCCTGCCGGTGTGACATTCGTCATCGTCCGCAAAGACCTCCTCGGCAACATCGGCGAGCGCGCATACATGAACCCGCTTCCGACAATGGTGAACTACCTCACACACATGCCAGCCGACAAACCGGCAGACGTTTCAATGTTCAACACACCTCCGGTACTTCCTATCTTCGTCATGCACGAGACATTGACATGGGTGAAGAACCTCGGCGGCGTTGAGAAGATGCACGAGATCAACATGAAGAAGTCAAACATGCTTTACGAGGAAATCGACCGCAACAGCATGTTCCGCGGCACAGCCGAGAAGGATTCACGTTCAATCATGAACCACTGCTGGGTCATGGCAGAAGGCCGTGAGAACCTTCAGGATGCATTCATGGCATTCGCAAAGGAACGCGGCATGGTCGGCATCAAGGGTCACCGTTCAGTCGGCGGCTTCCGCGCATCATTGTACAACGCCTGCCCGGTCGAGTCAGTCGAAGCACTCGTCCAGTGCATGCAGGACTTCGAAAAAGCAAACAAGTAAGTAATAATTAAGTTTTGAGAGTGGAGGGATAAGAGTGGAGTTAAATGACTTCACTCCCAACTCTCAAAACCCCACACTAAAAAAATTAAAAAATGAAAGTATTAGTAGCAACAGAAAAGCCGTTTTCAGCATCAGCTGTCAATGGGATCCAGAAAATAGTTGAAGAAGCCGGTTACAGCTTCGCGAAACTCGAGAAATACACAGACGTGCAGCAGTTCTACGATGCAGTGGCTGACGCCGACGCTCTCATCGTCCGTTCAGACAAGGTGACGAAGGAAGTCATCGAACACGCAAAGAACCTGAAGATCGTCGTCCGCGCCGGCGCAGGTTTCGACAACCTCGACCTCGCAGCATGCACAGCAAAAGGCATCATCGCGATGAACACACCAGGCCAGAACTCAAACGCAGTCGCCGAACTCGCCATCGGCCTCATGGTCTATATGGCACGCAACACCTTCAAGCCGGGCACAGGCTCTGAGCTTAAAGGCAAGAGAATCGGCATCCAGGCTTACGGCAACGTCGGCCGCCTCGTCGCTGAAAAGGCAAAGGCATTCGGCATGGAAGTCTGGGCTTACGACCCATTCGTCCCGACCGAGAAGATGGAAGCCGAAGGCGTGAAGGTCCCTGCAACACTCGAAGAACTCTACGCAAACTGCGACTACATCTCATTGCACATTCCGGCAAACGAACAGACAAAGAACAGCATCAACTACGGTCTTCTCTCAAGAATGCCAAAGGGTGGCTGCCTGGTCAACACAGCCCGCAAGGAAGTCATCAACGAAGCCGACATGGAAAAGATGCTCGCTGAACGCACAGACTTCAAGTATGTGACAGACATCGCTCCGGTGAACGCAGAGACATTGGCACAGTTCGCCCCGCGTTTCTTCGCGACACCTAAGAAACAGGGTGCTGAGACAGCCGAGGCAAACCTCAACGCAGGTCTCGCAGCAGCACGCCAGATCGTCGGTTTCTTCAAAGACGGTTGCACGAAATTCCAAGTCAACAAATAATTTCAGTTTTAAGAGTGGAGTGATAGGGGTTGAATCTGTTCAACTCCACACTCCACTCTAAACTCTAAAAACTTAATAGATATGTCAGTTATTAAACCATTCAAAGGCTATCGCCCGACAGTTGACATCGCCGAGAAGCTCGCGTCAAGACCATACGATGTTCTGAACACAGAGGAAGCCCGCGAGGAATGCAAAGGCAACCCGTACAGCCTTCTCCATGTGACAAAGGCCGAAATCGACCTTCCGGCAGGCCACAAGGACAGCGACCTCGAGACTTACATCAAAGTCGTCGAGAACTTCAACGCTTTCAAAGACTACGGATGGCTCGTCCAGGATGACGAAGAGAAGCTTTACATCTACGCACAGAGCATGAACCCGACAGAGGCCGACGCACACTGGCAGTACGGCATCGTCGCCTGCGCCTGGAGCGAAGACTATATTAATAAGGTGATCAAGAAACACGAACTCACACGCAAGGACAAGGAAGAGGACCGCATGAAACACGTCCGCATCACCAACGCCAATGTCGAGCCGGTGTTCTTCGCATATCCTGCGGTGAACGAGATCGACGCCATCGTCGATAACATCGTCCGCCACCAGAAGCCGATTTACGACTTCATCGCCAAGGAAGACGGCTTCGGCCATCGTTTCTGGACCATCGACGACAAGGCCACCATCGCCCGCCTCGTCGAACTCTTCGCCACCAAGGTACCTGCCATGTACATCGCCGACGGACATCACCGCAGCGCGGCGGCAGCCCTCGTGGGTCAGGAGAAGAAAGAGAACAACCCGCATCATACTGGCAAAGAGGAATACAACTACTTCATGACAGTGATCTTCCCCGACAACCAGCTGAAAGTCATCGACTACAACCGCGTCGTGAAAGATTTGAACGGTCTCAGCAAAGCTGACTTCATCGCGGCACTCGGCAAGACATACGACGTAGAAGACATGGGAACTGAGATCTACAAGCCTGCCAAGCTCCACGAGCACAGCATGTATCTCGACGGCCACTGGTACAAGATGAGCGCGAAGCCAGGCACATACAACGACAACGACCCGATCGGTGTCCTCGACGTGAAGATTTTGAGCGATAACGTCCTCGACAACATCCTCGGCATCAAGGATCTCCGCACCGACAAGCGCATCGACTTCGTCGGCGGCATCCGCGGTCTCGGCGAACTGAAACGTCGCGTTGACAGCGGCGAGATGAAGGTCGCATTCGCAATGTACCCTGTCTCAATGAAACAGATCATCGACATCGCCGACAGCGGCAACATCATGCCTCCCAAGACAACATGGTTCGAGCCGAAACTCCGTTCAGGCCTCGTGATCCACACTCTCGAATAGTTAAGAGAGCAGAGATAAGAGAACGCAGAGCGTTCACATAACGAAAATGCGGGACATTGAATAGTGTCCCGCAGTTTTTTCAGTTAAAAGAGTAGAGAGGAGCGTTAAGAGAGTTTGGAGTGTTAAGAGTTGAGAGTGGAGTTTTTTGATGCGACAGCCAACTCCACTCCCAAAACTAAAGACTAAAAACTAAGGACTAAAATACCTCCCACTCGTTAATGTTTTTCTTTTCGCTTGAAAAACCGACACCGATTTTGAACAGTTTTCTGCTATCTGCAGCGTAAGGCTCGGCATAGCCTTTATCGTCAATCTGTTTTAGAGCTTCAGCCGCCGTGCCGTCAAGCTTGAACTCGAAGATGTAAACGTAATCGGCGGTCTCAACGATGATGTCGGCGCGACCGCGGGAGTTCTCCTTCTCCGTCAGGATGGTGTAGCACGACAACAGCCTGAATGTCAGATACAATGTATAATGATAATGGCTCTCGTAGCTCCATGCGCGTTCTTGGTAGTTGGCGTCGTATGGTATTGAGGCGAAGAAGCCCGACAGTTCGTTGCGGAGGTCGTCGAGGCGGCCTTTCATCAAAGCCTTGTTTATCGTCAGAGCAAGGGGTTGCTGCACGTTGGTAGTCTTGAAATAGTCGTTCGCGATCAACGCCACGAAGCCTTTCTTCACCTCGGTGTTCGGGTAATCAAGGGTGTAGAAATAAGTATTGCCAATTCTCTCATATTCCTTTATAGTGAGATAGCCGCTCTGGTAGATCATGGCAAGTGGGTCTTCGACATCGGCCTTGTAGTCCATGAAATAGTCGCACTCGTATTCCCTGCCCAGCATCTCCTGCATGTTCGTCTTGTTGCGGTCAAGCAGCTTCACGAGGTACGTGGGTGTCCCCGACCTGAACCAGTAGTTCTTCAAATTCTTCTCCGACAGTGCGTTCAGCACGCTGTACGGGTTGAAGATGTCGAGCATCACCTTCTTTGGCGACCCGTCTTCCGACGACCCTTCGGAGAAGTGATAGCCGTCGTACTGTCTCTTCAGTTCGGCGTACATCTCTTCCTTGGTATATTCGAATTCGTCGGCCATCACCGCTATCTCCTTGTCGAAATATTCAACAAGCTCATCTTTTGTAATGCCGCACAGCGCATCGAACTTCGGGTTCATGCTGATGTCCTCCGGCTGGTTGAAGCCGCTGAAGACGCTCACCTGCGAGAACTTCGTCACGCCTGTCAGAAGCACGAAACGCAGATGCTCGTCGGCGGCCTTGAACGTGCCGTAGAACTCCTTCAGCACGTTGCGGTTCTCGGCCTCCATAGGATCCATCAAGACATCGAGCATCGGCTTGTCGTATTCGTCGATGAGGACGACGCACTTCCGCCCGGTCTTCTCATGCGCCATCTTAAGCACGTTCCGAAAACGCGAGCCGAATTCCGGAGTGTCTATCAGCAGGCCATATTCCCTTTCCCACAGCCTTAAATTTGTGTCGATAATGTTTTCAAGCGCGTCAGGCTTGACGAATCTCCCGTCCGAAAAGTCCACATGAAACACCGGATATTGCGTCCACTCCTTCTCCAATTCATCAATTTTTAATCCTTTGAAAAGCTCCTTCTCGCCTTTGAAATAGCTTTCAAGCGTTGATATTAGCAATGATTTTCCGAACCTGCGCGGACGGCACAAGAAACAGATGTTTTTCTGCGCGAGGCTGTAAACAAGGGCGGTCTTGTCAACATAGACCATGCCCTCTTCGATGATTTTTCTGAACGTCTGGGTTCCGATTGGGTATTTCATAACGGTATTATTTTTTTCAGGCCGCAAAGATAATAAAAAAGTTTGAAAGATTGTGAAGTTTGAAAGTTTATAAGGTACCTGACCATGATTTGACGCATAAGAAAGTAAAACCATCTTGCGCCAGTTTCTCTCCTTCTAATTCCCGCACGAAAAGGTCGTAGCCGCGACATTTTTTTGTGTTTTTAACTCGAAAAGGTCGTAGCCACGTCTTTTTTTTGAGTTTTTCACAGAAAACGGACGTAGCTACGTCTTTTTTTTGAGATTTTTACAGAAAACGGACGTAGCCACGTCTTTTTTTTGAGTTTTTCACAGAAAACGGACGTAGCTACGTCTTTTTTTTG
>JAKSMX010000036.1 GCA_024400305.1 Bacteroidales bacterium | reverse complement strand
ATAAGAAAAATGGAAGAATACTTTCCTTGTTTGTGGTAATACCTGGAACATTTTCCACTAAGACATAGCCGGGACGGTAATAGTCAATGAAGCGAGCAAAATTCCGCAACAAATCTTTCGATTTCAATGATTTGTTTTTGTCGGAATTGATAATGCTGTAAAACTGACAAGGACTACATCCAACCAATATCAAAGAATCATCATTGGGATGGATATCAAAATTGCGTTCAAAATAATTTGTTCTCAATTTCCTAATATCGGTTTGCACATATACCGTTCCTGGATTATTGAACTCGTACGTTTCTTTCGCATCCTTGTCAAAATCCACTCCAGCAATTACATTGATTCCAGCCTGCCGCAAGCCACAGGTCATACCGCCTCCGCCGCAGAAGAAATCAATGGCTTTATAATCAAGTTGTATATTTAATATTTCATTTGCCATAACTCACCCTTTTATCAGTTCACTATCAACACTCCGCCTTGCGAAACATTCAATATTTTTCCGGGAGTTTGTCCCGTTCTTTTCAGTCACATATAACCTTTATTATTTAATTATCAGCATCTTGTAATTCTGCCAACTATTATTTAACCTCGAAACTATAAGTTGCAAATATACTATTTTTTATGATATGTACACAAATTTTCAGTTCTTCACGTGTCCAGAGGTTTCTTGGCATATCTTTGGACAATCATCCAACACCGTATATGTTTTCACCAATTTTCCAACACTCGTATTCCATTCACGGGTGATAACACCCATCTTCTGCCTGTCGGCCAGTTCAGCTGGTGACATCAAATCTCTATACAGTCACCATAACACTACCATTTGATAATCAAATATTTACGATACATAATTTCATCGTAAACATCTTTTTAATCGAACTTGCAAAGATAACATTTTTTTCGAGCGTGTGACAATTTCCCCGGATTATTTTCACAAAAATCTTATTGAAAACCGTAAATGAAAAAGCACCGCAGCGTGCCTCGACACTTCCGCGGTGCTTCCTTGCGGAGACAGAGGGATTCGAACCCCCGATACATTTCTATATAACGGTTTTCAAGACCGCCGCGATCGACCGCTCTGCCATATCTCCGCCGCAAAAGTATGACTTTTTTCAATTCAATGATAAAACTCGTTGAAAATTTTCACGCGCCGAAATCCGCGTTCATCTTGCAATGAAAACCTACAACATACAAAAAAGCCCGACTACTAAGAGCCAGGCTATGATATTTGAGAAAGAACATTATTATTTCGCGAACTGCACCGACCTCGTCTCTCTGATGACGGTGATCTTGATCTGACCAGGATACGTCATCTCGGTCTGGATCTGACGCGAGAGGTCGTATGCGATGCTGTCTGCCTCCTGGTCGCTCACCTTGTCGGCTCCGACGATGACGCGGAGCTCGCGGCCTGCCTGGATTGCGTAAGTCTTAACGACACCCGAATATGACATTGCCATCTCTTCGAGCTTGTTCAGACGCTGGATGTAAGCCTCGACGACCTCGCGGCGTGCGCCCGGACGTGCGCCGGAAATCGCGTCGCAGACCTGAACGATAGGCGCGATGAGCGATTCCATCTCTATCTCGTCGTGGTGAGCACCGATGGCGTTGCATACATCGGCTTTCTCCTTATATTTCTCGGCGACCTTCATGCCCAAGATTGCGTGCGGAAGCTCTTCCTCATTCTCGGCGACCTTGCCGAGGTCGTGGAGCAAGCCGGCGCGTTTCGCCACCTTCGGGTTGAGACCGAGTTCGGCCGCCATCGTGGAGCTGAGCCGCGCCACTTCGATTGAGTGCTGGAGCAGGTTCTGTCCGTATGACGAACGGTATTTCATTCTACCAATCATCCTGATGAGTTCCGGAGCGAGGTTATGGATGCCGAGGTCGATGACGGTGCGTTTACCGGTCTCGATGATCTCCTGCTCAACCTGTTTCTCGACTTTCTTCACCACTTCCTCAATACGGGCTGGGTGGATACGTCCATCCGTAACGAGTTTCTGAAGTGAAAGACGCGCTATCTCACGGCGTATCGGGTCGAAGCCGGAGAGAAGTATCGCGTCAGGGCTGTCGTCGATGATAATCTCAACGCCGGTGAGCGATTCGAGGGCGCGGATGTTGCGGCCTTCACGACCGATGATGCGGCCTTTTATCTCATCGTTTTCGATGTTAAATACCGAGACAGTGTTTTCGATTGCGTGTTCAGCCGCCGTTCTCTGGATTGTCTCAAGGATAATCTTCTTGGCATCCTGATTTGCAGACAGTTTCGCCTCTTCGACAATCTCTTTCGCGAGAATCATGGCCTCGGCCTTCGCCTCGTCCTTGACGGCTTCTTTAAGCTGTTCTTTGGCTTCAGTGACCGTCATGCCGGAGATTGTCTCAAGCATCTTCCTCTGCTCTTCATGCAATTTTTCAAGTTCAGTCTGACGTTTCACAAGGCCTTCCTGCTGGGCAGAAATCTTATCCTGCTGGGTCTTAAGGTCATTTGCCTTGTGCTGGAGTTCCTCCGCGCGTTGATTCGCCTGCTGTTGCTGCTGCTGGATCTTCGCTTCAGCCTTCTGCATCTCGCGTTTCTTCTCGTTCACTTCCTTGTCGTAATCCTGTTTCATCTGAAGGAATTTCTCCTTCGCCTGCAAGATCTTGTCTTTCTTGATTACTTCACCTTTTTCTTTTGCTTCCTCAAGCAACTGTGTGCTTTTTCTTGTGAGGGCGTTGCGCATGACGGTTGTTGACAGCAACACGCCGATGCCGCCACCCACCAGGATGGCCGCCACTGCGACAAGAACATTTGTTGTTACTGATAGTAAAATCATCTTTTTTACAATAATTTTACTCTTCCACGAGAGAGATAAAAAGGATCTGTCTGCTCAAAGGGATCGTAAACCCTTGTTAATCACGCTTATGGCTGCCACGGAACGCAAACTTCCACTGGCGTTAAAGCTCCTCTTTCGAGGCTGAGGCCTGTTTTTGTCCCCATGAGTCAACCGGAATTTCTGTTTTAGTTGTATAGGTTACGAATCATGCGTCAAACAGACAGATCTATGTTTTCATTCAATAAAGCATCGATTACATCAAGTTGCTTGTCGAGATATTGAGCTTTGTATTCGGAGTCGTTCTCGTTTTTCACGACAGTAGTGGCGAACTGTATGCAAGCCATTGAGACCCACGACAGGTAATCCTTGTCGGTGAATATCTTCTTGTATTCCTCAATGCGATCGTTGATCAGCACCGCCGCTTTCCGCACCTTCTCCTCATCAGTCTTATCTATATTCAAGCGGTAACTGCGACCTGCTATAACGACATTTATCCGTATATCATTATTTTCGCTCATATCCGCCTCATTAATATTACTGTCCAGCATTCAATACCGCAACACATTGATCTATTTCCTTCACCAATGCTTTAATCAATTGCCTACTTTCCTCTATTTCCTTCTCGTTTCCGAGTGCGTTAACAATAGTAATTTTATTTATTTTATCTTTCAATTCCGCGTTCTCGGCCTGAAGACCCTCAACTGCTCCCATGAGTTCCTCATTCCTCCGAACTAACTCGCTGTTACTCTCAACTAACTGATTCTTAAGCGTTATGAGCTTTCTCAACTTTAACTCAATCTCCGAAAGTCTTATACTCAAGTCAGCCATTTTACGTTACAGTTTTGCTTTAGAATTTAAATGCAAAAATAAACAAAATAATCTCATCCGGCAATCATTTTTTGTTTTTTCTCAAACATTTTTTTCAAAGCACTGAAAACGAACTCAATAATCCTTGATAATGGCCGTAAAAACACGACACTCCAGACATCGCCGCCTGCGGCAGTAATTGCCATACAGGTGCAACAAAGCCTGCGATTGCAGGGCATTGCACACACTCACCCCAAGCCCGGTGAAATTCCTCACTACAAGATTGTCCTCCGCCCTGATCTTTTCAAGAAACCCCACGCTTCTGTCCTTAAGACCCTGATTGTCATGTATCATGCCATAACAAAACAGCACCGGTATTATAGCATTGATTATCAATATGTCAACAGACGCAGAGCCAATGGATTTCTTTTGTCTTCTCGACGGCTTCTCAAAAAGATAATGAGTTTCCCAATAGTCATTTATCTCGACATTAAAGAGGTTGTATATTTCTCCTATATCGTTAATTGACAATATTTTAGAAAGAAATTTATCAAACAATCCGATGGCAGACGCCATCTGTGCCAGACGGATTGTGGGAAAATTCGGCGGTCGAAGCCTGAGAAATTTCCAATAGCTCTCCGGCATCGTCATAAGGTCGAATTTCGACTTCATAACCTTGAACTCACGTTGAAGCAGAAGCGGATACGGTTCAGTAAATTCACGCTCCAAAAATCCGGCGCATCCGAAAATCATCGCCTCAATCAAGATCGGGTTGTCAATATGTTTCCGCAAGATTCTCAACGGGAGAATCCGCGAGAGCCATTCGAATGCATCGTTGTTTACCTTCAGACCGAAATAACGCATAACACGTTGATAAACAGTCTCTTCCCAGTCATAATTATTTGCAACGAGTCGTTTTTGGACATCGGCGACTTCCTCTTCGAGACGTTCCACGACAACACGTTCCAGCCATGAAAGCCATGTGAATGTCTGAATGTTTGAGATCAACTTCCCACATGCGACCCACTGCTGCGACTTCATGAAGACATTGTACCTGCTGTAAATCGACTCGTCAAAATGACCGCACACCTCAACAGTCGGGATCGCAATTCGTTCACTGTCATTAAGATAAACCACATGAAGAATAACATTTTTATATGCGTCATCGTTTTGATGGCCGTGTTTGAACCAGTCGCTGGCATTGACGTGCATCTCCACGTGACCGACCCATAGCGTATTTGAAATCCTAATCTTCGCATCCAAAAAATCAGGACCCGCATTGTGATTTCTGACGCCGGTGCTCAGAATCGTCACCTCGTCACCATCAACGGTGACGAGGTTCTTGTCCAAAAGACGATTCTCCCAAAGGTAATACAAAAATTCCTCTCTCATATTTATGCTAAACTTTCGGCAAAGTTACATAATATGATTCAGAAAAGCCAACAAAAAGTGTGAAAAAATTGCGATTTTTACATTTTTTTAACACTTTTTTCCTCACAGAGAAAAAAATCTAAATAAAATTAACTTTAGCCCTATTTCAAGTCGCGGCACATATATACAAAAACGTATTTTGCAGGCGTCCCGCGACGGTCAACGACAATCGTATCGCATGGGATTATCTCATCAAAATAGTCAACAAGATACTTCTTCGGCTCGTAATAGTCGGAGCTTTCGGTCAGAAACCAATAATCGGAGCCTTTTTGAAGTCCGCCACGATACTCGTTAATCCATGAATATTTATGGATTCGTTGCATGTCACCAAGTCCGTACATATTGATATTCAACGGATAAGCCACATAATAATCGAGATTGGCAAGCGGAAACCATTGCAAATTCACCATTCCGTCGGATTCTTTCATAAGTCCCCCTGTGATTTTCTCCTCACGGATCTTCTCAAATTCCGGCTTGATTTTTCGCCACCCGTAGATCGTCGTGGTGAAATCGCCTTCATTCCAACGTTGGATCGAACATGATTTATCCGTAAATCTCAACGGTATCACGCCGGTTTTTATCTCAATCACACCTATTAATAAAAGTGCTGCGAGCAAGACTAAAGATGCGAAAATCGATTTCGGAAGAATAATATTACTTTTATCTTTTTGTTTATCAGCAAGATAAGAGGCTGGAAACACTAAAAGCACCGCCAATGCCGGCGATGTCCAATGCGGAAGTATCTGTTTCGTCAATGAGAAAATCCAAAACAGCCCTACCAACGGAAGCGCAAACAGCAACAAGAATCTCCTCGGCATCTCACCAAGGTATTTATTGCCCTTGAACAAAGACACTAACGCAATGATTGTCAATACATAACAAATCGGATTGTTATAAAGAAGCTCGCCGAAAATCTCGGCGGCGAAATATTCCGGATGGAACTTTCCGAAAAGTCCGACGCGGTCGCCGTGGAAAGTGAAACTGATGAAATCATTCTGAATGTTCCATATCAAAATAGGAATCATGCAGATTAACGAAATCAGGACTGACAAATACAAATATTTGTTTTTCAAATGTTTACGGTCAAAAATCAAAATATACAAACCAGCACCGACCCATACGAAAACGCCAGAATACTTCGACAAGACGGCTAATCCGCAGAACAAGCCGGCAAGAAGCAGGAATTTCGCAGGTTGTTTTTCGCTTGAAAAATATCTCACGAAACACAATATCGACAGTAACACAAAGATACTCAACGGAGTATCAGGCATTATGAATATTCCCGTTATGACAAATGCGTAAATTGAAGCCGTATAAAGCAATGCGGCGTAAAACCCTGCAAGCCGACTTTTAATTTCGCAACCGAGCCTGTAAATCAAATAAGTATCAATCGTCATGAAGATGACAGAAGGAAGCCGCAAAGCGAACTCACTGTCAAACAACAAGTTAAGACTGAAAAGCTGCATCATCCAGCCGACCATTCCAGGATGGTCGAAATGACTCCAGTCGGGATAAAGGGCGTATGTCCAATAATAGACTTCATCGTTGCCAAATTCGACGAAAGCTGCGAGAAAACTTCGTATTAACAAGCTCACAATCAATACGATAGTGAGATATTTCGGGATACTTTCCTCTGTAAATTTTATAATATTTAACCTTGAAAGTATTTTCAAAATTATCAATGTTATTATCATAAGCTACTTTTTTTACGATTTTTCACAACTCTGTAAAAATATGCAACCACAACGATTATGTAAACCGCCCACATCAAGTAAGTGCGGCCTTTCATCACGAAAGCGTGGTCAGGGTCGAAGAAATATTGATACTGATGACGTACTATCGGATTGAGATACAACGTGTTACCATTTTCAAACTCAATCTCAATCCTGATGTAAGAATCGTCTTTTTTGAAAAAATAAAACGCTTGATTGGAGTTTTCAACCGTTTCTTTTATCACCGCATTTTGTCCGATGAAGCGTATTTCCTTTGCCTTGTCGGAAACAGAAACGGAAATTGTGTCATTTTTCAATGTAACACATTCTAATACAGGCACTTCATTCAATCTTCCCTTAAAACGGATGCCATACGAATTTCCTGTTTCAAGAGATTTGTAAATGTCTTCGGGGACGCTTCCCGACAAGCAAGCCGTTGTGAAACCGGCTTTTTCACCATTAGCGATAATGTTTGCACGATGCCCGTTTGACAGAGCTATATCCCAGTAATACAAGGAGTTATCATTCTCACTCAACGCCTCAATCACACGATAATGGTCAAGATTTGCGAACTCACCTCTCTTAAACCCTTTCGAAGGATGCGCCGGAGCCACCAAGCGAGCGGTTTTATTAAGATTGTCGAGGTTATATTGCTTATAATGAACGCTTTGCAGAAAAGGATAATCCATTTTCCGAATCTCTCTGTAACCCAAGCAAAGGAATCGCGTGCCTGACATCGCAAATCCATATTCATACGCATTAATTCCATGATTTTCAATTGATTCAGAACGAAAATCAATATACAACGGATTCTTGAACTGCAACGAATCAACATTCTGGTAAGGATTGAAGACAAACTCGCCATGAAAAGGCTCCGACTCATCGAAACGATACGACGGGACAGCGAGATAAAGCACCAAAAAGAAGAGCAAGACCGCTCCGACAACTCCCGCAATTGCAAGACACACAGGATTTTGCACTATTTTTTTAAAAAATTTTCTTTCCGCCATACTTTTATTTTTCAAAATGCAAAGATAAATATTTTTTTGTGAAATCAGGTTTTTGAAAATTTCAAAACAAATTAACTTTTTCAAGTGTTCATATAGTAAAATTTAGTATTTTTGCAACCTTATTTAAAATCATTCTTAATAAGAAGAAAATGGAGTCGAATCAGAAAGAAAACATCATTGAAGAGGTGACGAAAAAGGACTACGAGTTTGGTTTTGTGACCGACATCGAGACCGATTTCATCCCGAAGGGGCTGAACGAAGACATCATCCGACTGATTTCCAGGAAGAAAGAGGAACCGGAATGGTTGTTGGAGTTCCGTCTGAAGGCATTCCGTCATTGGCTTACGCTGAAGCAGCCGACATGGGCGCACCTCGACATTCCACCTATTGATTATCAAAACATTATATATTACGCAGCACCGAAAAAACGTCAGGCGAAGCAGAGTCTCGACGAGGTTGACCCTGAACTTTTGGCGACATTCGACAAGCTCGGCATCTCGCTCGACGAGCAGAAGAAACTCTCCGGCGTGGCTGTCGATGCCGTCATGGACTCGACTTCGGTGAAAACGACTTTTCAGGACACGCTGACGAAGCACGGCATCATCTTCATGTCGTTCAGCGAGGCGGTGAAGCAGCATCCAGACCTCGTGAGGAAATATCTCGGGAGCGTCGTGCCATACACCGACAACTTCTTTGCGGCGTTGAACTCCGCCGTTTTCAGCGACGGCTCGTTCTGTTATATCCCGAAAGGCGTCCGTTGTCCCATCGAGCTTTCGACGTATTTCCGCATCAACGCGGCGAATACCGGACAGTTCGAGCGCACGTTGATAGTGGCCGATGAAGGTGCATACGTGAGTTACATGGAAGGCTGCACCGCACCGCAACGTGATGAGAATCAGTTACATGCCGCAATAGTCGAAATCATTTCGGAAAAAGACGCCGAAGTGAAATATTCGACAGTTCAGAACTGGTATCCGGGCGACAAGGACGGCAAAGGCGGCATTTACAACTTCGTGACGAAACGCGGCATCTGCCGTGGCGAACGCGCCAAGATCTCGTGGACACAGGTCGAGACCGGCTCCGCGATAACATGGAAATATCCGAGCTGCATATTAAAAGGTGACGACTCCGTTGCTGAGTTCTATTCCGTTGCGGTCACAAACAATTACCAGCAGGCCGACACCGGCACAAAGATGATACACATCGGGAAAAACAGCCGCAGCACCATCATCTCGAAAGGCATCTCCGCCGGCCACAGCCAGAACGGATACCGCGGATTGGTGAAAGTGGTGCCGGCTGCCGCAAACTGCCGCAATTTCTCGCAATGCGACTCGTTACTCCTTGGCAGTCAATGCGGTGCGCACACATGGCCTTACGTCGAATGCGGCAACGACAGCAGCATCCTGGAACACGAGGCCACGACCTCAAAGATTTCGGAAGACCAGCTGTTCTACTGCAACCAACGCGGCATCCCAACAGAAAAAGCCATCGGCCTGATTGTCAACGGCTACGCAAAAGACGTCTTGAACAAGCTGCCGATGGAATTTGCAGTGGAGGCGCAGAAACTGCTGTCAATCACATTGGAAGGAAGTGTCGGATGATTGATATAAAAGCAGCCACATTAATTCAAATTTAAATTGTAATAAGTCATAGTTAAAAATATGTTATTCAATATCAAGAATTTACACGTCTCAATAGGAGGCAGGGAGATATTAAAAGGATTCAACCTCGGAGTGAACGCCGGCGAGGTTCACGCCATCATGGGACCCAACGGGACAGGCAAAAGCACCTTGGCGGCTACCATTACCGGACGCGAAGGCTATGAGATAACCGAAGGCGAAATCTGGTACAAAGGCAAGAACATCGTAGGGCTTCCAGCGGAGGAACGCGCCAACATGGGCATATTCCTCAGTTTCCAGTACCCTGTCGAGATTCCTGGCGTCAGCATCCAGAACTTCATGAGGACGGCTCTCAACTCAAAGCGTGAATATCAAGGACTTCCGCCGATGTCAGTGCTTGAGTTCAACAAGCTCATGAAACAGAAACAGGCGATGGTAGAGATCACCGAGAAACTCCAGAACCGTTACGTCAACGTCGGCTATTCAGGCGGCGAGAAGAAGAAAAACGAGATCTTCCAGATGGCGATGCTCGAACCGCAGCTCGCAATCCTCGACGAGACCGACTCCGGCCTTGACATCGATGCCCTGAGAATCGTCGCCAACGGCGTGAACCAGCTTCACAACGAAGACAACGCCTTCATCGTAATCACTCATTATCAACGACTTCTCGACTATATCGTCCCCGACTTCGTTCACGTGATGTACGACGGAAGAATCGTCAAGTCGGGCGACAAGAAACTCGCGCTCGAACTTGAGGACAAAGGTTACGAATGGGTCAAGGATTTAGCAATTTAAGCCTTTCTATCATGGAGACAATGAAAAAAATGCTTTTGGACTACGCCGATGCCGAGATGAGAAACATCTCCGCCCACGACACCGCGAAGGTCGCCGCGATGCGTGCCGAAGCCCTGAAACGCTTCGCCGAGTCAGGCTTCCCGACACGCAAGATGGAACATTGGCGTAATTCAAAAATCGTTGGAAACCAAGAATATAACTTCAGCATCGGGAAAGAGTCAACATGCAAGTCGTGCCACGATTTCAGCTGCGTCATCAAGGATTTCGACACGGAAGTCATCAAGATGAAAAACGGTGTTTTTGACGAAGACGAGAGCCTCAGGACTTTGGAAAGCGGCGTCATCATCGGAAGCACCATGGCGGCGATGCAGAAATATCCAGAGATTTTCGACAAATATTTCGGCACCTGCAAACTCGACGAGGCAAATGGTTTCTATGACATCAACACGGCTCTATGGCAGGACGGATTCTTCATCTTCGTGCCAAGAAACGTCGTCGGGAAGAAACCGATTCAAATCATCAAACTCATTGATAATAAAGAAATTCCGTTCATTCAGACACGCAACATCATCATCCTCGAAGAGAACTCACAGCTCACCATCGTTGACTGCGACGACACGAAATGCCATCAGGCGAGCATGATAAACTCCTACACGGAGATGATTCTCGGCGAGAACGCACATCTCGAAAGCTACAAGATGCAGAACCTCAACGACAACACTATTTTACTCAACACCAACACAGCCAAACAGTTGAGCAACAGCACGTTGCAGTCGTGCATCATCAGCTTCAACGGCGGCAGAATCCGCAACAACATTCACGTTGACCTTGACGGCGAAGGCTCCGATCTCCAGATTTACGGTCTTTACCTGATGGACAAACAGCAACACGTTGACAATCAGTTGAAAATCAACCATAACGTGCCGAACTGCACGAGCAACGAGAAGTTCAAGGGCATCTTGGACAACGAGGCGACCGCCGTCTTCAACGGACACGTCCTTGTCGCTCCTAACGCACAGAAAACCAATGCATATCAGAACAACAGCAATATCATCCTCACCGACAAGGCCAAGGTGAACACCATGCCGTTCCTCGAGATCTACGCCGACGACGTGAAATGCTCGCACGGCACATCGACAGGCCAGCTCGACCAGGAGGCGATGTTTTACATGCGCCAACGCGGCATCAAAAAAGAAGACGCGAGGATGCTGCTGATGTACGCCTTCGCCGCCGAAATCAGCAACCACGTGAACATCAGTGCGTTGCGCGAGAGAATCGATGACATGATACAACGCCGTCTGAAAGGCGAACTGTCGAGCTGCGACACCTGCGCCTTCCAATGCGGACAGAAAGAGTACGACTTCAAACTTGACCTTGACAAAATTTAGTTAAAAGTTAAAAAAGTAAAGTTAAGAGAAGAGAAAAACTTGTGCAACTTGTGTTAAAAAGACAATTTATAAATGAAAAACTTTGATATAGAAGAGGTTAGAAAGCAGTTTCCGGTCTTGGACCAGAAGGTCTATGGGAGGCAACTCGTCTATTTCGACAACGCCGCCACGACACAGAAACCGCTTTGCGTCATCGAGCGCGAACGCGACTACTATCTGAACGAGAACTGCAACATCCACCGCGGCGTGCATTACCTCAGCCAGATGGCGACGGAAGCCTACGAGAATGCGAGAAAGACAGTGGCTGCTTTCGTAAACGCCAGAAAATCAGAGGAGATAGTGTTCACGAGAGGCACAACGGAGTCGCTGAACCTTCTCGCCACATCGCTCGGACACCTGCTTATTAATAAAGGTGACAAAATCGTGGTCAGTGCGATGGAACATCACTCGAACATGGTGCCGTGGCAGCAGATGCTCATCCGCGAAGGCGGCGAGCTGCTCGTCATCAAGATGGACGAAAACGGTGTCCTCGACCTGAATCATTACGCCGAACTTCTGAAACAGAGACCGAAAGCCGTGTCTATCGCACACATTTCCAACACTTTGGCGACCGTCAATCCCGTCAAGGAGATGATCAGGATGGCACACGGATACGACATCCCTGTCATCGTTGACGGAGCACAGTCGATGGCGCACCAAGTCATTGACGTTCAAGACCTTGACTGTGATTTCTTTGTCTTTTCCGGACATAAGATGTACGCCCCGATGGGCATCGGCGGACTCTACGGCAAGATGGAATGGCTCGAGAAGATGCCTCCGTATCAATTCGGCGGCGAGATGGTTGACAAGGTCAGTTTCGAAAAAACAACTTTTAACAAAGTGCCGTTCAAGTTTGAGGCCGGCACGCCGAATGTCGGGGCGGCATTAGGTCTCGAAGCCGCGGTGAAATTCATTCAAAGCTTTGACAGACAAGAAGTTGAGCAGCATGAAGATATGCTTCTGAATTACGCCACGGAACAGCTTAAGAACATCGACGGGATCCGTTTCATAGGGCAGGCACCGAAGCGCAGCGGACTTGTTTCGTTTTTAGTTGACGGCATCCACCCTTACGACCTCGGAACCATCATCGACAAGATGGGCGTGGCGGTCAGGACGGGACATCATTGCGCCGAGCCGGTGATGACGTTCTTCGGCATCCCCGGAACCATAAGAGCCTCATTTGCAATGTATAACACAAAAGAAGAAATAGATGTTTTCATCAAAGCCGTGGAAAAGGCCGCGATGATGCTGAAATAAATTGAAGTGACTGCTTCGCTGATGTGTGGCCTGCGGCCAATGTGCGCAAAGCGACTTTATAAACTTTCAAACTTTATAAATTTTTAACTAAAACAATGACAATAAAAGAAATACAAGATTCGATAGTCGAGGATTTTTCGATGCTTGACGATTGGATGGACCGTTACTCCATGTTGATTGAGATGGGCAAGGAATGCCCGATGATCGACACGCAATACAGAAATGACGAACATCTTATAAACGGTTGTCAGTCAAGAGTTTGGCTGCGTGCCGAAATGAAAGACGGAAAGATGTACTTCACCGCCGACAGCGACGCCGTCATCACCAAAGGCATCATTTATTTATTGATAAAGGTGTTTTCGGGGCAGACGCCGTCCGACATCCTCGCCGCCGACATGAGCTTTCTCGACGAGATCGGACTGAAGGAACACCTCTCCCCAACCCGCTCCAACGGACTGCTCAGCATGGTGAAACAAATGATGATTTACGCAAAATCAGGTATTCAGGTGATTAGGTAATTAGGTATTTGATTCCTTAAACTCCTCAAACAACTAAAAACTATGACAACAGAAGAGAAAAACATATTACGCGAGCGCGTCATTGCCGTTTTGGGCGGCATCTACGACCCTGAGATTCCGGTTGACATCTACAAGTTGGGTCTCATTTATGAAATAAACATCGACGACGACGGCAACGTGAAGATCGTGATGACGGTGACGGCGCCGAACTGCCCTGTCGCCGACCAGATGCCGCTCTATGTCAAGGAGAAAGTCGGGGCGGTCATGGGCGTGAAGTCGTGCGAAATCGAGATGACCTTCGAGCCGGCATGGGACCCGAGAAACCTGCCCGATGACGTGAAAGAAGAACTCGGCCTCGACGACGGCTTCGGCATCGGAGACCTGATGTACTGACCAGTTGAAAGCCAAAAAGTTATAAAGTAGAAAGTTATAAAGGACGCGAAGCGATGTTGTTATGCAACGTCGCTTCACGCTCACTCCTCTCTTAACTCTCCTCTCTTAACACTCCTCTCTTAACTCTCCTCACTCCTCTCTTAACTATTTCTCCAGCAAGTCCTTGGCCATTCCGAGGAACATCAAGGCGATGGCGTTGAAGTCGAGGTTGAGGTCCTTGCTGAGCCCGACTCTGTCTTTGAAAATCGCGACGTTATACCATTGCAGGCATTGGAAAGCGCGGTGGAAGCACAGACGACGGAGTTCTTCTTCGGTCGGTTTGTGTCCAACGTAAGCCTCCAATAACGAGAGTGCCTTGTCGAAGCCGGCGTTGCCGTAGCAGGCGATATCGTAGAACGGGTCGTTCATTCCTGCGAACTCCCAGTCGAGGACGTAGAATCTGTCTTTCCCGATGACGAGGTTGGTCGGCTGGTAGTCGCAGTGGCACGGCACCATCTTCACCTTTTTATATTCCTTGTGCATCTCATCGAGTTGGTGACGGAGGTCGAGGTATTCCTGCGGATGCGTGAAGCCCGTCTCACGGCAGAAACGCTCGTCGTCGTCGAGGCGGCCGAAAGCGTTGTAGTCGGAGAATTTCAGGTCGCTTTCGTGAAGTTTCTTCAGGGCTTTCACCGACATTTCGTTGTAAGAAACGACATCGGTCGTTGACATTATGGTACCATCGACATATTTCGCGAGCTTCTCGCCCGACTGAATTTCTATATAAACCGTTTCGTTGTTAAGTCCGAGGCGTTCCACTTCGCGTATGTTAGCGTACTCCTCTTCGCGGTTCACGAATTTCTCAGCAAACTTGCCAGGCACGCGGAACGTATATTGTTCACCTTGACATTCAATAACATACGTATAATTACTCATTCCACCTTCAAGGCGTTTCACGATTTTGGCGTCTGTTGCATGCAGCAAGGCGTTGACTCTTCTCAAGATATAAAGTTCTATTTCCATCTCTTTAAAAATTAGCGTGCAAAATTACTAAAAATTTTAAGTAAAAAATGTTTGCATTTACTAAAAATTTCGTATTTTTGCAGCGTGAAAAAAGCGGGGGTTTAGCTCATCTGGTAGAGCGTAAGGTTCGCAATCTTAAGGTGGCCGGTTCGAGTCCGGTAACCTCCACAAAACAAAGGCTGACATTTTAATTTACGAAATGTCAGCCTTTTTCATTAAAAACAACTCAACAAGACACGTCGTCATTTTGGCGCGACCAATCATTCAGATTGGAACAGCGTTTTTGGTGTTGACATTCTTCCAAAGACTCATTCCGGCAGCGCAACGACGTTGAAGGTCACGAGGTCCTCCTCGCCGAAGTTGTGGATGCTGTGCCCGTGTCCTTTCGGGCAGTAATGAAGCATTCCTGGCGTATAGACCTGTTCGTTGCCGTCGAAGAAGATGGTTGCCGTGCCGTTCAGCACATAGACGGTTTCCATATTCGTGTCGTGGGTGTGGCAGCCGACCGAAGAGCCCGGAGGCATGGTGCAATACATCACCTTGACCTCGCCGTCGGTGAACATCTTCATATAGATCTCGCCGTCGCCGCCCTTGAAGTTCGACAGCGTCGTGGCGGCCATCGTGTCGAACGCAACGGTGCTGACAACGGGTTTTCCAGCAGAAGCCGGGGTCTCCGTCTTGTTTTCAGCCTCGGTTACGTTTCGGTTTTCAGTCTGATTGTCGCAGGCCGTCAATGCAAACAACATCGACAATGTCAAAGTTAGGAATAATTTTGTTTTCATATTACAATTTTTAAAAAATTCAGACAATAAAAACGGACGATGTCCGCTTGCGGTAATCGGGGTCATTTCTGTATGTAATGTCATTTCATCGAGAATATTTCGACGTGGTCTTCGACCCCCGTCAGATTCCGTCTTCCTCGTTTATGCGTCTTTACCAATAGCCGGAAGTGTTTCAGCCTTTCTGGTCTGCCGATGCCATTCCTTATTTCCCTCACAAATCCAGAGGCCGCATCCTGTCTCCTCTCTCGGCGGCATTGAAAACATATTCCGGCGGCACCTTCAGCACGTTGAAAAGCATCTTCCCTGCTGTCGTTTTCTCGTTGAATGTCAATGCTCCTGTGTCGTCTCAATAAAAATCAATCTGATCGGCTGCAAAAATACATATTATTTTTGTTTTGCGAGTTGAATCGGAGACATTTTTTTTAATTGCCTTCAAAAATCCAGAACATTGCAAAAGCACTTGAATCAGTTATGTTTGAGATGACAAATGGACCACTCCATGACTTCAAACAGCAGCATATCAATGAGTTAACAGGCCGCAAAAATACATTTTTAAACAAACAAATAAAAATTGTCAGCGACCGCAGAACCAATTCAAAATTTGAAGATAATTCACAACGATTTTTTGGTTGTATTGATATTTTTTCTATTTCTGCCGCATGGAAACCCTGATTTACATAGCACTTGCCGTTTTAGCCCTTATCGTCATTTTTTTCGTAGTCGTGACGTTTTACCGTCTCGGCAGCTCATTGAAAAAGATATTTTAAAAAATATGGCAACTTATTCTGTATAATGCTACCATTTCTTCAGACCATTTTGTTGTCAGGTTAAGGTGATAGATCCTCGCTGGTTTTACATTGCAAAATTACATTTTAAGTTTTTAATGAAAAAAAGTATCCTTGTCTGGAAGATCCATGATTTGGGCTATCGGGATGGAGCTGAGGCGTAGCCGAAGCGCGATTCCGACAGCCCAAATCATGCCACCCGTTTCTTCATGTAAACCGTCGCGGGGCACTGGTAGTCAAGACTTTGGTGCGGGCGGCGGTTGTTGTAGAAGTCGAAAATACGACACGGGTTCTTGTACACGTACTCCTGCTTCACGCTGCGCCACAGGCGTTCGATGTAGATGTCGTCGAACGCACGCCTGCGGCTGTCCATGCTTATGCTTATCCCGTTGTCTTCCAGCAGCTTGACGTATCCGCTTGACGTGAACTGGCTGCACAGTTCGGGCAGCGTCTGGTTCTCCTGCATCGCTTCCAAGGCGACCTTCGCCTTGAACTCCGCCGTGTACTTGCGGCGGCTGACTTTCTTCGTTTCGTTCATCTTTCTTGAATTTTGTGCAAAGATAATCACTTTAGGCTCTGGTCTGAATTTTTGGTAGCATTATAGTTGCAGCCGCTCTGGAGGAAGAATTGTTCGTGCAGTCCGTCCAATGGAAAATCATTAGGCGTGGCAAATGTCGCTTGTGAGCAATTGGAAAGTACAACGGAATCTGCTGTTTTCAGCATATAAGGCAGGCGAAAGTCTGTGCTGAATGTCATCTGAATGAGGCAAAAAAAAACCGTCAGAAATCACTTCCTGACGGGAGAAATGAAAAAAAATCAAAACTTATCTGATGACAATTTTGTTCGATTTTTCCGTCTTGCCGTTGATGACGAGGCTGTAGAAATAGACGCCGCTGTTGAGGTCGCTGACGTTCATGCTGAGCGTGCCGTTCTGACCGGCGATCTCGTTCCTCATCACTTCCTGGCCCATCATGTTGTATATCACAACCATTGCGTTGCCGTTGACATTGTAGTCGAAGTTGATGACGCTGGTGGCTGGTGTCGGATATGCGCTGATGACGTTCTGGGCTGAAACTTCCGCCACATCATCGAGTGAATACTTGAAGATGACGTTGATGACGAATTTCTCATCCGGGTTGGCTGCGTTCCATAATTCGAATGTCACGCTCTGCTCCTGACTGAGAACCGTTGTGTAATTATCAGCCATGTAGTGTCCGCTGAATAACATGGGATTGCCAGCTGTCATTTCTTCAGGATTGGTCTCTTGAACACCTGTTGAAGGAGCAAGGCACTGCCCGAAGCAAAGCCATGTTGAGGTGCCCTCAACAATTGGATCGTTTGGAGTTTTCTTTGCGACGACTCTCATGTTCTCGTTGGCTGTGACGTCGAATTCTATCTGCATCTCGCCGCCGATTTCTCCCCAAAGCTCCGAGCCATCTCCGAAAACAAAGTATGTCGCTCCGTTTTCAACGACATTACCTGTCTCTTTTTCTGTTACTGTGATGTTTTGTGCTGATGCCGCGAACATCGCAAGCACCATTGTCAGTGAAAGTAATAATTTCTTCATACGCGTTTGAATTTTAAAATTGTTGTTCTGTTTTAATTGTTTTGGGATTGACAGGATTGACGTTTTTTAACACAAGTTTCACGAGTTTTTTGTTGCTATTTGTCAATCCTGCTAATCCGGTTTTGTCAATTGTTTAATTTATTTCACGATTTCGGCTATCATCTCGTCATTTGCGATGTTAGGCATCGTGACCTTGAGGCGCGGTTCGACCTCCATGGCGCGTCTGATGGCGAACATGGCGGGTTCGTTGCGTGCCCAGCTTCTGCGTGCGATGCCGTTGTTGACATCCCAGTGCAGCATGCAGTGCAGTCGTCTGTCGGCTTCCGGCGTGCCGTCGAGGACCATGCCGAAGCCTCCGTTGATGACTTCGCCCCAGCCCACGCCGCCGCCGTTGTGGATGCTGACCCATGTGGCGCCGCGGAATCCGTCGCCGATGACGTTCTGTATCGCCATGTCGGCGGTGAAGCACGAGCCGTCGTAGATGTTCGATGTCTCACGGAACGGCGAGTCGGTGCCAGACACGTCGTGGTGGTCGCGGCCCAGCACCACCGGCGCGCTCAGCCTGCCGTCGGCGATGGCCTTGTTGAACTCCGCCGCGATCTTGGTGCGGCCTTCGCAGTCGGCGTAGAGGATGCGCGCCTGCGAGCCGACGACCAAGTGGTTGGCCTGTGCGCCCTTGATCCACTGTATGTTGTCGTGCATCTGCTGCTGAATTTCCTTCGGCGACGACATTGCTATTTCTTCGAGTACCTTGCATGCGATCTCGTCGGTGACGGCGAGGTCTTCCGGCTTGCCCGACGTGCAGACCCATCTGAACGGGCCGAATCCGTAGTCGAAATACATCGGCCCCATGATGTCCTGGACGTATGACGGATAGCGGAACTTGCCGTCTTTCATGATGTCGGCGCCGGCGCGGCTGCTCTCAAGCAGGAACGCGTTGCCGTAGTCGAAGAAGTACATGCCTTTTGCGGTGAGCTTGTTGACCGCCGCCACGTGACGGCGCAGTGACGCATAGACCGCCTCCTTGAACTTCTCCGGCTCCTCCGCCATCATGCGTTTCGACTCCTCGAATGAATATCCGACAGGGTAGTAGCCGCCCGCGAACGGGTTGTGCAACGAGGTCTGGTCGGAGCCGAGATCGACGTGTATGCCTTTCGCCGCGGCGTATTCCCAGAGGTCAACGACGTTGCCCTGGTATGCGAACGAGCGGGCGATTTTCTTATTTATGGCTTCGTTCACTTTCACGAACAGCTCGTCTAAGTTCTCGTGGATCTCATCGACCCAGCCTTGGTTGTAGCGTTTCAACGCCGCCGACGGGTTGATCTCCGCCGTGATGGAGACGACACCTGCTATGTTGCCGGCCTTGGGCTGTGCACCCGACATTCCGCCGAGACCCGCCGTGATGAACAGCTTGCCCGCCGGTGTGCCGCCCTGCTTGCGCGAGGCGTTAAGCACCGTGATCGTGGTGCCGTGGACGATGCCCTGTGGTCCGATGTACATGTATGAACCTGCCGTCATCTGTCCGTATTGTGTCACGCCGAGTGCGTTGAAACGTTCCCAGTCGTCTGGTTTTGAATAGTTTGGAATCATCATGCCGTTTGTCACGATGACGCGCGGCGCCTCCTTGTGCGACGGGAACAGCCCCATCGGGTGGCCCGAATACATGACGAGGGTCTGCTCGTCGGTCATGTTGGCGAGGTACTGCATCACGAGACGGTATTGCGCCCAGTTCTGGAAGATGGCGCCGTTGCCGCCGTAGATGATGAGTTCGTGCGGATGTTGCGCCACAGCCGGGTCTAAGTTATTCTGAATCATTAACATGATGGCTGCAGCCTGACGGCATTTCGCCGGATATTCGTCGATCGGACGGGCGTACATCGCGTATGAAGGACGGAAACGGTACATGTAGATACGGCCGTATTTCTCCAATTCCTCATAGAACTCCGGCGCGAGCTGCGCGTGAAGCCTCTCCGGGAAATAACGGAGAGCGTTCTTCAATGCTAGTCTCTTCTGTTCCTTCGTCAAAATGTCCTTGCGTTTCGGCGCATGATTGATGTTCTTGTCGTATTCTTTCACTTCAGGCAGCTGTTCCGGGATGCCTGCAAGTATTTCTTTTTGAAAATCATTCATTTGCATATATTTTGTGATATTTTTTCAAAATTTTTTGACGTGCAAAGTTAATAATTTTCTAACTTTGCAGCCTTATTTATTTCAAAATGAAGAAAAATAATTTTTTAAAACTTGCATTGGCTTTATTGATAGCCATATTTTCATTAGGAAAATTAAATGCTCAATCATTTGTGAATGAATCATTTGCAAAAAAAATCGGTAAAAATTTCATTGAATTGAAGACCGGGAGATCCGATGTCAAACTTGATGTTTTTCATGTTGAGAACGACTCGGATGGCAATCCGGCGTTGTATATTTTCAACGTGGAAGGCGGCGGCTTCGTGATAGTTTCGGCTTCCAAGAACTTGAATCCCATCATGGCTTATTCCGATGTGAATTCATACGAAGGCGAGATTCCGGAGACGGCCAAATATTTCATCGACAACTACCGTCAGAACGTGGAATATTATAATAAGGTGAACCGTGCGGTTGACGATAATGTGGCTGCAATGTGGAAGTCGTTGGAAGACAACGTGTTGCCTGCGGCGAAAAACACCAATGTGGTCGATCCGCTCATCCAGACGAGATGGAACCAGGACTGCTATTACAATGCGCTTGCGCCTTCGACGGGCGGCGGCTGGTGGGGCGGTCCGTGCGGACACTGCTATGCTGGCTGCGTGGCGTGCGCCATGTCGCAGGTGATGAAATTCTGGAATCACCCCGCGCAGGGCAGAGGCTCGCACTCGTATGTCCACCATGAATACGGCACGCAGTCGGCGAACTTCGGAGCCACCACTTACGACTGGGACAACATGCCCAACGAGATATGGAGCGACAACATCGCCATCGCCACTCTGATGTACCACTGCGGCGTGAGCGTCAACATGGACTTCGGCCCTGACGGAAGCGGCGCGCAGTCGCATGACGTGGAGACGGCAATGCGCAAATATTTCGGATATTGCTCGGCGACGTACAAGGAACGCACCCAATACGAGGAGGACGAATGGATCGCGTTGCTGAAAAGCGACCTCGACAAAGGCCACCCGATGTATTTCTCCGGCTCCGGTGAACCTGGCGGTCACGCCATAGTGTGCGACGGCTACGACGAACGCGACTACTTCAGCTTCAACCTCGGATGGAGCGGATCCGGAAACGGCTTCTACGACATCAACGACGTGGCCGGCTTCAACCAGAATGAGGCTGTCGTGATGAACATCGTCCCGCTGTCAATCAACTCCGACGCCAACGGCATCATCTACGTCTCCGCTGACGGCACCGGCGACGGCTCCTCATGGGCGAACGCCACGAGACACCTCGAATTCGCGTCGTCTGTCGCCACCGAGGTCTCAAACCAGATCTGGGTGAAAGCCGGCACGTACTACGGCGACCTGGAGAACAGCAACGGTGCGTTCACCATCTACGACAACAACAGGATCTACGGCGGCTTCACCGGCGGCGAGACCGCCGACTTCGACCTCAACGACCGCGACCTCGAGGCGAACCCCACCATCCTCGACGGAATGAACCAGCGCCGCGTCGTGTTCCAGTCGGACCATTTCCAGAACGCCGCCTATTCCATCTGGGACGGATTCACCATCCAGAACGGAAGCTGCGGTGCCGGCGCGGGCGCGTATCTCTGCTCGAACAGCCGTTTCGTGAACTGCAAGTTCTTGAACAACAACGCTACTGGCTTCGGCGGAGGCGTATATGTCATCTCGGCTTATTATGAAAATGCAACGGTCAAGTTCGAGAACTGCACTTTCGAAAACAACAGCGGCTCCATGGGCGGCGGCATCTGCGACATGCTCGGAATCACCCTGCTCAACTGCGACTTCCGCGGCAACTCGGCGAACACAAAAGGCGGCGCATATTATGTCTATACAAACAAACAACCGAAGATTACGAACTGCATCTTCGCGAAAAACTCCGCCAAGGAGGCCGGTGCGATCTACAACCGAGGCAAGTTCACCATGATTAACTGCGATGTCGTTGACAACGAAGCCGTTGAGACTTGCGGCGGTCTGCATAACGACAACCATTACAGCAAAATCTATAACAGCGTTTTCTGGGGCAACAAGGCCAATGGCATCGCCAACCAGATTGACGGCGACTCCAAATTCAACTATTGTGCCGTGCAGGGCGGCTTCGACGGAGAACACATGGTGACAATAGACAATCCGTGTTTCACCGATGCCGAAAACGGCGACTACAGCCTCATGGCAAACTCACCTTTGATTAATGGAGGCGACAAGTCTGTCACTGGCGTGACCGGCCCGGACATCCTCGGAAACCAACGCATCATCGGGCCGCAGATTGACCTCGGAGCCATCGAATATCAGGGAACGACAGGATTTGAAGAGTTGCTTGGAAGTTCGTTTGTGATATATCCTAATCCTGTAAATGATGTGATTAACATAGAACTTGGCGACGGAAAAACTGACGTGGAGATTTTCAATTGCCTCGGTCAGATGGTTAAACGTCTTGCTGGAATGTCGGGGACGGTTCTTGTGAACGTCTCAGACCTGAATGATGGGATGTATTTCGTCAACATTAATAATAAGGTGGAGAAAGTGGTTAAGAGATGAGAGAGTAGAGATAAGAGATGAGAGAGGGCTGGCGCATGTTGCCGGGCACATCTCGGCTTCGCCTCAATGTACCCGGTTATTAAGGTTGTGTCTTGCAGGCACCGCCGGGTTTGCTGTCTGCCCGCAGGGCAGTACTTCAGTAACCGGGTACGCGGCACGCGTGTCCGTGAAAAAAATAAAAAAAACCGCTCTCCGTATCGAAAAACGCCGTATCTTTGCCGCCGCTATGAAAACAGAACATTTGCAATATGAAAATCGGCGTTGTTGTCTGCCTGATGCGGCGGATAGGGTGATTGCAATTACCCCCCTGTGCAAAATATTGTAAATCAATCACTTATATTACAGACAAGAGCATAACCTCCGGCATTGCGCCGGGGGCTTTCGGCGTTTTTTTCAGATTAGAGACAAGAGATGAAAGTTAAGAGAGCGGGGTTTTGAGAGTGGAGTTTTGAGAGTGGAGTTTTGAGAGTGGAGTTTTGAGAGTGG
>JAKSMX010000035.1 GCA_024400305.1 Bacteroidales bacterium | reverse complement strand
TGTTCAAGTTGTTCGCTCGTTTTCTTATAATCGTTCAGCTCCGGCATATGCTCACACGTCCAGATGCAGCAGACAAGATTCCACAGGAACGCACGGTCGTGTCGTTCGTCATCGTCTCCACGTTTATACTTGAGATAGTGCCGGACAGCAGAATCAATGTAGCAGTGTGTCGGAATGCCTTTCTGCCAGTTGTATTCGCCGTACTTCAGTGCGCCTTCTTCGAAGTGCCTCGACAACTCAAGGAATGCCGTTGACGGATGCTTCTTAATGTTTTCATCTATAAAAATTCTTATTGCACTACACAGAATCTTCGAATCTCCGTTTTTACAGTATTCATGAATCAAATCAAGTACATCCGCAATTTCATCATTGCCGTTAATTTCGTAAATCGATGCAACAACATCCAGAGGTAACAAATCGCATCTACCTTTACCTTCCTGAATGTCACGCACAGCACCGGTGCTGAATTCACGACGTTCACCAGAATCAACAATCATGTCATTTCCTCCTTCCAACAAGTCAGGCAGTCACGGTCTTCCCGGCATTCACCACCATACAGCAGTCTCCGGCAGGCCTTCGGTTTTCCCTTACACGACAGGATCGCATTCGGATGCTTTTCCTTGAAATCATCCAGGAACGATTTTACAGGATGTTCGTCAGACCATTTCTGCATATTTTCAATCGATTCGTTCACATCGAATTCATTCGTATATATTACGACTGCAAAAGGTTTATTCGGACATTCCGCTTTTCTTCTTCTGAACATCTCGTTGAAATAATCTTCCGTTTTACTACAATCAGCCATTTTCATCCCCCTTTGCAGGCCAAGCAAACCCAAAGTCAGAACGCTTAATCTTGCATACAGGTGCTCCCATATCCCAGAACACAATTCCCTCGATACAATGAGTCTTCAAGTAATCCCGGATAGATTCAAATGTTCTCGGACCGTTGTTAAGTTCCGGTATTTCATATTCACCGTGTCTGATAAGAGTGTTCATTGCAAAATCGTAAGGATTTCCTTGAAACTTAGGACCGACTGCCTCATAAGTTCCATCAATCAAACAACGATCACTCCCACTCTCAGGAATTCCACTGCAATACCGACCGTTGTATCTAAAGTTATCAGCCGCAACACAATACCACTTGTCGGAATTATTGTTTGCATCAACTTTTACCCAATGCGGCCAGTGTCCGGTAACCGGGTCAGGATCACAACAAGGAATTGCTCCAGAAGGCGGCGTTTTGCCTTTCTTTGCATCGTATCTCTTATATAGCCTGCCATTTTTTATCATCACGCAAGATCCGTCCCACTTAACCGTTGCTGTACCTGCACCTGATAAAATGTAATTCAGACCAGGCGTAACAACTGGTTTAATGTCAACGATTTTGTGACCATCAAATGTCCTTTCGAATAATGTTGGTATTTTCTTCATTTTCAACCTCCTGTTTCAGCCATTCCAAAGCACAATCGCTTATTTTAAATGCTTTCAGTGCTATTTTTAAATCGTCTCTTATACAATAACCGCAATCGCCAACGCATATTATACGAGACAAATCTTCATCCGACATCTGCCGGATTTTATCTCCGTTGGTCATTCATCATACCTCCAATGATATCCTGAGGCTGTCCTGTTGTTCGAAATAGCAGCTCTCAGTTGATTATTTGTCAGAGCATAACCATTCAAGGACAACCACGTACACGCTTCGGAAACACAGGCAAACGTCTTGTTCAATTCTACGCACCGAACACGTTTTCTGATTTTTCCATACGCACCTTTTTTTCGCTCAGCGTCATAAATCCTCATACAAGAATACGAGCAGAAATAATGATAAGAGTTGCCAGTCCCGGCATATCGTTTCCAGGCGTAGTCTTTCATGTTGCAAGACCAGATGAAATGGATTTCTTTTCCGCAAGTTTTACACTTCACAATAAAATCATCCTTTCACATAAATACTTGTCAATTTGCCGTCAACACGGATTCGCTTCACAGAGAAACCACGACGCTTGGCAAGCTCCTTTGAGAAGTTCGCCAGCGTAAGCTCTGTGAATCCGTTCTCAATGCAGAACACACGATACTGCTTGTGTACGTCCTTCGTCAGCTGGTTCGCAATGTCCAGATCGTCCTTTTCCTGCAACCACAGCAGAATCGGATTATTCTCCATCTCATATGCTGCAACCTCTTTCTGCACAGCTTCGGATTCAGTGAACGCATTGTTCTCCAACACACGCTTCAACCCCTCAACACCGATGCGGACCATGTACTTCATGACATATTCGTCACGAAGTTTCCAAGTTATATACGGATCGTAATCCGGGTCGTCCTTGGTGAATCTTGCGTTGAATGGAATGATGACAAGACGACGCATCAATGCAGCAAATCCCTTCGACTTGGTTCTCGGCAGAGCGTTCGCAGAAAAGAAAAACTTCGTGTACGGCTTCATGAAGAAAATGTTCGGATCGTTCTTAATCTCGGCCTTGACTTCGTTACCGGAAACAAGTTTTTTCAGATTCGATATGGCCTTGCCCTGCAGGAAGTCGTCCGAAATATCGTCACCGGCATTGACCAGCTTGTTCGCCAGAGTAGCCACGGAGAACCGCTCGTCCAGTTCTTCCAAACCCAACGATGACCGGTTCTGGTCACCGACAACATGGTTCAGCACGTCCAGGAACGTGGACTTACCGTTCGCACCTTCACCGGTCAGGAAGAACATCTTCGACATTTCGTTCCTGCGATAGAACGAATATCCGACGGCTTCTTCCAGTAACGACCGAATGCAAGGATCCTGACACGAAATCTTATTCAGCGTGTTGTCGGCAAGCTCTGAATATGCATCCGGCTCATAGTCCCACGGTATTTGGTTTGTGATAACCACGTCAGGTGAGAAGGGGAGAAGATCACCGGTAGCAATATCGAGAATTCCGTTTTTAAACGCTATGAAATGCGCTTCTGCGACCGGTGTATCATGCGGACATATAATATCCAGGTACTTCAATACCTCCGTCCGTTGCGCCGCCTTCATTTCCGGAAGATGCTTCACCATCCGCTGTTCGATCTCTCTGGAACCAGGAACATAAACACCGTCACGATAAACGTGCAGCATTCCGTTGATCCTGCGAATGTGATCGTTATTTTTCAAAAATACAGCAAAGTTGTTGTGCAGGAACGTCCGGCCCTTATAGAACGTCTCTGCCGGAAACGCATCGTCTCTTGTGATTCGTTCGATGTCGTCCTCGCTCATCGGATCCGGAAGTACGAACCGATTGATGATTCCGATGCACTCTCTTGTTTCTTCCGTGCTGAATCCAGCACTTGTCAGATTCAGGATGTAACCATATAGTGCACTGTCACGACCGTCACCTTCGTGCATCTGCGTGAAATCAACACTGCTGGATACAGGGTGCATCCACTTCGGAAGAACACCGGATTCATCGTCTTGGAACTCCCATTCAACGAATCGTTCCTCGCCGTCGATTTTCAAGCACTCAACAGTATTCTTGCCGCCGACCTTGATGTCCGCAGTCAGACCGCAAGCCAGCTTCTTTCCGGTTCCGCAGGTTGTCACTCCGGAATTGATGAAGGTGAAATGACGACCACGGCTGGTCTGTATGACCTGACAGTTCAGCTGGAATTCCTCAACCATCTGCATTAGAATTTCGCTCTGTTCTGCATCGTCAATGTCAATCAGAATCGCATTGTCCGAAAGAACGCCACCATACGAGTCGAATCGCTGAACCTCGTCGAACGACCGAAACTGCTTCACGCCTTTCAGCGCATCGACCGGTTTCTTGCCGTCGTTCTTTGTATAACCTTTGTATAACCTCATGATGTTGCTTCTTCCTTACTTACGAATTTTGACCTGCTATTTCCTTTTTGCGTACATAGACTACACTCTGTACTTGCGCCTCGTCGAAGATTGTCGCCACGAACACGGATGTAGTTTCCGCAATCACATCTGCAATACCAATGGACTCGACATTTCGAATCACGATAATTTGATTCTTTCAAAACAACAAGATGACCATACCGAACTCCTTTAATGTTGCTCTTTGCAGTCATTTCAAATCACCCCAAAGTCATTTAGTCGCTTATATGCCATATCGATATACCACTGCTTATCGAGATACGGTGGAACACTCGCACCGTCAACCGAATCATTCAAAAGGAAAGCGTGTTCAGGCGTGTTCTCTATCTTCGCCGGTCTCCCGGTCGTTCCGTGAATCTTAGTCAGTCCACCATCTGATTGGATCTTCGAAGCAAACACCCGAACGCATTTCTCGTTCAGCCGAACACCGCCGTGTCTGATGCAGGTGTACTTGTTTGATATTTTTTTAACCTGTTGGAAGTCTCGAATATTATTACAGCCGAGAATTGTTTTATCGACCGGAACACCGTACACCATGAAATCAACCAAGGCTTTGTTGACGATAGGAAGATCGTAATCAAGTCGTGACAGCTTCTTGACATAGGCTCCTTTTGACTTGTACTTTCCTTCTGCGTCCACAATGATGTAGTTGTTCACATCTTTTTGAAACACCTTGACGTATTCGTCAAATTCAAGATTCAGACCTGTTCTTTGCTCCCATTCAAATGCAATGTCGTCAACCAGATGATAGAATTCATCTGGATCACCTCCATCCGGCATCTTTACCAAGACACCATCAGTGTTGCTCTGGATAATCTCGCAGTACGGTTCCAAGTGCTCCATCAAATCCAGAAGGAGAAGCTGACCATACACACAGACGTTGTTGGCCTGCCGTGGATCGTATAGAGGATTGTTCGAATCCTTCATGGCTCCATATGTTCCATTGATTACGATTTTCAGGGGAGCCTGCAACGGATTCTTGGCAGCCTTGTACTTCAAACGAGTATCTACGATGTCATTGAATTTCGACGGATTGCACGACCGAGAGTGCAGATTGTACTGAATCATCAGAGAAGGGTACAGGCTCGCTACGTCCATATTGATGAAGTAACCTGTGCCAGTGTACTTCTCACGTGCGCCGTGTACACCGCCCCATCCGAACTGGTGCGGAACGCCGGCGACAATGATTTCAAGCTGCGTTTTTTTCGTTCTTCCACGGCTGTCAGTGCGTTTATAGCACCTGTTTTTCGGATCACGGTACCAGTCGACTACCGCATTGTACTTCTGAATCTGCATCGTTTCCGGGAAGCTGATGTCGAACTCGTCATTGTACTTCCGTTTCTTTGCTTCCAGGATTTCAGCCGCCAGCTGCACCTTCGTTTTGGATATATTCGACAACGGCATATGGAACATTTCAATCAGACCCACTTGCGCTTCAAAATCTGAATATCGCTCCAGGAAAACTTCAATCGTCTGCTCAACGTCGTGACGGCAGTATTTCACAGTTTCTTCAATCTCGGCATCTGTCAGTTTTCTGTCAATGTCGAATGGAACACTGGATTCACGAATATCGCTACCCATGAATCCCTCGAAGGTTTTCAGGCCACGATCGATGTTGGACATTACATCGTAGTTATTCAGCGGAAAATCACGAAGAACGTTTGAGAACTTCCATCCAGGACGATCTTCGAGGATAATCCAGTCGTTCATTTCCTTAGGATTAAATCCGGCAAGGATGGACTTCAAAATCCACTGGTCGTAGTGCCGGCTGTTGTATCCAATCCAGATTTCCGAAGCGTTCTCACGATAGAAGTCAATCATTTTTTGACTGTCATTTGCGATAACCGTTTCTTTTTTGTTTGCTGCGTCGATCAAAACTACAAGCCAGTCATATTTGAACACTTCAAAATCGTAAAAAATCAACGTGTTCAACTCCTTATTTCAGGAGCGGACGAACCGCTCCTGATGGAATCACCATCTAAAATGGCATTTAGTCTATTAATAAACTTCAATGATGACGATGGAATTGAACTTGGAATCGTCGTAATCGATGTGGACTTCCATGCCGTCTGCATCTTCTGCAATGTCCATGACTTCCTGTGCAAAATCTGCATAACCGGTGAACACAACGGGATCATCGTTCGGGAACAGCTTGCTGAGCCAAGTCTCGACGCTCTGGATCATCGCACCGTCGTTCTTCGTGCCGAAGATCACTCGGTTCATGAATACGCACGGCTTCTTGCGGTTGAATCTCGACAGGTACTTCGCTTCTTCACCATCATTGGAGAACGCTTCAACCAATCTCAAACAGGCCTTGAACATCGGTCTTCCGTCCTTCGTCTCTGCCAGTTCCAGATTCTCAATCTTTGCAATGTACTCACCAGCAGGAACAGGATCGAAGTTCTTGCTGTTCTCGGCAGCTTCTGCCTTCTGCTGGTTGATCTTGTCCATGTCGACCTTCTGGTCAAATTTGCTGAAATCCATAATTATCTTTCCTTTCTTGTTCTGCGTGTTCTTGTCGCAGGTTTTTGTTCTTCTTTGGTGTCGGTTTCAAACGGAAAATCCACGCCTTCATCGGTGATGGCATCCATTTCCTTGCGGATCTCTTCCTGTGTCTTCTCCGGAGCAGGTGCAGCGGTTCTCTGCCCACCACGACGTCGGCGTTCACCCGGTTCCGGTTTCTGGATTTCGGTGTTCTCCGCAGATTTGTCCGCTTCGGCAATTTCGGCATCGGACTTGTATTCACCGATATGATAGTAGTTACGGATTTTCTCGTCGACATAATTCAGATCGTTGTCGATGGCATATGCACCGAACATTCCAATCGGCGACTTGACGGTGTCTTTTCCGCTGTTCTGCGTCAGGAAGTAGTACTTTCCTTCCTGGACAGAAGTACGAAGAACGATGGTGAACAGGCCCTCAATGGTGATTTTCTCACGGAGCTGTTTACCGATAAGCTTCACGGTCGTCAGACCACTGTCCAGCGTTTCGAGATGCGTTAAATAATACACGATTACATCATCCGGAAGCTCCTTACACACGTCAATCACATCGAAGTAGTTTGCACCGAAATCATTGTACTTGTCCCATCCGGATTCTTTGATTCGATTCATGTAAGGAATCGCCAGAAGATACTGAAAATCATCGACGACAATGATTTTCTTTCCACGCTTGACTGCATCTTTCATGCAGATGATGATTTCATCTGCCGCAGTAAAGAAATCTACAGTTTCTATGCTGTTTCTAAACGGTAACGGCTTGCCTACTGGATTCACGACGAATGTCAGTTCCGGATCGCAGTTGAACAGGCTTGTTGACTTGCCTGTGCCAGATTCACCCATGATCAATACTTTTTGTGCCATGGTTTATCTCCTTTACTTAATTTGGATATTTTGTTTTTCGACCAAAACGCAACCGGGGATAGTTGCGCCGTCTTTGAGTGCGCTCTTGATTGCAGTCTTATCTGCGGATCTGGTGACCTTTTCGATCATCCATTCGTAAGGACAAGATTCTTCGTCCACTTCGACAGATACCGACTTCCGGAACGAAACTGCAACCTTGCTGGTCGTCATCTTCTCGCCGTTCAGAGCATCTGCAAGATACTTCTTCAGGCTATCAACCTTATCCTTTGCCTTCTTCTCACGCTCGGCGAACGCTTCCTTCTCTGCCTTGTAAGCCAGAGCATCCGCAGTCAGATTCTTGATCCAGAGCGCAACGCTTTCAAGTTTCGTCTCTCTTGCCAGCTGCAATGCTTCCAGCTTCTCAACGTCTACAATCTCTCCGGTCTCCATGTCGACGCAGTCGAGAATCGCTTTGTCGATTTCATACAAACTTGCCACTTTCCCAAACTCCTTTCAATAATTCATAATTGTGAATCGCATTCTCATAGTCTTCTGCGACAAAGCAGTCCACCATGTTTTTGAACAGCTCAAAATGCTTCGGATAAAGCAAGACCGCAAAACCACCGGCATCTTCTATCTTCCGAAGATGATGCAGCTGAATCTCAGACGGTTTTCCGGTAGGACCCTTCAGCTCGATTCCAAGGAAGACTCCATTACAGCAGCACAGAATGTCCGGAACACCTGACTTTGTGAATGTGCCGCCGCCCCAGTATTTAATCTGGTAGCATCCACGGTCTTTCAGAAACTTCTTGACCTTGTTCTCGAATTGTTTCTCAGCAGCCAATCAGCCGTTCAACCTCCTTATGTTGACATCCGAATTTCAACGCTTCTGCGTGATTGTCGAAATAAATGTCGAGATGCTTTCCCTTCACAGCCGAACCGCTGTCCTGTACGCAATATTTCTTGCCATCAATATAGACAATGGTTCCAAACGGCAGAAACGACGGATCAGCGGCAACGGTGTATCCGGCGACAGCTCTTGCCCCGGATGCAGTCTTGACGATTTCACGTCCATTCTCGTCTACCGGTCTGTTCTTCGCCCATTTTCCGCAGCACTTGGAACAGCTGCAGTATGCGGTCAATTTGAATTCACCGAGATTCTCTGTGACATAGATCGTCGCCGCTTCGGTTGTCGGCTCAATTTTTGGTTTCGGTTTGTTTCTTGATATTGCGTACGGAATCGACAGCGTCGATGCTCCGACGAGAATCAATGAAATAATTTTGTCTGAAAAGCTCATCTGTAAAATCCTTCCTCATTTTCAACGTTTCATAAATCAGATCCTCCACGGATCCTCTGCAGCGCATCACATAATAGAAGCAAGGCTTCTCCTGACCGATTCTGTGTATGCGCTTCTTTGATTGTTCAAACAGCTCAGAACGTTCCGGCAAACTGAAATATACGATTTTATTCGCCTTCTGGAGATTCAGTCCCATGGCTCCTGCTTGGTACTGGATGAACGTGACGGAATCGACTTGATCTTCATATGCTTCCAGATTCTTATACTGTCCGCTAACGATGGAAACCGGCCTGTTCAATTCTGCACATTCTCCAACGAGCTTCTCCAGTTCTGCGTTGAAATTGTAGAACACAATCAATCGGTCGTTGGTGGACTGCACCAGATCACGGAACGCATCAAACTTCGCCTGACTATACTGTCCGCAAAGCTGCCGTGAATAGAGCCGCTTCGTCAGCGTCGTATCGCCAACCAGTTCGTCATCGTCAACCACCACGATGGAATCCTTCATGAACTTCCGATATTCCTTGGAAACAGGAACATTCACGTCGATGAACGTCTGATCAGGAAGCTCGAAGCATTCTTCCGTCTTCAGGAACATCGCTCCGTGTTCTCGCATCTTCGACTTCAACCGATCAACATTCTTGTACGGATCAGAACGCTTGACCACTCTGCGTTTCATACCACCGCCGACGTAAATCGTATCCCAGTTGATGTACTGCCGGTTGTACAGAGCTTCGGAAATGTCCCAACCGAGCAGTCGACACTGCGTCCAGAGATTCTCATACTTGCCTGATGTCGGAGTACCGGATAGAAGAATGACGTTCTTCGGCTGCAGTTTCAAGATGAATTTTGTTTGCTTCGCCTTCCGGTTCTGAATCAGCGACGATTCGTCCAGCATCAATGTGAAATCACTCAGTTGAAGCAGTTCCGGCCTGCGCCACGCAAGTTCGTAATTGATGATTCCGATCCGATTAGATTTGCCAATCAAGAAGAATTCAAGTTCGCATTTTCCAGTAAGATTAGATATTAAAAAGTCATCGTTGTAATAATTCACAAAATGACTTATCCAGTCTGCGATCTTCGATTTTTGACAAATGACCAAATTCACCCTTGCACCAAGCTGGCGCATCTTCTCGGCACCGGTGAAGGTTTTCCCAAGACCCATGTCATGGTAGAACGCCACACGGTTCATGCCTTCGGTCTGCTTCAGAGCTTCACTCTGGTGAGGAAATAGATTCATCCTACATCCTCCAGAGGTTTTACATGAAACGGATCCGTCAGATCGTAACCGTCATACTTGGCCAAGAATTCGTCCAGTGCCTTCTTTCGTACCTTGTAGCATCCAAGCTTCATGAACGGCAGCAGTCCGGATTTTCGAAGCTTGTGAACCATGTCAACGTTTGTTTTCAGACGTTCTGCAACGTCTTTCACTGTGTAAAGTTCGTCCATAAATAATACACCTCTCCATTATAAATGGCATTCAGTCGCTAAAAAAATCAGACCAGTTAAGTCCGAGAACCTGTGCAATCGCCTTTGCTGTTTCCACCGAAGGAAGCGCACGACCACACTCAATGTTCGAAATCGTCTGCCTGATCACTCCGACCTTATCGGCAAGTTGCTCCTGCGTGAGTCCGTGGTCTTTTCTTACTTTTTCTAAATCAATCATCGTATCACCTCCGTTTACAATGCCATTGTAAATGGTGCTAATTAAAATGTCAAGCCATTATAAATGGCATTTTAAGGAAACCCGGAAGCTACTCAGAGAGCAGCTTCGCAAAGGTCCACAATTGCATTAAATGCACATACAAGGTTGTCACGGTTGCACTGAGCGTCGAGCAACGCTTGTTCGTCATCGGTGTTGATATAACGCTCTCCAAACAGCACAAGCAGCGATTTGATTTTGTGCAACTCACTGATCAGTTCTCCGTATCGTTCGTCCATTTTTCAAATCCTCCAGTTTTGCAAAAATTCTTCGGCAGAGCATTCCATGATGCGTTCGCATTCCTTCTCCAGCTTGTACCGGGTGTGTTCCGGATCCTCGATTACATGGTTCACGAAGACGCCGTTTACATATCGTAGGACCTTGTCAAAACGTTCTTTTCCGATTCCAAGCTCTTTGTTCATTGCGACAAGAAAAGCCATTTTTGACAGATCAATGGCGACGGTGAGACCATGTGCGTGACCGTCTCGGTATGCCTTGTCGAGCATCGCCTGTTGCCGCTTCGCATAATCGTTTTTCATTTTTCGAACCTCCCAAAGATTTTGTTTTCAAATTCGACGATTCTGTCTTCGTAACAGAAACCAACGACCAGCAGCACCGATGCCGCAATTTCAAGAATCGTTCTCCAGATCATTTTATCACCTGCCTTTCGTTTTACCGTTGACCGCCAGCGGGCGGTTTCGTCGCAATTTTCAGCGACTCATCAGAACGGTTTCAATCTTCGTCTTCGATGAAATCACACTCGGTGATTCCACCGTACGTGTAACCACTGTCATGTGACAGATAAACCGGTTCGTCCTCGTTGTATCGGTCCTGTAGGTACTCGATCAGCTCACCGACCGTCATCGTGTTTCTGATCTGATCCACACCGTAGCCTTCACGTTTTGCGTTAATTACTACCATTTGTTTAACTCCTTTCAATCATCTGATTCGCTGAGCATCTTCCGAAGCTCTCTTGCAAACTGGTTATATGCTTTGATGCTTTCCAAACTGTTCCAGTCGGTTTGTTCGTATCGATCTTTCAAGATTCGGTAGTATTCTTCCATTTGCATCAGATCACCCTCAAAATCTGGATATCATATCCGATATTGTTTTTTCGGTCAACGAACAGGTAGTCGCTGAGCTTTTCAACATTAGAACGATTCTCGCAGAATCTCTGAGCCGCTTCGAGCGTTCCGTATGCTTCCTGGGATATGGTTTTGAATCCGCTGCGAATATCTTCAACCATGATTGCGTATGCTGTCATTTTACTCATCCTTTCATCTGCCGGGATTTGACCGTCCCGGCTATGCGTGCGATTTAGATATTGTTATAATAGTCTTCTTCGCTTTCATACTCGGTTATTGTGTAGCCATATCCACCGTTACAGCTTTCAGCATAATCAATCGCATCGGTGTAGCTACCTTCCCCGTATCTTACGGCTCCGTTCTCGTACTCAATTATAAAAAACATATTCTATCATCCTTTCATAGCTGTGGAACAACCGCCACGGCTCGGTGTGTTACAACTTAATGACCAAATCTTACATCCATGATCTCATGTTCCTTGCAATATCTTGCAACCTCGTTCTTGCTACCGCTGAACTCTACCAAATAGCCGCCACATCCAACATAGTTGTGAACATAGTATGTTGTTTTGATCTCTCCATTCACCATGTCCATGTGACTTGTGATCATGTGCTTCGGGTACTTCATAATTACCAATTCCTTTCTTTTGTGGGGGTTCTTCCCTCAACCTGTTGTACGTAGTATACACCTATTTCGGGTGCAATACAAGATGTAAATTGCACAAACTTCGGGTGTAATTTTTGTGCAACATTGCACTTGTTTCGGGTGCAATTATTTGCTATAATAAATGAGAAAGGAGGATATTGTATGCCGATAATTTACAAAATAGACGTGATCAAGGCTTTAAAAGATGCCGGCTACAACAGCAACCGCATCAGAAAAGAAAAGATCATAGGCCAGCAATCGCTTCAGAAGCTTCGAGAAGGCAAACTCGTTTCATGGGCAACATTGGAAACAATCTGCAAGCTGCTGAACTGCCAGCCTGGCGACATCATCGAATATCAAGACGATGAAACCTGATCCACAGCGTCCTGTGCAAAGCAGGACGCTATTTTTGTGCAAAATGTCAATGGAAAAGATAAGTCGTTTGTACTAAAATGATAAAAAATGAAAGTAGGTGACAGTGTGGGATTTTTCAAAAGCAACAAAGGAACCGTCATCAGTGAGATGTTCAAAATTACAGAGGACTTCGCAATGTTCAAATCCGGTCAGATGGTCAACGTGAATCTCTTTGATACAGAGCTGAAACTACATTCGCCAGGAACCAAGAACGATGCTACACTTGAATATTCAAAAATAACCGATGTGTTTTATGGTCCGCAGTCTTCAATCGTAGAAAAAGACAAGTCCATCATTGGACGTGCTGTCGTTGGTGGGTTGCTGTTCGGTGGAGCCGGCGCCATCGTCGGTGCAATGACAGCAAACGGAAAGAAGGAAAAGCAACTGAACAGGATCATGTTCGTCATTAGCTACACCGGATCTAACGGAATGAACAAGTTCATTGCGCTGGAAGATACACGTCTATATAAAGGAAAGAAGTTGTCCGAAAAGCTGAAAGAGCTTTGCAACATCACAGATCAGGAACCTGAACAGGCGCACGATATAATCTTGTAAATATTTTACAATTATCAAATTCGTTTGAATAGGAAATAATCAAAATTCGAATGACAAAAAATAACAACTAATTTTTGTCACGGATTTCACAAAAATTCCACGTGGTGAAGATTATGGATTTTGACATAGGAGAAAATCTAAAAACAATTCGAAAAGCAAAGAAACTATCTGCGCAGGAAGTTGTCGATAGGTTAAAAGCTAACGGAGTCGACATATCCAAAACGACATACTACGCTTGGGAAGAAGGAAGCAGACCTATTCCACACCGAAGCATTCTGCCGCTTTGCATGAGTTTGAACGTCACGGTGGACTTCCTGTATGTGATCAACAACAAATCCACCATGCTCAATGAGAAGATCGACCACATAAAGAGCATTGAAGCATTCCTCCGAAATCTCGACGACAACACCTGCAAGATGCTCATAGATCTGGAACGTCGCTGGAACGGAGATCTGAAAGCCGCCCTTATCATGATTGGCGTGTATTCTGCGCAGCCGGTTGAGATGCGGAGAGACGTTGCAAATCTGTGTCTGCACAATTATCTGTGCGGTGTCCGAGACGGAGAAATTAACGCCGAAGAAACTCTTGACATCGAATACTACCAAAAAGCACTCGACAAGCTGAACAAACGATAAAAAAGCACCGGCCAGCAATGACCGGTGTAAATTTATATTGACAATGCCATTATAAATAGCTATAATAGGAGATACAGAAAGGATGAATCCAATGCACGAAAACTTCAAAACAAGACTTCGTTCGCTTCGTACTGCAAAGAACAAAACGCAGGAAGATATGGCAGCAATACTGAACGTCAGACGATCAACCTATGGTGAATACGAACGTGGAAAGATTCTTCCACCAATGGACAAGATGAAAATCCTCGCCGACTACTTCTGCGTATCGGTGGACTATCTGTACGGAAACACAAACGTAAAATCCCACGAAGAACGCCAAGAACAGGATGCAATGGATGTGGCAAGGAACCTGCAGATCATTCTCGAACAGCTGGAGAACGAACAAACATCCATCGTGTTCGACGGTGACGATCTTTCCAAGGATTCGAGGGATCTTCTGATCTCCACACTCCAGCACGGATTAAAGGTTGCCGATGCCGTCAATAAAACCGGGAAATGACCTGTGCACGATGTGCGCATAGTTAAAATCTTATCTTGAACAGCTAAAACCATTATATATCAACGATTTCAGGCATCTGTTCAAGATGTTCAGCACAATTCCTATATTTTTATATATTTATTTAATTAGTTAATAATTAGCTAATTATCATCTAATTATTAAAAAACTCAAAAAGTATCTGAACATCTTGAACAGGTGAACAAATCCATTGTATATCAACGGTTTACGCTGTTCAATATTGTACAAGACGCCATCTAAACTGGAAAGGAAAATGCAAAATGGCAAAAATCAACATCCGAGATCGTAACGCAAACAAACCTGACAAGAAACCAAACTGGGAGTACCGCTTCGAAGCGGCAAAGGTTGACGGAAAGAGAAAACACATCTCCAAGTCAGGATTCCGCACCAAGAAGGAAGCTGAGATGGCCGGAGCAAAGGCCCTCGCAGAGTATGAGAACGCAGGTCTGAAATTCGAGCCGGTAGAAATCTCCGTCGCTGATTATCTGGAATACTGGTACGACCAGTACGTCAAAACGAATCTGAAATACAACAGCCAGCAGAACTACCGAGGACTGATTGACAATCATCTGAAACCACGACTTGGTCATTACCGGCTACGTGCGCTGAATCCTTCGATCCTGCAGGAATACGCCAATGATCTGAAAAAGAACGGATTTTCAAAAAGTCACGTCGTCGGGATCCTTTCCACTCTGTCCGGTGCGTTGGACTATGCCATCGAACCACTGAACTACATTAAGGATAACCCGATGCGACTGGTCAGGTTCCCGAAAATCGAGAGAAAGCCGAGGGAACGAATTATACTGTCTGTTGACGAATGGCAGACGATCATCGACAGGTTCCCATTCGGCAACCGGTTCCACATTCCGTTGATGATCGGATTCTACACAGGAATGCGCATCGGTGAGGTGTTTGCGCTGACCTGGGATGACATTGACTTAGAGAACAAAACTATTACGGTAAACAAGCAGGTTGTACAGCGGAAGATAGGAAATGAAACAAAGAAGGCCTTCTACTTCGCTTCCACGAAGACAGAATCATCGAACAGGGTGATCAGATTCGGTTCAACGCTGGAGAACGCACTTCGTCGAGAAAAGCTCCGGCAGACAGAGAACGAAGTGAAGTACGGTGGATTCTATACGATTCACGGAATCACCATAGAGCAGGACGAAAAAGGAAATGACATCCGAAGGATGGTGCCGATTCAAAAATGCGTTGACATTCCGATGGCAACCGTCAAAATGGTGTGCGTTGATGAAAATGGTGAGTACACATCTACCAACTCATTTAAGTATGCATCCAGAATCATCCACCATGACTTAAAGATGGCATTCGACTTTCACAGCCTGCGACACACCCACGCCACGCTTCTGATTGAGAACGGAGCCAACATCAAGAACGTCCAGCATCGACTCGGACACGAAAAAATAGAAACAACGCTGCAGACATACGTCCACGACACGGAAGTCATGGCAGAGAGATCCGTCGAGATATTCGAGGAACTAACGACAAAACGAGCATAAATAAAAGGACTATAGGTGGTCATCCTATAGTCCTTTTGTCTTCTGACAAAGTTAGCATTCGGTTATTATTGTATTATTGAAGTGAAATTGATTAGTTTACTGTTTTAAATTTTGATAAAATTTCGAAAAACACGCACGAAAAAACCACCGGACACATTGTCACGGTGGCGGTTTTGTCCACGCACTAAATAAACGGTGGACAAAAGGTGGACAGCACGCAGTTTTCAGTGGTCATAACTCGTTGCGAATCCTTATTTATCAACGGTTAGCAGTGCAACTGTCTCCACATGACCCGTGTGTCGAAACTATATTCCGTACCATCACGAACACACACATAGTATAGTCCACAAACCCAGTCGTGTCAACGGTTTGCGAGATACCGTTTCATTTTTTCTCATTTTTTGACACTATGGAACAGACCGCCACATTTGTGCAGCGTGGACAACAGGTGGACACTGACCACCAAAAGAAAAGACCGCCCATCAAAGGACGGTCTTTCCTGCTTCCCGAAGTGATTCGGCTGACTTCTCAAATAATGACTTCTCGTTTTCGTGAAGATCCAGCTCGATGATCTCTTTGACTCCATGACGGTTGACCACTGCCGGAACAGACATATAGATGTCACGCTGACCGTATGTTCCGTCCAGCAAGCAGGAAACAGGAAGGATACTATGTTCGTTGTTCAGAATCGCCTTGGTTATCCTGGCAAGTGCCATTCCTATTCCAAAATTCGTAACGCCTTTTCGGTTAATGATTTCATAAGCGGCGTCACGCACCCGAATGAATATCTTTCCGAGGTTCGAAATATCGTCACGCTTTCCTCTGCGTTTCAGAACCTTGTCCAGATGCTCAGTACCGATAGAAGCTTGCGACCATACCGGAAGCTCTGAATCACCGTGTTCGCCAATAATAACTGCGTGAACATTCCGGGGATCCAATTCCAGATACTCTCCAAGCAACACCTTGAATCGTGCCGTGTCAAGTGTTGTTCCGGACCCGATGACCTTGCTCGGTGGAAATCCGCTTTCCTTCTGGCAGACATATGACATGATGTCAACCGGATTCGATGCGATCAGGAAGATGCCATCAAACCCACTCATAACCACTTCACGTGTGATTGACTGCATGATTTTTGCATTTTTCTCGACCAGTTGCAGCCGTGTTTCTCCGGGCTTCTGATTTGCACCGGCAGTGATGCAGACGATTGCAGCATCCTTGCAATCGTCAAAATCACCGTGCTTCACCCGGATGTTCGCAGAAGCGAATGCCATTCCATGAATAAGGTCCATCGCTTCTCCCTGTGCCTTTTCTTCGTTTGCATCAACCAAAACCAGCTCAGTGATGAACCCCTGATTGATCAAACTGTATGCGTATGCCGTTCCGACTGCACCGGTTCCGACAAGTACCACTTTCCTCATTTCATCACCTCGAATTTAGTGTGCCCGAATTATTCACATTTAACCGTGCCATAGTTCAAATACTCTTTTATTTCGTCAGACCATTCCAGTCGTCCGAATCTCAGCTTTATTCCCTTGTCAATCAGCTTGCCTGCATAAGTACAGGCCCTTCTGTGATTGTCAAATGTCCTGTTCAAGGAAGGATCACCTGCATCAACTGAATAGATTCCTCTTCCTGTGATTTCCTTTCCCATCTCGTATAAATCAACTGCGCTTCCTTTCATCGGATTATCAGATTCAGAACACCGACAACAATTAAAAGAAGAACGCTATATTTCACTGTAAACTTGAATACCTCGTTCTCTCTGCCGACGATTCCAACGGCAGCGGCCGCAACTGCTACAGACTGCGGAGAAATCATCTTGGCCATATCTCCACCAACCACGTTGGACGCAACCATGGCAGCAGGGTCAATGCCTGTCTGTGTTGCCGTGATGGTTTGGAGTGGTGCAAACAGGCTTCCGCTGTTGACCACGCTACCGGTCAGAAACACACCAATCCAGCCGAGGACAGGGGAGAACAGTGGAAACACAGATCCGGTGGATGCCAGAGCCAAACCAAGCGTCGAAGAAATACCGGAATAGTTGCAGATGTAAGCGAACGCCAATACAGAGCATATAGTCAGGATCGGTGTCCACAGTTCATCAAACGTTTCCTTTGCCGATTCCTTGACCGTTTTGGCAGAGATGCGATATAGAAATATCGTGATGGTTGCCGTCAGGATGATGGCAGTTGTCGTCGAAATCAGAGGAATGCTGAAAATAGCACCAACTGCCGAAGGTTCTCCGACAACCGGTGGATGCTTGATGATTTTCTCATGGATTCCGTTGATTTGTAAGTCAATCTTCATATTCGTTTTAATGTAAGTAAAAGCAATGACGATGACCGTCAGCAGGATGAACGGCAGCCATGCGAACAGCGTTCCTTCTACCTTCGGACGTTCTGACGGCTTCCAGAACCGAAGGAATACGGCAAGCGCACCAAGACTGATCAGTGCAGATAGAACATCCACCAACTCTGCACCGATGGTCATCAAAACTACAAACTGCACTACTGCGAACGTTCCACCGCACACAAGAATCGCAGGAAGCGTCTCACGGATTCCTTTGAATCCATCGATCAGGAACACCAAAAGAAACGCCACAAAGAACGATATAAACGGAATGATGTGGGCAGTGTTCGCAGCCACTTCCAGTGGATCCATGCCGGTCAGCGCAGATGGAGCCGTCACAGGTATTCCCATCGCACCGAATGAACCACCGGCAATGTTCGCCACCAGACACAGACCTGCTGCCTTGATTGGCTCAAAACCAAGTCCAATCAGGATGACGGCAGTGATCGCCACCGGTGCGCCGAAGCCTGCTGCACCCTCCAGAAACGCACCGAAACAGTATGCAATCAAAAGAACCTGAATCCTTTTGTCATCAGAAAGCGACACGATGCTGGATTTGATGATTTCAAATTTTCCTGTTTTCACCGACAGTTTATAGAGGAAAATAGCACCGATGACGATTGCCGCCACCGGATAAATCCCGGTGAATATTCCATGTACAGCGGACCCAATGAGCTTTAGTGGCGGCATTCCATACACCGTCACGGCAACACCTGCGGCAACTACAGCACTCAATATCGCCGCAATGTGACCTTTCATTTTCAAAACTGTCAACGCCAAAATGAATAAAACAATCGGCAAAACTGCAACCGAAGCGGACAACCATATGTTGTCCAGTGGATCATATACTTGATTCCATACCACTAAAATCACTCCTTTTCCTTTAACTTCCGCAAATATTCCGATTGCTATTCGCTGAAAATATAATCGAGGTGAAACAAATGATTTTTAGATTTTTCCGAAGGAAACGAACGACCGATACTGCTCCAATTGTCCGTGAACAAGTGATAGACGAACCGATGGTACACGTCCCCTTTAGAAATCACGTTCCATACGTGAATCCTGACATCATCAAGATGTTCGCCATGGCTATCAGTGAATTCAAAGAAATGATTAATAAGAACAAACAGAAAACACAAAAGGCGATGCGCATCACACTGATTCTGAAGCTCATCACAACATTGGCATCCATCTATTCCATTTCGGCGTGGCTCGAAGATCACGACAAAGCTAACTGGTGGGCCTTGATTTTAGTGTTGTCAGAAATCGCCGGTGTATTGCTCGACACACTCCCATTCTTTCAGCAGAGGATTGAACTGCCAAAAGTGAAGCTGAAGCTTGAACATATATACTTCGACATGATTGAGGACTTCAATATGTTCCAAAGAGCAGAAATAGACGAAAAAGAAGCCTTGCGACGGTACTGGTCACATCGTAGGTCATGGGTGCAGGCAACCAGCAAATAGAAATCACCGTGGTGGATTGCTCCCCACGGTGATTATTTCGTTTGTTTCTATTATTTGATTTTCGTGCAGTATTTCAGCGAAATCCATCCGGCACCGGATTTCAGCTTGCCCCATCCGTTCTTTTCTTCAACGATGGTATACACGCCTTTGTCAGTGATTTTCGAAACAACGGAATATAGGACACCTGGACCTTTGCGAACGTTTAACGATGCGTCATTCACTCGCACCTTGAATTCCTTGCTTGAAGCCTTCTCGGTTACACCCAGACGCTTGTTGACTTCGGCAGCAATCTCCGGATGCTTGCCGTACAGATAGTCACCAGGACAGGACTTGTTCGCAAACCAGCGATGCACGGTCATGTTCTGCTTGTCCACCTGACCAATCAGGGACTTGTCACCCTTCCACAGCAGTTTCTTGATGTTGTTCCGCTTGCAGATGTCCGTCACCAGGTCGAGCAGGGCAGCATATGCCTTGTCCGTGACCTTGTACGGATCCTTGGTTTCGGACGCAACCTCGATTGTGATTGCCCGGTGATCGTTTGCAGCATTGGAAGAACACCAGGAGCGGTCTTTCTCTTCCACGTACATTCCGATTCGTCCATCCGGACCAATTCCGTAGTTACTGGATGCCTTCCGGCTTTTGTCAGCAAATACATTGCCGAGCGTTTCCACGCTGCACTGACCGACCACGCAGTGAATAGTTATCGTGTCAATAAGGTGCGTTCTGTTTACCGTTTTGTTCGGTGAGATTTTTGTGTAAGAAACGAGCTTGCTGTTACTGTAAGCCATCTTTTTCTTCCCCCTTATTTCTTAAAACTTCGATTGCATCTGTGATTGTTTTTGGAATCGGCACACCCATCAAACCGGCATTTTCAATGATAGAAACAGTCTCGTTGACGATGAATGCTATGCAGACGGCATCACGGATGTAATTGGAGCCAATGACCAAGTCGAGCCTGCAAGCGACAAGAACGATTAAAAGCGTGACACCCTTCCTACACAGACCCTTCCAGCCTGCGTTGCTTTCCAACGCTCCGTCTTTTGATTTGCTTGACTTTTTGAACACTCCGGCGCAAATCATGCCGGTCAACAGGTCGATTCCCATAAAAATGATGAGTGTCACCAACGATGCCGTCCACCCCCCGAACAATCCTGCTACGTATGCACCCACTGCACCGAGTGCAGCAACAATAGGTCCTTTCATCTTTTCTTCTCTCCCTTCACTTATTCAATGATGAAATTCGTACACATCGGAATCATGCTCGTCGAAGAAACAGTTCCGTTGATTTTTTTCATGCTGATCACGCCGTTTGTTCCAACTTCCCACAAAACAGTCGCAGAACCATCTGTTGCCTGCGTGAAATAGTGAGGTTGTGACGGTCTGAACGCAAGTGGAAGTGTCGCTACGGCTGAGCCTGTCGACGTGATGTTTTTAACGCAGCCACGAACATGGACCATAGAACCACGCTTCCTTACGGACGGAGTCGTCGATGAGCTGTATGCTTGTGCTCCACTTTCCAACACAAACGTAATCCAATCTGTATCGCTTATTTCATCGTTAATCTTTTCATCGATCGAATTCACCAATTGCTGTAGGGCATTCACTTGCGACACGACAGTTTCCGCATCGGTGCCGTCAACCGATTTGAATACCCTGAAAGAAATCATCGTCCCAATGTCAACCGGATCTGTGAGCGTGATGTTGTAATTGCTATCGATCGTGTATTCCAGATCCTCAATCAGAACAAGACCGTTGACCCTGACTTCAAGAATGTCCAAAGACCGGTTATACTGGAGTATGCCAATCGGGATGACTGTTTGGTTCGCAGATGTAGTCTGGTAGTGACTGTCAAGGCTTCGAACAAGCGTTGTTAGCGACAGAGCTTCTTCACGAAGGTCATGATACAGCTGACTGAATGCATCCCGGTACTGAATCCAAAGAGCAGATGTGTCCACCTGCTTAATCAGTGAAGTAACCCACGGACATTCCGAAGAACCACGAAGGTCCACTATTGCATCCTGATTGATTGCGGTTGCGCCTGACGCAACATAGATGTTCGCAACACGGTATTCAATCACGTTGTCGACAGTCCCGATGTCAGGCGGCTGCGGATTTGCCGACGGAATACCTTCCCGGTAGACGATGTTGCCAGCCCTCTCTCCGTTTCGGTTGTCGACCTGAACAATAATACTGTCACGTCTCGGAAGTCCTGACGTGTTGGACGTTACTGTCAAGCTGAAATCACTCGGATTTTCAAACCATTTATTTGCGAAAATTCCTTCTCCTGCCTTAACCTTGATAGTCATTCCGCTTCCTGCACTCATGACCTGCAGATCGGTCGAAGCGGTTCCTGCCGGAGTGGCAAACACACCATTGGTGACTACTCGTCTATACGGACGATTCATTTCTTCAGCGGTATATCTTCGGTCACCGTTGACCGAATTGAAAAAACCGCAGGAAACTCTGAATTTTTGTTCTGCCATTTATAACACCTCCAAATACTCAAAACGAGGTTCGATTCTATAACCATTTTCGTCGTAGGTTTCGATGACCTCGACGATTCTTGCAACGACTTCGATGCCGTATTCATTTCTGACGGACACCTTGTCGCCAAGGAAATAATCCTCTTTGTACCGGAATGTAACATCCGGCTCAACACTGCCGTCGAAGGTGACGACAGAACCATATTCGGCCATTTTTTCATACCCACGATTCAGGAGATACACTGAATACACGATGTCACGCAGAATTACGCTGTCGCCCGATTCAAGAGTATCAGTATCCAAATCAGCAATGATGACGTTGTAGCACTGGTAGTACCGGTTGCCATCCTTCCATATAACCTGACCGTTTGGATAGTTCCTTTTTAGCTCTGTCAACTGGTTCTCGTCAACGATTGCAATGTCGATGATGTCCATTCGGTACACGATAGCACCTGCAGATGTCGTGTCAATGTGACCATGACCGCCTTGGTCAGTCGTCGGATACATCTCTATCAGATCACCCCATGTGATCGTTCTTGAGATGTCACGAGCGTCAACATATAACTCATACCGATCAAGACTCTCTGCATATCCGCATACGTTTCTCGATCGTTTCGAGCCTTCGCCTTCACCTGCTACAAGTGCAACGTTCGCCAGATTGCTGCTGTCCTCGGTGTATGTCGTTTCGATTAGATTTTCGTATTCGTTTGAAAACACAACCTCAGTGCTTCTATCGGTTCCTTTGTAAAGGTCAAAATAGAAGTTACCGATGTCAACAAGAACACGAAATCCCCAACCGTAAGTTTTGCAAATTTCCTTGATTGTTTCTCCGACACTGGCATAGCTGACCTGCTTGGTCAGGACTTCCGTGAACCCTTTCCGGTTTCCGTTGAAGAAATTCGCACGACCACTTGCGTTCCGAATCTGTCTGGCAGACAGTGTTGGATTCTGCAGGTTCCTCAGCACCAATGTACGTAGAAATTCCTCGACAGAACCGTCAACATTTGTTTGCGACCAGATAATTCGCTGAAACAGGATTTTCTTAACATCGTAGCCGGTGACGACCAGATAATTGCCGTTCTCTACGTCTGTCTGCAATTCAATCGTTTCAATCCGGCAGATCATATCGTCGTCCGGCTTTGACAAGTAATAACCACGACGGAGCAGGTCCAGAGCATCGCTCGTAGCTTGTACATACAGTTCACAGTCTCCGACTTCGTCATACCGATTCGCCCAAATGAGCGACGTGTAATAGTCGATGACTCCGACCTGCTCCAGATCGCCATTTAAAACAAAAACGTCAACCATAATCAGACACCTCTATAGACGGTGTAGTGACGGAACACCACGTTGACCGCCTGATCCTTCGTACCGCTATCCGCCGAATATGTGAAGTAGTTATCTCCAACGCCGAGTTGGAAGAAAACTGACCCACGAACAATTGAGCCAAACAGGTTGATGGTTGTTGCTCCTCGCTGAAGTTTAATGGACTTCTGTCCCTTCGTCGTGACGATGGTCACACGGTCATTTTGAAGGAACGAATAATTCACAGTGAACTCTTCGCCGGTGGATGCGTTCACGATTTTCAGACTGGAAACGGAATTCGAAAAATAAATATCAATTTCCAAGCCGCATTCTGATTCGCTTTGATTCAATACGTTGGTGATTTTGTTCATTTCTAATTCGGAAAACGAAACGCCGGTACTTGTGATCGAGAACGGAAATTCAAATGCAGCCAGAACCTTTGAAACATCGTCAACGATTTCCTGAGCAGATTTGAAATACGGATCAGGACAAATGATTGAAACCTGCATGATTTCCGAAATCTCGAACAGATTTGTGTCCACGTTTTCGATGTAGCCTTCGGCATACACGTCTCTGGTGTCGTTTGAATAATAAATCTTGCATCGTTCCTTTGTTCGAAAATAGGAATACAGCAGGATTCGATTTGTTTCAACTTCACCGTTCAGTCGCAGAGTGATGACGATATTTCGTTCTTCCAATTTGGAAGAATTGAACTTGCTTCCGTCCATACCGGCAACAGTTGACCGGTTGATCTGGGCCTTAGGTGGATTCAGGCCATCAATTCCGATGACCTGAAACCGACCTTCGTTCTGCGTCAATTCCAGCAGTTTTCCGTTTGAATTTTCAATGCTCAAATTAAACACGTCACGTTGCCCCCTTCAAATTCAGCAGATTCCTTGTCTGCCGGTACAATTCAATTCTGCTCGGCTGTTTCGGTGCATTGATTATTTGTGTGAAGTTGTTCACATTCGACTTCGTGATGTCTCCAGCCACTGAACCAATAGCATCACCGACCATCTGTTTCTGCATTTCTTTCGCAACCTGTCTGATCCACAGCTTGTTCTTCTCCAACGGAACCACAGCTTCGGCACCGTTACCTTCAAGGAAACCGACCTGTCCACGCTTCAGAACGCCACCTTTTTCGAGCAGCGGAATCTCCGGAACACTGAATCTGCTGATTAAACCGCTGAACGGTTGTACGCCTGCAATGCTTACGTTTCTGATTTTATCCAACATATTATTGATGGCGTTGAACGGAACAGCAATAACCTTGTTAATGCCTTTGATAATTCCGTTGACAACCGTCTTGAATGCCGAAGTGATTCCTTCTTTGATGCCATCGAAGATTTTACCGCCAGTCGAGAACACGTTCTTGACCTTCGTCCATGCCTCGGAGAACTTATCCTTGAACCAGTCAGAAATGACAGAAAACACTGATTTGATTCCGGACCATGCGTCCTTTGCTCCGCTCTTGGCCTTATCCCACAGACTATTGAATGCGTTCTTGATTGGATCCACGACAGTCTTCGTGAACCAATTTTTGACGACTGACCACGTTTCTTTGACTTTTGTCCACGCATCCGAAGCGGCTGTTTTTATTCCGTTCCAAAGCGTCGTGAAGAATTGCTTCACCGGCTGAATCACGGTCGTATTGAACCATTCCTTGACGACTGTCCACACAGCCTTGATTCCTTCCCAAGCAGTCGAAGCGGCTGTTTTGATTGCATTCCAAAGGTCAACAAAAAACTTCTTCACCGGCTCAATCACATTTGTGCTGAACCAATCCTTGACCGTTGTCCAAACGGCAACGATGGCATCCCACGTTGTAGATGCAGCATCTTTGATTCCGTTCCACAAATCCGTGAAGAACTTCTTGACCGGTTCAACAACATTCGTGCTGAACCATTCGGAAACGACTTCCCAGATTGCTTTGATGGCAATCCAGCAACCTTCTGCCAACTCAGTGACGACTTTGAACAGCGTGGAGTTCACAATGGGATCCACGATATGTTCTTTCAGCCATGTGGTGACTGTCGAGAAAATCGACTTGACGCCTTCCCACGCTGCGGATGCTCCGTTTTTCAAACCATCCCACATTCCTGTGAAGAATCCCTTCACTGCCTGAACGATTCCATCAACGAAGT
>JAKSMX010000034.1 GCA_024400305.1 Bacteroidales bacterium | reverse complement strand
CAACGGCTCCCTAACAATCAACGGCAAGACGTTGGATGTTAAGGGCTTGGGCGATTATATCATCGTCGACACCGAGACAATGAACGCATCGAGAGAACCGAGCGAGAACATGAATAATCACATCGAGGGAGATTTCCCGCTACTCGCCAGCGGTTCCAATGCGATCGCCTTCACGGGCGGCATTATTCGCGTACTTATTACACCCCGTTATTACGTTATTTAAGAGGTTACTATGCTCCCAATATTATATGAGAATGTTGAGGCGGGCATCGTTCCCGCACATTACGGCGTTGGTGTTTTGCGTGATTGCCTTTCTTGCGTTGTTACCGAGGAAAGGAACGGCGCTTATGAAATGGAGTTATCATACCCAGCAAGCGGAATACACGCCGCCGACATCGTCCCGAACTGCGTTATTAAGGTTAAACCAAACCCGACAGACAACCCGCAATTATTCCGAGTTTATAAAATCGGCAAGACAATGGCGGGCGTGTTTACAGTATCGGCGCATCATGTCAGTTATGACCTATCTGGCACGATAATCACTAACGGAGTAGCGACCGACATCGCGGGCGCTTGTGAGGTATTACAGGGCGCGGCACAAGGCTATATAATCGCGACCAATAAGGGAACGATTGCACCTTTTAAGATTTCCGAGCCCTCAAGCGTGCGCTCATGGTTCGGCGGGAAAGCTGGCTCGTTGCTTGATGTTTACGGCGGTGAATGGCATTGGGATAATTTCACATTGAGGCTTTTAGACAATCGAGGCGCAGATCGTGGCGTTTATATTCGCTACGGCAAGAACTTGACCGACTTAAGCCAAGAAATGGACATTAGCAACCTCGCGACAAGTATCACGCCATATTATAAGGACGAGGAAAGCGAGACGACAATCGTCGGCGATGCGGTGGCGACAGGCTTAACACTTAACCCGCCCAAGAATATCGCGATTGATTTCTCAAGCGACATTGACGAGGAAAGCGAGACACCTATCAGAGACCAGCTCGAGGCGCTGGCGGTGAAGTATATTGCCAATAACGAGCTGGGCGCTGCGGTTTCGACGATTACCTTGAATTTTGTGCAGTTGCACGACCTAACCGAGCGAATTGACCTTTGCGACATCGCTCATATCGAATATGATGCGCTTGGCATAACAGTCGCGCTTAAATGTATAGAAACGACTTGGGACGCGCTCGAGGAGCGATATACGTCAACTAAATTCGGCAAAGGCTCGACAGACATCACCGACACGATATTAAAAACCGATAAAGAAGTTAAGGACAAGCCAACAATCACCGCGATGCAGGGCGCCATTACAAAGGCGACCGAAACGATTACAGGAAACCGCGGCGGGCACGTCATTCTACATTCAGACGACAACGGGGAACCTTACGAGATTTTAATTTCTGACAATGCTGACCTTACGCAGGCGGTTAAGGTTTGGCGCTGGAATAAAAACGGACTGGGCTATTCATCCACGGGCTACAATGGACAATACGGCACGGCAATCACCGCCAACGGCGAGATCGTTGCGGATTTCATTAAGACGGGAACCCTTAACGCTGACTTTATCAAGGCGGGCGTCATATCAGACGCAGAGGGCAACAGCTCGATTGACATGACCAACGGCGTCGCGAAGATGCGCGACCTTAATGCGATTTATGGCTTTAACATTTTGACCGAGGGCGATGAAGATCTCCGCGCGGCATTCCGTGCGATGCTGCGATCATCCGAGCTTATTATGAGCGCGGCGGCGGTTACTAATGACCCATATGTCGAAATTACCGCATCACAACCAGCGGGCGAGCTCGTTGAAAGCGCTTGGCTCATATTGAGGCATCTGGGCGAGGTTGAGAATGTAAGGCTTGAGGCGGGTGCTAATGGTGGTTCCTTTACGATCTCAAGCAGAGAGGCAAAGCCCGCAATTAAAGGCTTTACGGGTTACGCTGGCGGCGTCCTTAATATGTGCGACCTTGAGGGCGCAAGCAAGGCGACGCTATGGGTCGGCGGCAATTCTGACGGCGTGTTAAACCTTTTCAACGGAGACGGCGAGGAAACAATCGCGGCAATCGGACAGACGGGCGCCGTCGAATGCGACCACGTTAATCAGCGCAACAGATGCCGAGCAATAACCACGTCGGGAATAACAAGCGGCTCGGCGACATATACGGGCGTTGCTGATTATTCCGTCTTTATGTTTATGGGATTTTTCACGTCGGGCGGTTCACTTAATTCGTGCTATGTGCCCGCTGGCGTGTTAACCAGTTCAAACCAGCGTTTTATTTTTTCTGACGAGACTGATTACGTTACCTTTAACGTCAAACTTGAGGGCGATACGCTTACAGTCGCAATCAGTAGCAAGAGCAAGACGACGGCGAAAATCTCGGCAATCTACGGACTTTATTAACAGGAGATAATACAAATGTTTGAAGTAGACAACGATCAAATCAAGATCACAAGGGGCGACAGCGCTGCGCTCAAGGTGGGGCTCACAATGAAAAGCGGCGAGGCGTACCAGATGCAGGAAGGCGACGCGCTCAAGCTAACAGTAAGACGAGCACCGGACGCCAATAAGCTCGTAGAGCTTGCATCCGATACCGACGTTATTACATTCGTGCCGACAGACACCAAAGACCTCAACGCGGGCGAGTATTGTTTCGATATTCAGCTCACAACGGCAGGCGGCGACGTCTTTACAGTCGTCGGAATGAAGACGGGCACATTGACCAATTTCACAGTATTGCCCGACGTTTCTGATTAAGGGGGCGCAAATGGAAGAAATCAACGGCACAATAACACCCGAGCAGTATATCGACGGACATATGGACATCGCGGCTTATTCCAGCGGTGGCGGTGGCGGCACATCAAATTATAATCAGTTGCTTAACAAGCCACAGATTAACGGCGTCGAGCTCACAGGCAATAAAATCACGGCACAGCTTAATATTAGCTATAACGATATTTATGATAAGCCTTTTATCCCTTCAAGTTATAACGACTTAACGGATAAGCCATTCATTCCCACAAGCTATAACGAATTAACGGACAAGCCAACAATTCCAACGCTTGCGGAAATAGTTGATCGAATTTATCCAATAGGTTCGATTTATATTACTTTGAACGACTTTAATCCGGGCACAATGATCGGCGGCACTTGGGAGATTTTCGGCGCTGGCAAGACGCTCGTCGGCGTGGATGTAAACGATGCGGACTTTGACGAGACTGGCAAGACAGGCGGCGAAAAGGCGCACACGCTCACAGTCGAAGAAATGCCAACGCATCGACATGATACAGTCCCGTCTTATAGCAGCTCAACATTGTCAACAAATTCCAACAACCACGGCAAATTGTTGGGCGCGCCAGCGGCGGCAGGATGGGCAACCAGTTCCAGAAACGACGACGCAAACAATCACCCAATACAAACGGCAGGCAGCGGACACGCTCACAACATCATGCAGCCATATATAACAACATATTTTTGGCAGCGCACGGCGTAAGGCGAGGGGAAAAGCGGAATGGAAATATTTAGGAATGTTTTAACGTGGGCGAGCGCTTTGGGTTTGCCCACAATCCTCGCGATTTTAATATGGTGCATCAAACAGGGGCAGAAGGTCGCCATATTAATGAGCGCACAACAGGCGCAGATGCGCACGAAATTGCTCGAGCTTTATCACAAATATCAAAAGCGTGGTTATATCACTGAGGAAGAGCTCGAAGATTGGGAAAATCAGTACCAAGCATATCATTCATTAGGTAAAAACGGCGTTCTTGACAGTCGTCGCGAGCGCCTTTTAAACATGAAAACAATCGAAGAAAGCGAGGTCACACAATGACAAACAAGGTTTATGACGTATTAAAATGGATTGCGCTCGTAGGATTGCCCGCAATCACAACCCTTTATTTGACACTTGCGACAATTTGGGGTTTTCCTTACGCCGAGGCTATCGGCGCGACAATGGGCGCCGTCGATGTTTTCCTTGGCGCGGTTCTGGGCATCAGCTCAATCAGTTATGCAAGGAGCAACAAAGAATGAGCACCAAAGAGAAATACATCAAGCTCATGCAATCACAGGTAGGCTACAAAGAGACAGGCGTCAACATAACGAAATACTCGCGTTGGTTTGACAATGAAGGCTGGCAGTTCTTTAACACTAAAAAGCAGGGCGCGGAATACTGCGCGATCGCTTTATTGTGGGCGCTTTGCCAGAATGACGTTGGCATCGGCAGGGAAAAGGTGCGCACATGGTTGGGATTGCCCACGCCAAAGAATAACTGCGCGGCAGGCGTTCCATATTTATGGAGTTATCTCGTAAATAAGGGTTATAAGGTCGACAAGACCAAAGGAGAACCGGGCGATTTTATTTTCTTTAACGGCAATAGTCACGTCGGCATGATTGAGAAGGTCGCCAATGGTCGCTATACAACAATCGAGGCGAATAAGGGCAACGCCGTCAAGCGATGCACCTATGCAATCACTAATTCATCGATTTGCGGCGTATGCCGTCCCGATTGGAGCAAGGTCGAGCCAGCGCCCGCACCCGTTCCGACACCCGAACCAACGCCAACACCGACACCCGCGCCAACGGCAAAAACCTATTCTGTAAAGGTTAATAGTTTCTTGAGTATGCGCGCGGCTCCGTCAGCATCGGCACCCGAAAAGGGTCGCCTTTTTAATGGCGCAACCGTTACGATCACCGAGACAATGAACGGGTGGGGTAAAATCTCGCCTAATTTATGGGTTTCGATGTTATATCTAACAACCAGCTAAACCCGCGCTTTCACCTCGCGCGTGGTTCATATCCTCCGAAAGAGACCTCACGCATCGGCGTGGGGTCTTTTTTTATGCCTTTTTGCAAAATTGCACATTTTTTCACACACGAAAATTAAAAAAGCGCCCGAACCCTTTGCGGTTGAGCGCTTTATTTTGGTGGGGCTGGTGGGACTTGAACCCACTTAATACAGCGCACCCGTGCATCGTAAAACGACAAAACCCCAATATTTTAGCGGTTTCCGAGGTTTTCGCCCTTTTCTGTATTTCCGCCCGCGGACACATTTTACACACAAATTCACACACAAAGTCACACACGGCAGGCAATAAAAAACCCGCGACGCTCTCCACATCGCGGGAAATCCCAAGGAAGTCAATATGTCAATTAATAACACTACTAACACCCATATAATAAATATCTTTATAACAGGCTAAAAGGCTTTACGCGTTAATTGGGACTATTTCGCAATCGCGCGAAAGGTTAAATCTATGACGCTGGCAGCGCTTTCGATTTCACCCTTGACGGGTTTCTTATATACGCCGTAGGTGTCCATACTTTCAGAATGCCCAATAATCTCGCGCAGGGTTCCCGATGCAATCTGACCGCCCGTCTGCGATGAAACAATGCTTACATAGGTATGGCGTAAACCATAGGGGACGGAAGGCAGACCGCGCTCGGCTTTGAGGCGGTTCCATTGGCGTCGCATTTTGTCTTGATTAGGCTGGGCGCCACGATACCCGCAGAAAATCCACGGGCACATATGCCCACGCTTGAGGTTTCTGGCGATCGTGTTATTGATTATCTCGAGAGCCAGAGGCGGCAGAGGCACATCACGAAGGGCGTTGTCATTCTTTCCGCTTGTAATCTCATTATTGTCATTGATTGAACGCCTTATATGTAGCACAGCGCCACGCGGGTCGCTTGTGTCAACGTCGTCCTTTTGGAGCCCGAGGCATTCACCGGGACGGAGACCGCACAAAAGCATAATCAAAAAAGCGGGATAATATTGCAGATCAGACGGCTCGAATAACTTTTTTATATCTTTCGGTTGTAGGATTTCCTTGCCGACGATACGGCGACCTTTCGGGATATACAAAGAGCCGCGCCATTCGTCGCAGTAGTAATTTTCATAACAGAATTTATGGAGCTGGTTAATTACTGCGCGAATGTTTGAAAGGGTTTTCTTGCTCAACGGCGGGGCGTCGCTTTTAACGGGCGTGGCGTTGTTTATAACGGCTTGCCAGTCGTTAATTGATACTTTTCCTATTTGACACTTGCCAAGCGTAGGAAGGATATACAGACGGCTATAAATGGACGCCGTGCGATATGCGTCAGACTTCTCGCCTTGCCTTGCGATTATATCCTCAAGGAACAGGGCGACGGCATTCTCGACTGACATCGTAATTGTGCCATTGGATGCCCAAGCGTCAAACGCGTCCATAACCTCGCGCTTACCTTTAAGCCCCGGGGTTTTTGAGTAGAATACTTTACGCTTGCCGTTCCGCATTCCGTCAATGCGCCAATAGCCGCGATTTTTGTCATATTTAGGTGTCGGCATAATCTTAACCCCTTATTTTCTTAACAAATTCAATGATCGCGAATTTCTCGGCATCGTTGCAACCGCGAAAATTAACGATTATGTCATTTTCAAGCGGTGACAGTTGCATCGGTGCGGGGGCCTTTGGGACATCATACCCGTCGAGCCAGTCGACATTTACATAAAGGACATTAGCCAGACGGCGCAAGCGGTCAACCTTGGGATGTTTAATACCTTTTAGGTATTTAGATAAAAGCGATCTATCTATTCCAGTAAGTCGGGAAACGTCAGCGGCAGAAAGTCCATTTTCAGCCATGGCGGATTTAAGCCTTTCGGAGAAATATGCGATTTTTTCCATATGATTAATAACCTCGTTTTTAGGCATTATAACCACGACAAAGATTTTTTTCAATTACATAACAAATTTTCGATATGAAAAAAATATTGTTGACAAAAGTCCACAATATTGATAAATTTTCAATATGTGGAACAAAGACCACAAAATCACAGAAAGGAGAAACATATGTCTAAATTTAATTTTGGCGCTTTGATTTGGCGCATCGACCTCGTATTTGGCACAAAAAAGGCATTCTGCGAGGCGGCTAATATAAGCACAGCCACGCTTAATAACTATTTGCGCGGTGCGTCTTATATGCCGTCGGACTTTATCGCCAGCGCTTGCGCCTTGCTGTCTATTCCCGCGGACGAAATCGGTCATTATTTTTTTAATAGAAATGTGGACTATTGACCACAAAATATGATCAAGTCGTATCACGAAGGGCGGGAAAGATACCCGCGCATCTATAACGCCTTTAACTCAATCCAAGAGGTCGCCGACGTAATTAATCGGTCTAAAAGGTACGTTAACAATGCGCTAAACAGAGGATTTACACCTCGAGAGCAGAAAATGCTTGCTGATTATGCAGGTTTCACAACAGATTTTTTATTCAAGGAAGGAAATTGACTTATGACAGAAATTTATTTCGTAGCAACCGCGGTTTTAGCGTTCCTTTTCGGCATGGGCGTGCAGGCGTTCATTGATAACCGCGCTTTCAGAGATTTCAGAGAAGAAAACAGAACCCTGCGCCGTAAGATCGTCGCGCTCAAGAAGTACGCAAAGAAGGCGGGCAAGAAGGAAATCATCGAGATCATCGACAACCGCACCAGCGCACAGCCCGACGCCGAGTTATTTAGACCATTTTAAGAGGTGAATTATGGAACTTGAGGAAAAGATAAAAGAGGCGGAGAACGCCCTACGTCTGGCGGCTGATTTATCGGCTCATTACTATAACAAGCCTCTAATTATTTGTTATAGCGGGGGCAAGGATAGCGATGTAATGCTCGACATAGCACGCCAATGCTTAAATCCGAGCCAATTTGAGGTTTTAAATTCACACACCACAGTCGATGCCCCGGAAACAGTTTACTACATTCGCGACAAATTCAAAGAGTTGGAACAAAACGGCATAAAGACAGAAATAAGAAAGCCCAAATATAAAGGCGAGCCAACATCTATGTGGCGACTTATTGAAAACAAAAGAATGCCGCCGACGAGGCTCGTGCGCTATTGCTGCCAAGTTTTAAAAGAAACGACGACGCCTAACAGAATTGTGGCAGTAGGCGTTAGAGAAAGCGAGAGCGCAGGCAGAAAAGGGCGCGACACTTTCGCTTTGCGAGCAAAGCGAAAAGAAGATCGCGTCGACAGAGGCCTCCAACACACATATGCGATGTTTAGGCTTGACCAAATAGAGGGCGCATATGAGTGCCAGTTCATTCAAGGACTAAAGAAGAACAAGGACGCCATTGTTAACCCAATTTATAAATTCACAGAGGCGGATGTTTGGGACTACATACGAATAAAGGGAATTAAGGTTAACCCGCTTTATTCAAAAGGTTATAAGCGCGTTGGTTGCATTGGCTGCCCAATGGCTGGCGCTAAAGGACAAATAAAAGAGTTTAACGATTATCCCGTCTACAAAAAAACTACATAAATGCTTTTGATCGAATGCTGGCAAAAAACAAGCGCGACGGGAGACCCGACAGGCTTGGGCTTGAAACTGGCGAGCAAGTTATGCGTTGGTGGCTCGGCGAGAACCCCAAACAGGTCACATTTGACGATTTAGAAAAGGAAGGCAACACATGAACGGATTAACACAATGCGAGAAGGTGCTTGATTACATCAAGCGAAACGGCAGCATTACCCAGCGCGAGGCGCTTGGGCTTGGAATTTACCGCCTCGCGAGCCGCGTCAGCGATCTCAAAAAGGCAGGCTATGACATTCGCAGCGTTAACGTGGTCGTCGTCAACAAGGACGGCACAAAGAGCCACATCGCAAAATATGAATTTAGAACGATGCCGAAAGATTTGGCTTTCGAGATTTGAGGCGCATATGGAATATTCAAAGATTGAAGAAACTAACAAGCGCCTTAACCTTACCAACATCAAGGGCAAGGATTACGCGGGCGTTAACCAGCGTGTTATTGCGTTCCGCGAGTTATTCCCAGAAGGTCGCATCATTACGGAGATATTAAGCCACGAACCGGCAGAGAACGGCGGCAAGGACATCCTCATTCAAGCCAATGTTTTCGACGGCGATAAGTTGATCGCGACGGGTTTAGCACAGGAAAACAGCAAATCGAGCTACATTAACCAAACGTCATACGTTGAGAACTGCGAGACCAGCGCCGTCGGTCGTGCTTTGGGTTTCGTCGGCATCGGCATCATTGACAGCCTTGCGACGCTCGAGGAATACGCTAACGCCGTCAACAATCAGACGCAGCAGGCGACAAGCGACGCGCTTGCATCAGCCAAGCAGGTCGAATTTTTAGCAAAGCGCTACAAGGGCGACCAATTAAGCAAGATGCTCGATTATTACAAGATTAAGAGCATCGACCAATTAAGCAAGCGACAGGCATCGGAACTCATTGACAAGATCATGAAGAAAGACAAAGAGAAGGGAGCAAGCACATGACAGACGACATTTTTGATATTTTGACTGCGGTCGAGGAAATCGCTAACGACATGGCAACCGCCGAGGATTGCGGAGACGTTGCGGCGGTCGAGATTTATAAACACGAGCTGGGAGCGCTCGACATCGACCCCAAAGAGAAGATAGAGGCGCTTTGCTTGAAGTATAAGAACCGCCAGCACCTCATTGAGGCAATCGAGGCAGAGGCGGACGCGCTCACAAAGAGAGCCAAGAGCCTCAAGCGTAACAACGAGAACCTTGAGCGCTTTATCGGTCAGCTTTGCGACGGGCATAAATTCGAAACGGCACGATGCAAGGTTACATTTAGGCACAACCCGCCAAGCGTTCAAATTTTGGACGAGAGCGCAATACCAGAGAAGTATTGGAAGGCTGGCAAGCCGACGATCTCAAAGAGCGACATCAAGGACGCCCTCGAGAATGGCGCAGAGGTAGCGGGCGCCGTTCTGGTCTCCAAGGTCACGACATCGATTAAGTGATTTCGCGCGACGATCATAAAGGTTATTTCGTAATCGTAAGCCGTGAGGTCGTTAGGGATAAAGACATAAGCCTCGCATCGCGCGGATTGCTTGCCTTTATCCTATCGCATCCGAATGATTGGAACTTCACACGCGAGGCGCTGGCAGCCGCTACGGGCGCCACACAATACGAAATACGGAAATGCCTAAAAGAGTTAACCGATGCGGGTTATTGCTATTGCACACGAACGCCACGCAAGGACGGGAAGGGCACAAAATGGCAGCTTAATTTTACCGAGGTTCGTTTGGTCGAAAATCAACCAAACGTAAATCAACCAAACGTAAATCAACCAAACGTAAATCGACCAGTAATAGAAGAATGTATTAAAGAAGAATGTATTAATGAAGTAAGTATTAAAAAGAATATTTCTATTATTACAGACTTAAATACTTCAAATAGAAGAAAAGAAAAAATTGACGATTTCAATAACGAAATCTTTTCAGATCTTGACGACATTCTCAAAAACAACACCAAGGAGAGTTAACAGAATGAATAGATTAAAGCAGTTAATGTTTACTTACGGCATCAGCTCATACAAATTGAGCAAAATGACAGGAATGAGCGCCTACAACATTCGCAGACTTTGCACAGGTGACGCAATCAATAACGCCCATATTAAGACGCTGACGACGCTGGGCGACGTTTTCGGCATCAGTCCATTAGAAGTTAAGGGCGACGACCCGCGTGCGATTACAGACCCGTTAGAGGCGCGTGTAAGGCTTAAGGTTTACGAGCTCGCGAACCTTTTGAGGGAGTACGGCAAGGAAAACACCGCGCTGCGTGTCAATATCACGACCAGAGACCCCGACGACGTCCTTTTTAGGGATTTCATCAGCATTGTCACCTATGACAACAAGGGCAACAAGACGCTTGACGAATGTGGGAACCTCATAAGAGACGAGCGCGATAACATCCGTTATACGAACTGGGTCGCGAGAAAGAGAGGCGGAAATGGTCACGCTTGACATGGCGACGAAGGCGGTCGAGATCTGCCGGGCAAACTTTAACGCCAAGCTGACAGACCAGCAGGCGCAGAAAAAAGCGCAGTTGTGGGCGGTAATGTTTGCGGAAACCGATGCCGATAAATTCGAAAGCGCGATTATTTGGTGCTTGCGAAATTGCGAATATTTCCCACAGGTTAAGGACATCGAGAACGGCGTCAGCCGCGCTTATATCGTTCCCGACAGGACTAATCAAAAGCTGATTAATAGCGGAAAGGGTAAAGAGTGAGGGACTTATACAAATGTAATAACTGCGGTCACGTTTTCGATCGCGAAGATGCAAAGACCAGCCGCGAATGCGTCGGGGAGTTCTGGGGAGCGCCCGCTTACATTGATTTTATTTATTGCCCGGAATGCGACAGCGACGGGCTCGAAGAATACGAAGGAGACAACGAAGAAAATGAGCAGATTGATTGATGCGGACAAATTATTAAAGCATTTACACAATGCCCACGAAAAGGCAGAGAGCAAGAGCGCAAGGGGACAGATTGAGGCATTTATGGAATTGGTGCGCTATATGGCAATAGATGCGCCCAAGACCGCGGAGCCCGATAAGGTCTATAAGAGACTTTCCAAGAATTGCGTATATGGCAAATGCGAATTTTACGACCACGACACTTGCAACGCCAAGGGAATTAGACCATGTAACGACGGCACAAAGAAATATAAGCAGGAAAATTGCGCAGAGACTGATTGCGTATGGCAGCACGAAGGCTATTGCTGCAATCCCGGGGTTAGATCGTGCGGGGGTGCGGTATGACAGCAGACGAAGAAAAGGCTTTCGTTCTGGCATCGCTCAACGAAAACAGACCCAGCGCACCGCGGACGGCAAAGCTCCGCAAACTTCAAAAGGCTATTGATTACGCGATCGCGTCAATTAATCGCGATGTTACGAGCGAAAAGGTAGCGGCTTATAAGCAGGGCTACAAGGACGGCATCAAGGACGCGGCGAGAGCCAAGCATCTTGCAGAGGTGACAAAATGATCAATTTATCTATTCGCGCAATAATCGGCATAATCGTGATTATTTTCTCGATTGCCCTCGCGCTTAATATCTGGGTGAGGTTGATGCCATGAGTATAAAGCATTTTATCATCCCATTACCCGACGGAATGCCGAAAGGAACCGCGCAGCAGAAAGGCGAGAGAGTAATCAGCAACGGCGGGCGCCCTTATGTCATTCACTACAAGAAGAAAAATGTGCGAGAGGCTCGCAAGATATTCGCTAAAGAGATAGACAAGCATCGCCCAGAGGTTCCGACTGATTGCCCTATTTCCTTAACGCTGGTCTTTTACTTTGACGTAAAGGACAAAAAGAAATGGGGAAAACCCAAGACGACGCGCCCAGACGCTGACAATATTGCCAAGGAGTGCATTGACACTTTTGAAGGCTATTGGCGCGACGATGCGCAGATTTATCGCCTTGACGTCCAAAAATACTACGCAGAGACCGCGTTCATCGAGGTGCGCCTTGAGTTTAAGGACGGAAAGCACAGCGTTAATTTCGAAAGGAATACAGACCCATGGACAAATTAATCGAGGCATTCATCACCTTGATGCTCATATGCCTCATTTTGCTCATAGGTGAATACGCCAACAAGAAAGGGGGCAAGAAATGACAGCAGAGATTAAGAGCGCCAAGGACTGGCTTAACCGCCGCTTTAATTTCTATCAAGAATTAGAGGCGGACAAGCGCACCCTTGAAAAGCTCGAGAACCTTGTCAATTCAGCGGTCGGCAGTTACACGCCGCGCGAGGGTTCCACGGATGCGGACAAGGCGCGCCAGCGTCACGAAGATTTACTCGCAGATTATAGCGAGCAATTAGAGACCATTGAGCGGAAAGAGGCAGAATATCGCGGGGTTACGGAAACGACCCGCAAAGCAATCGCAGAGCTTTCCAAAAGCACATACAGGGCGATTGCAATCGACCGATATATTAACTGCCTCAAGTGGAAGGACATCGCGAGAGTTGAGCACATCAGCGAGCAGCATCTATACAAACTACACGGCGAAATGCTGCGCGAAATGGCTGAAATATTACGCCGTGGCACATATTTCGATTAATTTATGAAAGAGGTGAAACAACATGATGATCAAATGCGACGAATGCGGTAATTACTTTACACCGGGGAACGATGCGCGCGGACTGGCTAACGGCGCGGGTTTTAAGTTGACCGACGGAACGATTTGGAACGTGTGCCGCGAATGTATTGAAAAAACTGGCGAGAAAATTCGCGGTGAAATCAAGCCCAAGAGCGACAAGAAGGGCGAGATTGCTATGCACGCCTTGCACATCAAACAGGAGAGCTTTGACAAGGTTATGACGCCAGAGCCCACGCAAATATTGAAGAAATTTGACGCTTGTGTGCTTGCGATGTCAAAGAACCCGATTTTGTATTGTGCGACGTTTTTATTCAAGGACAAGGACAGCCGCGACAAATGCGCCAAGAGGCTCGAAAAGCTCGGCATCAAATGCGTCAAAGAAAAAGAGGTCGCATATGTTGAAAGGAAGTGGCTGCCGTGACAGTTCAACGAATGATCAATACGTTGCTCGAGAATTTGGAGATTGCTCAAAAAGATAAAACGACTAAAAAACCCTTTTCAAGAGCATTGTATTGGACTTGGCGAACAGTAGACCAGTTCGAGAAAGAGAGGGAACTAAATGACGACCGCACAAATGGTTAACCAGCTTTTTAGCTTGCTGGCAGAGGCTGACTATCACATTGGAATGGATAAGGATGCCGTCGAAGAAACCTATCTAATGGACAAAGAGGCGCTCGAGTTCGCTATCAAGGCAATTTATGCGCAAGAGCTCAATCAGTTCGGGAACGATGCGACACCGGCAGAGGATAAGCTATACACCCAGAGCGACATTAACAACGCCGTAATGAAAGCGATAACCGACATGAGCAAGGTATTAACCGCCAAGGATAAAGCGATCGCAAAAGCTTGCCAGTTGCTTAAAGACGGCTATTGTGTCGAATGTAACGGGCTTTGTGCATTCTCTAACGATTGCATTGTTATGACTGACGGAGTAGTGTCCAAAAAGTTGCCGTGTGAAAAGAGCGCCATAGAGTGGCGCGAATATCTCGAAAGGAGCGAAGAAAATGACGCTTGAAGAACACATTGAGGCAGAAAAGAGGGTTGCGTCTTTTTATCTCGAGGCTTGTCAAACAACCAGAGAGGCGGACGAGTTTGGAGTTTACGGGAAAGAGGCGCAAATGTATGAAGATAAGTATTGTGCGCATACGGAAAGAGCGGGCTTTCTCGAAGAACTCAAGACGCTGCGCAAGGCTTTAATGCTGGCGTGTGAAGAATTGGGCGGTGGATATTGCTGCGAAGATGATTTTAAGCATAAGTGCGATAACGATTGTGCAACTCATTGGGAAGAATACTTTATGCAGAAAGCGAGGGAAGAAAATGACATTACATGATTTGCTTAAACGCGTTAAAGCAAGCGACTGGAACAAGGTAATTATTTTCTCCGATGCAAATGGCTGGTCTAATGTTGACGTTGAGATTGCTGACAATCAAATCGTCATTAAACAGGATTTTTCAATGCCTTTTGAAGAGCACATAATTAAGAGTAAATAAGAGTTAATCCCGTAGTATTATGTAAATGTGAATTAGGGCAACGACTTGGTTTTAACCTCTATACGCATTTTATAGTAATACACTTCACCTAATCCACTATATCCTTTCGGCATGAGCCCCGCAATTAAGCGGGGCTTTTGTTTGGGTATTTATATGGCAACACAAAAGAGATACAGACCCGACAAAGACGGAAACGCAAAAGCGGCATTCGAGAAGGCTAAAAAAATCATATTTGCGCGAGATACCATTTGCGCTATATGCGGCAGACCCGTCAATTATGATAAACATTTTCCCGACCCGTGGAGCGCAACGCTTGATCATATCATCCCGATAGCAAAAGGCGGCGACCCTGCGAGCTTGGAGAATTTACAGCTTGCACATCTTCAATGTAACCGCGTGAAGTCGTCAAAGACTGGCGTTATTGTGCAAACCAAACAAGTAATAACTAACCGCGATTTACCGCTTTCGAGGGACTGGCTAAAGAGAAATTAAAAGGGCGGGGGTAGTCACCCCACGCGCGACGTTAATCCCAACCGCTTTCTGTTACTGTGATTTGGGTGCGTGCCATAGCCCTACCCCTATGCGAAAAAATCAAAGAAGGGCATATATGAGCAAATCAGAAATCAATTACAAGACAATAAGAGAGCAGAACGTGCGGACTTTGCTCGAAATCAGAGACGACCCAGAGGCACCGCCGTCTGTAAAAATCCAAGCTATTCAGACAATGAGCAAGATAATGGCGGAGAACCCCGTCGAGGACGACGAGACAAGCGCCGCCAGCATTATGGAGAAGATAAGAGGACAAAAGAAAAATGGAATATAAAGGCACAACATACCTACTTAAGCAACTCGCGGCAAAGCGCAAAAGATGCCTATTAAGGTATAAATTCTACGAGCAGCAGCAGAAGGCGGAAGATTTCGGCATCTCAACACCCGAGGGATTACGCTGTTTTGGCGTGGTCAATGGTTGGTGCACGAAGGCGGTCGACGGGCTTGCAGATCGTTTACAGTTCTATGGCTTTTCAGACGACGATTTTAAGTTTGCCGAAATGTTTAACGCAAACAATCCCGACATTCTATTTGATAATGCGATCTTGAGCGCGCTGGTTACGTCTTGCAGTTTTGCATACATCAGCAAGGGCATCGGATTGCCACGCATTCAGATAATCGACGGCGCCAATGCTACGGGCATCATTGACGATTTTACTAACCTAATGATCGAGGGCGTCGCAGTTCTTGACCGCGACGAAAAGGGCAAAATAGTGACATATGCCTATTTCTTGCCCGGATTAACACAGGTTTACACTAATGACGAGCTCGTCGCAGAGGAAAGACACGGCGCAACATATTGCGCATTGGTTCCGATTATATATAAGCCAGATGCGCGCAGACCTTTCGGACATTCCCGCATTTCTCGCGCTTGCATGGACATCACCAAGAGCGCGATGCGAACAGTAAAGCGCTCCGAGATTTCGGCGGAGTTTTACTCATTCCCGCAGAAATACGCGACAGGCTTAAGCCAAGACGCCGAAATGCTTGACAGCTGGAAAGCGACCGCGTCCGCGATGCTTTCCTTCACGAAAGACGAGGACGGCAATAGCCCGACGCTGGGACAGTTCCAAGTGGGTTCTATGGCTCCGCACGCGGAACAGTTGCGATCATTAGCGTCGATGTTTGCCGGAGAAACAGGCTTAACACTTGACGACCTTGGATTTGTTACATCCAACCCCTCAAGCGCCGAGGCAATCAAGGCATCACACGAAACCCTACGCCTTGCGTGCGCTAAAGCACAGCGATGCTTTGGTGTCGGCTTTAAAAATACGGGTTATATTGCTGCGTGCATCCGTGACGACATCGCTTTCGATCGCACACAGGTCTTTAATACAAAAGCAGAGTGGCGTCCGACATTTGAGCCCGATGCGGCTATGCTCGCACAGATTGGCGACGGCGTTCAAAAGCTCAATCTTGCAATCGACGGCTATATTGACGCCGACAAGATGCGCCGCTTGACAGGTATCGACTAAATGGCTTTGACGTTTGACGACATTCGAGAAGAATTTTGGCAGTTATTAGCCAGCGATAAGCAGGCGATGAAGTTATATAAGGAAATCGAGGCAGGTCGCGCTACATACGCGACCGCGTCGGCTTATTCTGTCAGAGTTGGCGAATGCCTTGCGAAAATCTTAAAGCAACACGCACCCTATGAGACCATTGAAGAATGGGACATTGACGACCTAATCCCGAGATCGTTGGGATTAAATCATAATATTGTTAGTAAGGTATGCGAGACAGTCCAACAGGACATGAACAAGGACGCGCGCCTTGGCATCAGATACCAAGCGCCGAAATTTGACGGCGATCGTGCTTTCGGCATCGTGCAGGAACTGCGAGAAAATCCCGAGTTCACAAACATCGAAAAGACCTTTTACGACCAGATTACGAACTTCACGCAAAACGTTGTAGACGATGCAATACGCGCCAACGCTGGCGTTATGAGTTCGGCGGGCGTTAAGACTTACGTCATAAGAACCGCAGAGGCGGGCGCTTGCAAATGGTGCTATGCGCAAGAAGGTCGTTATCCTTATGACGAAGTTGCGGAAAAGGGTAGCGACGTATGGAGACGTCACGAAAATTGTCATTGTACTATTGACTATGTGACGGAGCGGAACGGCTCAACATTCTCCCAGCGCGTTAATAACTATAAAAATTAACGAGGTTGATCATATGGGACATTCCCGAGATAAGCCCGCGGAAGGGGGCGCATCGCGGTGAAAGTAGGAAATCAAATTCCTACTAATTCCGTGATTTTACCTTACGCCGAGACATACGGCGGCGAGGCTGTTTTACTTTATAACTTAAGTGGTTACACTTGCCACGAATGGCAGGAGTTAATGCTTAATGACATATTAGGCGTTAATTCAGAAGGACTTTGGACACACACAAAATTCGGTTATTCAGTTCCGAGACGAAACGGAAAAAACGAAGTCCTTACCCAGCGCGAAATATGGGGCTTGTTTAATGGCGAGTTAATTCTACACACGGCGCATCTAACCGACACGGCTCACAAGGCTTATGAGCGACTTGAGAACCGCCTTTTAAATATAGGCGTTAAGCTGGTTAAAAATTACAAGGCTTTAGGGCAGGAAGTAATTGAAATCCTTGGCGGCGGTCGCATCGAGTTCCGCACGCGAACAAATAGCGGCGCTTTGGGTTCTGGTTATGACCTTTTGATCATCGACGAGGCGCAGGAATACACGACGCAGCAACAGACGGCGCTCAATTACGTTGTTACATCATCGACGGCAAAGACGGGACCACAGACCATAATGTGTGGAACCCCGCCGACCGCGGTAAGTGGCGGCACAGTCTTTCGTAATTTGCGAGATAAGTGCTTTGCGGGCGAGCAGGTTAATGGCGGCTGGGCAGAATGGTCAGTTGACCATAAGACCGACGTCAAAGACCGCGAGGCGTGGTATCAATGCAATCCGTCATTAGGCACGCAGATCAGCGAGCGAGCAATTCAAGACGAGATTAACGGCGACGACATCGACTTTAACATTCAGCGTCTTGGCTTATGGATTAAGTACAACCAAGCCAGCGCGATAAGTGAGCCCCAATGGCTCGACCTTAAAGCTGACCCGTTGCCCGAGTTGGCTGGTTCGCTTTGTGCCGGTATTAAGTACGGCAAGAACGGCGAAAATGTCGTCTTGGCGTTGGCGTCGAAAACAAACGACGGGCGCATCTATTGCGAGGCTATTGATTGCCGCAACCAAAGGGACGGCAATAGCTGGATTACGCAATTTATACAGGGCGCAGGCGTTAAAAAGATTTTAGTTGACGGCGCGGCGGGAACGGAAACGTTTTTACGCGAGTGCAAAGAGCTGAAAATCAAGGGCGCCGTCGCGGCAACCACAAAAGAAGTTATACAGGCAAACGCCGAATTTGAGACCATGATCGCTAACAAGGTTTTGTGTCATTCAGCTCAACCAGCATTGACGCAAAGCGTTACTAACTGCCAGCATCGAGCAATCGGCAGCGGTGGCGGTTATGGTTACAAGACACTTGACGACGCGATCGAGGTCGCGTTACTCGAGGCGGTATCATTAGCGACTTACGCGGCGACCAGCGTCAAAGAGACGAGGGTGCAACGCGTTGGTTATTAATATTTACGTTACTACGCGGAAAAGTAGGGAAAGAAGGCAAAAAATGGCTGAAGAATTTAAGGCAATCGAGACACAGGACGAGCTCAACGCAATTATTAAGGCTCGCCTTGATAGAGAGCGCGAGGCATCTAACAAGCGTTACGAGGGTTATATCAGCCCAGAGGAACACAATAAGGCGCTCGCAGAGGCTAATAAGACGCTCGAAGAACTCAAGGCAAAGGGAGAGACCGACGCCGCTACAATCGCAGAGCTTACCGCGAAGAATAGCGCTTATGAGGTTTCAAACCTTAAGAGCCGCATCGCTCACGAGGTTGGTCTTGGCTTTGAATGGGTTGACCGCATCGGCGGAACCGACGAGGAAAGCATCAGAAAGGACGCAGAGAGCCTTAAAAAGTTAGTGGGCAATAATTCATTGTTGCCGACAAAGACGCCGACAGGCGCTAATACAGACCCTAAAAGGGAAAGTCTTAAGGCTGTATTGAGCGGCGTTAAGACAGAATAAAATTTTAATATAGGAGACAGAGAAAAATGGCATTCACATCCACATCATTCCCGGCAGAACTTGTTAAGGAAGTTTTCACAGGCGCACAGGGACATTCAGCAATCGCAAAGCTCGCAGGTTCTACACCCGTAGCATTCAGCGGCACAGACATCATGACATTCTCACTTACTGGCGAGGTTAACCTTGTAGGTGAAGGCGAGGCAAAGGGTTCACACGTTAACGAAAATAAGGTCGTTCATATGGTTCCCGTTAAGATCGAATACGGCGCACGCGTTTCTGACGAGTTCGTAAGAGCATCAGAGGAAAAGCAGCTCGAATACATCCGCGCATTCAATGAGGGCTTTGAGGGCAAGATCGCTCGCGGTCTCGACATCATGGCTATGCACGGAACAAACCCCAAGACAGGCGTCGCATCCGCGCTCATTGGTACAAATTCATTTGATACCAACACAGACGTTACAGGCGTAACATACACATCAGCAGACCCCGAGGCTAACGTCACAGGCGCAATCGCAGCAATCGGCGATTATGACGCTAACGGCATCGCTATGTCAAAGGTTTTCGCAGGCGCTTTGGCTGGTCTCAAGGTTAACGGCGTTGCACAGTATCCCGAATTGTCATGGGGAGCAAACCCGGGCGCAGTTCGTGGCGTAGCTGCTGACGTTAATAGCACAGTTTCCGCAGTTACTACAAAGAAGGCATATGTCGGCGATTTCGCTAACGCTTTCAAGTGGGGCTATGCTGAAAAGGTTAATTTCGAGGTTATCGAGTACGGCGACCCCGACAATACTGGATCAGACCTCAAGGGACACAATCAGGTATATCTCCGAGCAGAGGCTTGGATTGGTTGGGCTATCCTTGATGGCACAGCTTTCGCAAGAATTGAAGATTGATGCTATACCGCAATACGAAGACGGGCTACATTATCGACATTAAGAGCGAATTAAAGGGCGGTAATTGGGAAAAGGTTGACGGCGGGGCTGACAAGGCGCCCGCCGCGCCTATTTCTGCGCCTATCGCAAAGAATGAAGATATACCCGCAAAGCGCACACGCAAGAGGAAAGAGGCTTAAATATGAGCGATTATGCAACCATTCAAGACGTTCAAAACTTGAAAAGACAGTTGACCGCCAGCGAACAGACCCGCGCGAGCGCTTTAATCCCTATTATTTGCGATTTAATCCGCTACGAGGCGAAAAAGGTCGGCAAGGATTTCGACAAAATGATTTATATGTCAGAGCTTTGCCCGGTCGTTGACGAGTTTACGGGCAACGGCGCAACAACGTCCTTTACACTATCCCGAAAACCCGCTAATGTCGTTTCTGTCAGAACATCGGAAGGTTTCATCGATGCTTATACAGTTTCGGGCGATCGCGTCATTTTCGACACGGCTCCCGAGGGCGAAATCCTTATATTGTCAGAATACAGGGCGCTGGCAGAGGTCGCCAAGGCGGTCGTTTGCGATGTCGTTATGCGTGAACTTAACACACCCGCGACACAGTTGCCCGCGACATCATTCAGCGAGGGCGCTGGCTCCGTCTCGCAGTCTTTCTCATTACCCAACGCAAGCGGCGCGATTAAGCTATGGAATAGCGACAAGAAGGCGCTTGGCTTGTTAAGGCAACAAATCGGCACGATTTCCTTATGGAACGAGAGAAAGGGGGCGCGTTGATGCTCCCTTCATTTTGTCGTGATACAGTTACCCGCTTAAGGGCTCAAATCACATTCTCGCGCGGTTCCGAGGTTTACGATTGGGACAATCCCGACGCGATTGAGGTCGCTGGTTGCTCGATGCAACCCGCAAGCACATCAATCAGCACAGACGGGCGTGTTTTGGCTATTTCTGACGAATATACGCTATTTACTCCCGCAGATGCAGACATTAAGCCAGAAGATCGCATCGAGTTCAAAGGCAAGACTTACGAAATCGCTGGCGACGTGAGGATGCAACCCGCGGCGCAGAGGCTCGAACATCTTGAAATCAGATTGAGACGCTACGAGGGTTAACAATGGGAACAAAACCAGACATCGTTTTCAATAATGACGGCTATCGTGAAATCTTGCAGGGCGACGGAGTTCGCGAGCTTGTTAGCGGCTTGGCGGAAAGCATCGCAGAAAAGGCAAACGCCAACGCAAACGCGGACGGCTATGCCGTCGAAACCTTTATGGGTAATTATGGCGGCGGTCGTTGGTGCGCATCCGTTAAGGCTACAACACCCGAGGCGCTCAAAGCAGAAAGCGAAAATAAAGCGCTATCAAAGGCGGTAATGTAATGAATATATTAACTTCAATCGACATTGAGGACGCTATCAGAGAGGCGTTAAGCGACAAATTCGCGATATATTGCAGACCTTTGCCCGCTAACTTCAAAATGCCTTGTGTTTTGATTACGGCGGTCGGCGGTCGCGAGACCGACACGATAAGCACCTTTCTCGTATCGGTTGACGCAAGGGCAAAGACCGACGCGGATGCTTATGACTACATTCGCAAGGCGGTCGGCGCGATCATCGCAAGCGCAAACGCTGACGGCGTTAAATACAATCACGCAAGCGTGAACAGTCTGGCGAAGTGGGGAAACGACCCCGCGCGCCCAGATATTAAGCTATGCACGGCGACCCTCGAGGTTATAGCGCATAAGCAAAAAATAACTATTTAATTAAGGAGATAAAGCAAAATGACTAATGACGTAAATCTTGGCATTGGCTTGGCGAGCGGCATGGCATTCATCGCACCCGCTGGCACCGCGCTCCCCACATATCCGGGCGAGCAGTTGGCAGCAGACTGGAAAGAAATCTCGACAATTTCTGACGGCGGTATTACTTGGACACCTAACAAGGACAGCGAGCCCATTAGAAACTGGGCAAAGATTACCGAGAGATTGGCAAGCGGCGACGAGGGCGGTCTTGTAAAGGGCGAGTTCTTGAGAACAATCGCAAGCACCCTCGAGGCTATTTTCGGCGAGGACAACGTTGAGACAACACCCGCGACATCAGACCACGGCAATCTTATGAAGGTAAAGGTCGAGGCTGGCGTCAGCTCAACACCCAAAGCGTTCCTTTTCTTGATGAAGGACAATGACGACATGATCATGCTGGGCACCGAGGTCGGTATGCTCCGCGATCTTGACGACCTTACATTTGTCGCAAACGACCCCATTAAGTATGGTTTTACTATTGAGGCAGCCGCTTGGACATTGATGAAGGACGACGGACAGAAAGCATCTTAATAGGAGATTTCAACCATGCCAAATATTACTATTCAACCCAAAAAGGTGATCGAGTACCTTAATGTTAACATCGGCGACGAGACCTATAAAATCCCGCTTGCTAAATACCTCAAGATTGGCGAGGCGAGCAAGCTCGACAACAATAAGGCTATAATCGAATTTTTCAAAACATACTTAAGCGAGGAAGTCGTCAACGCTTTAACGTTTGACGACCTTGCCGAGATCGCAGAGGCTTGGAAAAGCGCAAGCGTAGAGGGCGGGACTGACGTAAAAAAATCGTAAGCCTTGCCAAGTTTGCCGAAAACAACCGCGAGGCGCTCGAGTATGATTTGATAACCTTAACGGGTTATACAATCGACGACATTGGGGGCGCTCTATCTTGGGGCGCCCTTTCGTCATTTATAGGGAATTTACCCATACAATCGGCAACCGCGAGAAAACTCAATCAAATGGACGGCTTTGAGACAAGCCTAAAGACCAATTTGTTGCTCGCGGATATATTCGACCTATTGCAGCAGATTAATAACAATTTAATCGCGATAGGAACCCACAAACAAGCAAGAAAGATTACACCTTACCCGAGACCGGGCAAGGATAAGAACACGCGCGCAATCGGCGGACGCGGAGCGCTCCCGCCCGATGAAATGCGTAAATGGATAAAAGGACGGCTACACAATGGCGGATAATATGGCGGAAATTGCTCGCGCGACCGTGACCATTGTGCCAAATATGGCAGGGTCGCAAGCGACAATTAAAGAACAGCTGACGGGCGTAACTGACACGGCAGCAGAAAAGGCAGGCGAAAGCGGCGGCGCTAAATTTGGCGAGAAGTTCGGCAAAGCGCTCAAAGCGACAAGCGCGACAATCGGCGCGGCTTTGACCGCTGCGACGGGCGCAGTAGTTGCAACAGGCAAGGCTTTCGTCGATGCGGCTGGCGATGTCGCAACATATGGCGACAGTATCGAAAAGCAATCGCAAAAAGTCGGTTTGTCAATGAAATCCTATCAAGAATGGGATTATGTTATGACGCTCGCAGGCACGTCAATGCAGAATATGCAGACGGGTCTCAAGACATTAACCAACAAGCTCGACGATGCGAAAAACGGCGGAGACAAGGCGCAACAAATGTTTGCGGCGCTGGGTTTATCCCTTGATGATCTCCAAACAATGACCCGCGAGGAAATTTTCGAGGCGGCAATTACAGGGTTCCAAGGAATGGCAGACAGTACCGAAAGGGCTGCGCTTGCTAATGACCTTTTTGGTCGTTCCGGACAGGAATTAACGCCGCTTTTCAATATGACCGCAGAGGAAACGAAGGAACTTATCGCCAACGCCAACGAGCTCGGCATGGTTATGAGCGACGATGCGGTTAAGGCGTCGGCTGGTTATGTTGACAGCCTTACGACATTAGAAAATACAATGTCGGGCGTTAAAAATACAATGATCGGCGAAATGCTCCCGGGCTTTACTGACGTCGCTAATGGTCTCGCGCTATTATTCGGTGGTAAAGACGAGGGCATCGAGTTAATAAAGGGCGGACTTGAGAGCATAATCAGTAAGGTTACAACCCTCGCGCCCGTATTTTTTGACCTCGCAAGCTCAATCTTGAGCGGCATCGTGTCGGGCTTTGCTCCGATGCTGCCGGGGTTGATTACGGCGATTTTTACCTTTCTGGTCGATGCGATTGGAACAGTCAGCGCGCTCGCGCCGCAGTTGGTTCCAGTATTGACGCAGGGACTTCAAAGCATAGCAGAGAGCCTTTTTGCGGCTTTGCCCGTGCTTATGACGGCGCTGACATCAATGACGATCGATATGATTAACTGGCTCGCGGGCGATGATAATGTCAAATTATTCATTGACGGCATTTTTGAGCTTGTATCGTTATTGTCTGACGGCTTGAGCTTGACCTTGCCCGTATTGCTCCCGGCAATTTTCAACATTTTCGGGCAGGTCGTCGACAGTCTGACAGACCCCGAAAACTTAATGATGCTCATTAATTCCACGCTGGTTTTGGTTGGCGCCGTTATTATGGCATTGGTCAACTCGCTCCCAGAGATTGGCGGCGTAATCGTTAAGTTTTTCATGAATATCATTAAATCGTGGGAAATGTTTGGCACCGACATCCTCGGCGGAATAAAAGAATGTTGTATCAAGATTTGGGAGGCGGTAAAGAGTTGGTTTACCTCGCTCCCGTCAAAGATTAAAACGGCTTTTCAGAGTTCCGTCAAAGTCTTTACAGATTTCGCGACACAGGCGAAGGGTTGGGGCGCTGACATGATCGCAGGCTTGTGGAATGGTCTCAATGACAAAATCGACTGGATTAAAGAGAAAATCAAGGGCATGGGCTCCAAGATAACCGAGGCGATTAAGGGCGTTTTTGGCATCCATTCACCTTCCCGCGTAATGCGTGACGAGGTTGGTAAATTCCTCGCGGAAGGTATCGGCGTCGGTTTCTCTGACGAAATGGACAACGTTGCCGACACAATGGCATCAAATGCAAATCTTTCAATTACCTCACAGGTTACAAGCAACGCGGCGAGCGCGGCAGTAATGCCGGGCGGCGGTTTTGGTGGTTCCGTGACGATTAACGTCAACGCGGCACCGGGTCAGAGCGCGAGAGAGATCGCACGCGAGGCGGCTATCGAGTTCCAGAATATGCTTAACATCAAGGGGGCTGTTTATGCCTAATTCATTTATTAAAGGTATTAATAAGCGCGGCTTATTGATATATGACGGCAGGGCGTCGAGTGATTTCGGCATGGTGGTCACCGACGCGCCCGCTTTTAATCAGCCAGTACGCAAGGGAACCGCTTACACAGTTCCCGGGCGTAATGGCGTTATTTTACAACAGCAGGACGCTTTTGAGGATGTTAGCGCGACCTATGACGTCGCTTTAAATATCTTTGACGGCTACGACGAGGACATTAACGAGACAATTAACGCCTTTAATGCTTGGCTTATGAGTAAAAAGGGATATTTGAGGCTTGAGGACAGTTTCAACCCGAATTATTACAGACTGGCATACTATAACGGCGGCGCATCAATCGAAAATTCTTTTATGATGTTTGGCAAGGCTAAAATCCCGTTTATGTGCCGAGCAGAGAAATATTTGAAGTCAGCAGAGACGCCCGTCGATGCTTTGAACGGCATGATAATCTACAACCCCACGGCATACACAGCCAAGCCCCTCATAAGGATTGAAGGCGCTGGCAACGGCTCCCTAACAATCAACGGCAAGACGTTGGATGTTAAGGGCTTGGGCGAT
>JAKSMX010000033.1 GCA_024400305.1 Bacteroidales bacterium | reverse complement strand
GCTGTTTTTGAGACGTTGCTCTCAAGTGGACAAAAATTAGGCTGTTTTTTTGGGGGCAGATGTCATACCAATGCGACATTGATTTATATTTGCAACACCAATTGAAGCGGAAGCGGGCTCTGCTGGGGAGCAACCTGCCAAGGAATAGATTGGACAGACACGACAAATGAAGTGTTCGAGGGTGACCTCATAAGGGCCACCCTTACTTTATTTGGCGGACTGCCATGCCTTTAAAAACCCAACGACGACTTCAATCCCTGCCAACTTTTCAGGCCAGAAAGTATTTGTCTATCAATCTCCTCTTCCTCTCGGCGGACAAGCCGTTGTGGTTGCGCAACTTGTTCTTCAGGTCGGAGAATTGGCCGTCGAGCGTGTTCGTCGTGTTGGGCACGTCCAACTCTCTCCAATGCTCGAACACGAACAGATGAGGCAGATTGCTGCGCAGGCTCCGATAGGCGCTTCGCAATGGCTTGTGGGTATAGAAGGTCTTGCCGGTTTCCACGTTTGCTGACCTTTCGTCCAATATGTCCTTCCACTTTTCATGCCATGCGTCAAGCATCCTCACAAACTCGGCTTCGGTACTGTCAACAAGCCTGAGGGAGATGGCTCTCAGCTCTTTGGCTGCTTCTAATTTCGGCTTCTTTGTCAAGTACTTGGTAACCGTCTTGACCTGATGGAACTGGCAGGTTTGTACAGGAATGTCGGGGAATGCCTGGAGTACGCCTCTGCGGCCATCGCACACTATGGCTTGCACACTGATGCCCCGCCTGACAATCTCCGCGATCCCAGAGACGTACCCTTCCACGGTCTCGTTTTTCACGTACTTCTTCAGCAGTATCGCCCCGTCGAGGCTGTTCTTGAACACCATCACACCAAACCTGCGCCCGAAGTATGTCGTGTCCATCACGACGTCGGCCACGGACGAGAACTGTTCCAAACGGGCCGGCTTTGCCCTGTCCAGACATCTCTGTATCGTCTTCGCAGAGCAGCCGTATCTCTCCGCCAGTTGCTCGTAGGTCTGCTTGCCCTCAAGATATGCCGCAAAAAGGGCATCCGGATCCAGTCTCTCACCTCCAAGGAATTGTCTGCCGCAAGCATGGCATTTGTATAGCTGGCGCCCGTTGACCATGCCGTTTTTCTTCGTTATTGGGCTGCCGCAATGAATGCACTTTTTTTATTCATAACCTTTGAACGCGCCAAACCCATAGTTATTACTATGCTTTCGGAAGATTTCAGCCTAATTTTTGTCCATTAGCCCTATTATTCAAATAAAAAATTGTAAATTTGCAGCCGAAAATCGTCACAGACAGGATTGATTTTCACTAATTTACATAGTATTAACATAAAAATTAAAAAGATGAAGAACCTCTCTTACAACGCAGCGGGCGAAGAGGCGGTGGAAAGCACGGCGGCCGCCGTAGCCATCATGCAGAAGTACCCTAACAACGAACAGCTGAACGCCTTTATCAGCGAGACACAGCAGCTCAACGCCGTCCTCGCCGACGTCAACACCAAGGTCATGTACGACCACAACCTCGACAAGCTCGCCAAGGACCTCAACCAACGTTTCTTCCACTTCAGAAAGATAGTAGAATGCAACCTCATCTCCGACGACGAGGGTTTGAAGTCGGCAGCCGCGGCACTCTCCGCCGTTGTCGAGGCCAACAACCACATCACCTCCGTCGGGCGGGTGAAGAAGACGGGCGCGGTGGTGGCCTTCCTCAACGACCTTGAAGAGGCAACCGCAAAGCAGGCCGTGGCGAAACTGCACGGGTTGCCGGAATGCGTCGCCGGCATCAGAGCCGCAGCCGACAAACTCACCGCCGAACTGCGCTCCGACATGCAGCAGACAGCCGCCTCAAAAACGGTCAAGGCATCGGAGGTGAAGAAACAACTCCTCACGGTGTTCAACGAGAAACTGCTTAAGACACTTTTCGCCTATTCCATCATCGCCCCGGCTGACTACAAGACTGAATACGATGAAGTGCAGGGGCTTGTCAACGAGTACAATGAAATAATAAGAAGACGACAGCAGGCAGGAAGGCGGTTCACAGACAACCCCAAGAAGAGTTGAGCACCAAATAAAGGTATAAAACAGCAGCTTGAACAACATTTTGATACCTTGCAAGGGTATAAAACAGCAGTTTGGACAATATTTTGATACCTTGCAAGGATATAAAACAGCAGTTTGGACAACATTTTGATACCTTGCAAGGGTGTGAAACAGCAGTTTGGACAACATTTTGATACCTTGCAAGGGTGTGAAACAGCAGCTTGAACAACATTTTGATACCTTGCAAGGGTATAAAACAGCAGTTTGGACAATATTTTGATACCTTGCAAGGATATAAAACAGCAGTTTGGACAACATTTTGATACCTTGCAAGGGTGTTAAACAGCAGTTTGAACAACAGCCAAATACCCTGAAATGGTGTTTGGCTGTTGTCAAAACGATATAAGACCCAAATCTTATTTATTATCAGATTTCTGTGCTGTCAAACAAATTCCGACCTTGCGGAGCTTGAATGCTGACTGCTTTCCAGACGGAGACCGGAAATCCTAAAATTCCGACTTTATTATGTATTCTGCGAGATACCACGCCAGGATGACGACGGCCATCGAAAGCAACGCCACCGCAACAGTGAGGTCGAAGTCGCTGACGTGTCGATTGAGCAGGATGCTGCCGACGACACCGCCGATGACGCCGCCGGCAACGATCCTGACTATGACTTTGAGATATTTGTTCATTTCTTCACAATCTTCTCCTCGAACACCTTTCCGTCGTTGAGCGTGACCTTCATCACATACATTCCCGGTGCGAGGCCGCTGATGTCGATGCTCCCGAAGCCTGACTGCTGAGCCTTAACGAGGCGGCCGGAGATGTCGTGGAGGCTGACGCTCTCGATTTCCGCGCCGGAATTGACACTGACGCTTATGCTGCCTGAGGCCGGGTTCGGATGGCAGATGGACGTGACCGTCTCGGTGCCGGGTTCATCCACGGAGGCGAAGTCTTCAACGAAAATGACCATTATGCTGTAGTTGGGGCCGCCGTTGTCAAGGAAGGCTGTCACACCGTTGTCCAATGTCTTGTTTGCGTAGATGACATCGTAAGCGACTGTAGGGTAGTCCGTGATTCGTCTCTCCCATTTCATCGAAAGGTCGTCCTTGTCGTGGCAGGCGACGACGATGTATCTGTTGCCGTCGTCAAATCTGGTCATCGTGATGATGATGTCCCCGTTATCATCAGTGGCGCACAGCCACACACCGTCATAACTGTTGCTCAAGTCAGTGTTTTTGTCGTACCCGATGAGGTTTCCGTCATGGTCGAATTTGGCCACGAGCAGGAACATGTCCGTCGAAAAATACTTGTTCCCCTCGACGACGAGCGCGAACGATTCGTCATCCAAATTCAGGTAACGGCAGTCATAGCTGCGGAATTCAATGTTGCCGATTTTATCTGGCAGGTCCATCTCTTTGACAACGGTGAAGTTTTCGTCCAGGACGGTGGCGTGGTTTCTCTGCATGTCGGTGCTTCGTGACAGATACACGTACTGCAGCGGGTTCGTGCTGAAGATGCCTTTGAATCTCGAGTCCACGCCGTTCGTCTCTATATGCTCCGGTCCGGCGATGACCTCTCCGTCAAGGTTCAGCTTGGCGATCACGAAATGGTTTACCGCGTCATTGCCGGTGTCGGGCGGGCATCTGAAGGAGACCGTGATGTTGTTGTCTTGGTCGAGGATGCTTTTTGCGCCGGGGTTTTGGGCCAGACTGCTTGATGAAGCCAGCGGGATGGAGGTGTCGCCGATGATGTCAAGGTCGTCGCTGACGGTGAGTATCCTGAAGAAGAGCGTGTCGTTGATGTTCGAGCTGGAGGTGAACGCCGTGGCGTCAGCGATTGTCGGGTGTCTGAAGCACGATGTCACGGACATCGGTGCGGGCATGAAGAGCGAATCGATGGCATCCCCGCTGCAGTTCACCTTGTAGAGCATGGTTCCGATGTAGTCGAGTTCGGTGCTTGGCCAGTTGTTGGCGTACAGCCCGACGTTGAATATGACGCAGTTGTCGGATGTCGTTGTCATGGTGCTGGTGGAGACGATGTATTTGTCGCCGTAGGTCCTGTAGAAGGCGTACATGTCGCCCTGCGCGCTGGCCGCGAAAACCATCGCAAGCATGATGATGAGTGCTGAAATCTTTTTCATTTTTTTAAATTTTTAATTGTTAAACGTTAATTTGAATTATGTTGCAAAAATATTTCGTCAATGAAATTTTGTCAATACCTAAAACCCTAAAAAGCGGTTCGTAAAACCCTAAAATTTCGTTTTCAAGACGGAAGACAGACGGGATATGCCTTCAGATGCCTTGTTATGAATTAGCATGATTACCTTACATTTATATTGACTGCGAATGCTGGAAGCACCGCGATTATCATTAATAATAATTTTTTCATGTCCGTCATTTTTTGATGTTCATTTCATACTCCTTCTTGGCCTTGAGAAGCTTGTCGTAGCAGTCGCCGACTTCTCCCGCGGCCTCGAAGACTTTCTGCTTGTCGGGTGAAATCAGGATGATGTACGGGCACGGCGTGGCTTGATAGACCTTTCGGAACTCCTTGGCCGTGTAGATTATGTCGTTGATGCCGTACTTCTCCATCCTTTCCCTGATGAGTTCGGCATTGTCGCTGATCTCATTTACCAGCATCATCTTGATGTCTTCATGCTCGAGGACCCTGTAACCGAGCGAGTCCTGCTCGCGCCTGATCTTCTGGAAACTCTCCACGCACGGGGCGCATCCGAGAAACCAGAAGTCGAGGAAGAGCCAGCCGTCCTCCTCCCTTATCGTCGTGGTGTCGCCATCCAGACTGACCAGCGGGAAATCGAGGGTAGCATCGGTCAGTTCCTTGTTCGATGTGGCAGAGATATTGGACGGAGGGTTCAGGTTGTCGTGTAGGGAGTAACCGGCATACGACCTGCCGGTGAAGTCGAAGACGGAATCTATCAGCCGGTACTTGTCGTCATTGCTGACGCCGAGCACCTTGATGATCGTCTCGTTCTTGAATTCGTTGTCGGTGATGTTGGTGTAATACACGCTGTCGAGGCAGTTCGTCTCGTTGTTCACGTAGGCCACTGAAACGATGTCGTATGGGATGTCGTTCCTGCCGGTTTCCTTGTTGTATAGATGCACCATTCCGGAATGCCCGGTATATACGGTGAAACTCGTGCCGTTGATGATAGTATCTTTGCTTTCCACGAGTAAATCGGACTTTTTCATCCCGCAGTGTTTTTTCAGAGGCCTGAGGAAATAATCAACGCCTCTGATCTTGTTCACATAGTTCTCCGCCCCGACATCGAAAAAGGCTCTGGATTTTGATTTCTTCCTGAAGATGTTGAGGTTTCTCCTTTCCCTGTCAATGTTCATCACGGAGTCGTTGGTGACAAGATAGTAGTCGTCGAACTCGTGGTCGCATATCAAGACAAGGTTGTGATCGCCGTAGTCGATGAACACGTCATACGTCTTGTCCCACAGATATTTGCCGTCCTGTCTGGCCTCCTTGTTGAAGGTGAAGCACAGGAAGCGGTTGTCTTCGGCTAATTTTCCGGCTTGCGCCGAGAACTTCATCTCGGTCTTGGCACTGAATTGGTGCGGCCCGATGTTTTGGCCTGCCGCGAAGCCATACAGCGACACGGCAAGCATAAAAAACATAAATTTCTTCATTGCAATCATTTTTTTGACATTTTTAAATTTGACATTCAGTTACTTTTGGAATTCCGATGGCAAAATTACATCCTTATCACACACAAAAATTTTTTTTGCGTTTGCAAATTTTTGCAATTTTGGGGCTAACAACTTGACAACCATATTGTTACAACGTGTTTAAAAGCACCTCCAATCTTGATTTTGGAAAATGCAAGTGTTTGATATTCAATAATTTCAGGCCTTTTTTGAAAACATTTTTGCAGATTATTGCAGAAAATCGCCCAACAACTTGATAATCAAGATGATAAAATTATCAGAAAATTAGCTTTTGTAATCTGAAAAATTTTTATTTTTGCGGAATGAAAAATAAAAATGCCTTTCTGACATCGGTTTTCTGCGCCATGCTGCTCCTCCTGCAAGGCTGCAGCTTTTTCACGCCGTTTCCGGGAAGCAGGAAATCGCTCCACAACACCGTCCTGAAGACGATAGCCGACACCATGACCGCCCGCCCCGACGCGGCGTTGGACATGATAGTGTCGCTCTCCGACACCCTCGACGAACGGCGTCTTTCCGAGGCCGAATATTATGAATACCAGATCCTGGTCGCCGAGGCCCTGTACAAGAACGACTTCGGGCAGACCAACGACTCGGCGGTTGCCGCCGCCGCCGTCTTCTTCGACAGCCTCGCCTTGAAATATCCGAAAAACATTGATGTCATATTCTATAAGGCCCGCGCCCATTATTACAAAGGCGTTGGCGAGTATGAAAGGGAACTCGCAGCGGAGGCTTTCGGCGACTTCCTTTCGGCACTTGAGGCTTTGGACATGATAGATTACGAAAAGGCGGAGAGATACGACATCAGGCATTTCAAGGCGTTGACTTACATCAGGTTGGCATCAGTTACATCTTGGCATGAAATCAACAGCATCTCAATTGCTTTATTTTCACTTGCCAATGAGATATTTTTGAACGAAAAAATGTTTCTTTCAATTGCCCAAGACAAGTACCAAATGGCTTCAATTTACAATAAAATGAATGAAGACAGTCTTGCGCTTTCGTCAATTATGGAGGCCGATTCGCTTCTCACATTAAGCGGGCGTGACGACAGCAGGCTGAGGGAGCGCATCGCCCGCACCAGGGCGATGATACTGTACAACATCGGCAGGCAGGACGAGGCGCGCGAGATTGTCGTTTTCCAGATAAGCAATGCCGTTGAAGAGGAATCGTCAATGATGAGCTGCGGCATGTTGGCCGACATCTATTACAATGAAGGTCAATACGATTCGGCGATATATTATTATGAGCGATACTTCAGCATGCACAAGTTCTCTCGCATGGACGCGGCCCGGCGCATCATAGAGATATGCAACATCACGGGCGACAGTGAGAAGGCGGCTCAATATGCTCCTTATCTCGCCGAAGACACCGCGGATGAGATTGCACTCACGTCGGTGAAGAACGAGATCGTGGCCGCCTACGGGCGGTATGTCGCCGGCAGGGAGGCGGCGAAGAAGGCGCATCTGTGGAGGATGATAATTGTCGTTGTCGCGGTGTCGGCAGCCGCCGTGGTCGCCGTGCTTTCGCTCAACGGGATGTTCAGGAAGAGACGCCACATGAAGGAAATCGAGAAGAAAGACGTTGAGATAGAGAGCCTCAACAGGGAGATAGGCGACAGGGAGTGGCTTGTGGGTGTCATGAAAGGCCGCGCCCGCAGCGCGTCGAGGGAGATGGAGGAGCTGAAGGGTCGTATGCGCGAGCTTGAGGCGGAAAACATCGCGATGAAGTCGGCGATGCGTTCGGCCCCGTCGCCGTCATCAGCGGCGAGACCGTCGTTCAAGGAATGCATGTCCGCCGTGATGGACGACGCGACATGCCGCCGCGTGTCGGCGATGAACGACGTGTTCGTGAAGGCGAGCGGCTCGTACCCCGAGCTGCTGCTCGACAAGGCGACGCTGCGCCATATAGTGGATGTCGTTGACGAGAACGTCGGCGACATCATGCAGGACATCGTGCCGGAAGGCTACAAGCTGAAATACGACGACAAACTGCTGCTGAGCCTCTGCCTCGTGGGCCTCGACGACAAGCACATCGCCGCCGTCACCGGCACCGCATACAACAATGTTTACCGCAGGATGCAGCGATTCCACGAGATGATAGGGGATTAGTGGTTTCAGAATGAAAAATCATCTCCCCACCGGGTAAAACGCATCTTCCGTGTGTTCGATTCTGTGCTCGTTGTTGTGGTCGATGACGACCGCCACGATGTCGAAACGCACGTCGATGTCGAGCCTGTTGCGTTCGACGTAGGCGTTGGCTGCCCAAATCAGAAACTGCTGCTTGTAACGGTCGATGGTCTCCTCCGGCTCAACGATGACCGGCACTTTCCGCGTTTTCACTTCAACGATTACAAGCTCGTCGCCGTCCTTGGCGATGATGTCTATTTCCTTGTGGCCGCAGACCCAGTTCTGCTCCAGGATCTGATACCCTTTGGCGATGAGGAAGTCACGTGCGAGCTTCTCGCCCAAAGCCCCTGTTTCATTGTGTTCTGCCATATTGATATGTAACCGCTATGCGGTTGTTAAGGTTTCTATTGTTTTTGCTTCCCTTTATCTTTACTCTTTACTCTTTTAACTTTTAACTAATCAATGTGCTTCAAGCCAGTTGTCGCCAGTGTTCAGCTCGGCGATGACCGGTATGTTGAGTTTTATTGCGTTTTCCATCTTGTCTTTTACTATTTCCTTGACAACATTGAGTTCGTCAAGGCAGGTGTCGAAAACGAGTTCATCGTGTACCTGAAGAATCATCTTTGATTTTAAATTTCTGTTTTTCAGTTCTTTATGAATATTCGCCATCGCAATTTTTATCATGTCGGCGGAGCTTCCCTGAATCGGTGCGTTGATGGCGTTGCGTTCGGCGAACTGGCGCACTACGCTGTTTGACGAGTTGATGTCGCGCAGGTAACGGCGTCGGCCGAACATCGTCTCGACGTAGCCGTTTCTTCTCGCGAAGTCGATGTTATTTGCAATATATTCCTCGATGCCGGCGTATTCGCGGAAATAACTCTTGATGATCTCCGACGCTTCGGCGCGGGCGATGCCCAAACGTTCCGCCAATCCGAACGCCGACATTCCGTAGATTATCCCGAAGTTGACGGCTTTGGCGCGGCGGCGCATGTCTTTTGTAACGTCTTTCATATCAACATTATAGACTTTCGATGCCGTTGCCGCGTGGATGTCGAGGCCTTTGCGGAAAGCCTCCGTCATGGCGGTGTCGCCGCTGAGGTGCGTGATGATGCGAAGCTCTATCTGCGAGTAGTCGGCGGCGAGGAGGATATGGTTCTCGTCGCGCGGCACAAACGCCTTGCGTACCTCCTTGCCGTTGTCGGTGCGAACCGGGATGTTCTGAAGGTTCGGGTTCGTTGAACTCAACCGCCCCGTGGCCGTAACAGCTTGATTATAAGAAGTGTGGACGAGACCGTCAACGCGACTTATCAGCTCCGGAAGCGCATCAACGTAGGTTGACTTCAGTTTCGACAGCCCGCGCCAGTCGAGAATCAGCGGGACGATGGGATGGGCGGCGGCGATTTTCTGAAGCACTTCCTCGCCCGTCGGATACTGTCCGGTCTTCGTCTTTTTCGATGGCGCTTTTATCTTCAGGTCATCAAAAAGCACATCGCCGAGTTGCTTTGGCGAGGCGATGTTGAATTCTTTCCCCGCATTCTCATATATCTGATTTTCAAGTTCTTCGAGTTCCTTGGCCTGCTGCTCGCTGATCTGTTTCAGGTTCTCGCTGTCGATCTTCACGCCGTTGCATTCCATGGTCGAAAGCACCTCCACAAGCGGCATCTCTATGTCATTGAAAAGTTTCGTCAGCTGATTTTCATCGAGAAGCGGCTTGAAGGTCTCGTAAAACTGATAGGTGACATCAGCGTCCTCGGCGGCGTATTCCTTGACCTGTTCGAGCGGCGCCATGTGCATCGAAATCTGCGACCTGCCTTTCCCGATGAGTTCCTCGATGTGAACCGTCTCGTAATTCAGATAGACATCGGCGAGATAATCCATGTTGTGCCGCTGCTCCGGATCGATGAGATAATGCGCTATCATCGTGTCGAACAGTTTGTTTTTCAACGAGATGCCATAACGTGCGAGCATTGACATGTCAAATTTTATGTTATGCCCAACGAGTGTCTTCTCCTTGTCGGAAAACAAAGGAGCGAATCTTTCGAGAATGAGTTTTGTCTCATCAAAGTCGTTAGGCATCGCAACATAAAACGCCTCGTGCGCCTTGACGGAAAACGACATCCCGACGATTTCCGCTGAATACACGTCAAGCCCCGTTGTCTCGGTGTCGAAGGCGAAAATGTCGGATTTTTGCAATTTTTCAATCAAAGAATCAATTTGTTCCGAAGACGTAATCAGTTGATAATCATGATTTACGGTCTTTATCGATGATTTTTCTGAAAATAAATCGTACGATTGTAGTGAAGCGGCATGTTGCGTCTGTGCACCTGTTGCTGTCTGTTCGTTGAATTGTGAGAACAGGTCCAATTCCTGCGGTTTCTGTTTCGGCATCGTCGCCATCTGCGTTTTCAGCTCTGTTTTCTCGGCGCGGAGTCTGCGTTGGTCGTCGAGCATTCTTTTGGCGAAGGTGCGGAATTCGAGTTCGTCGAAGATGCGTGTGAGTTTCTCCATGTCCGGCTCTTTGACGGCGAGTTCGTCGATGTTGAAATCCACCGGCACATTAATATTAATGGTGGCGAGCATTTTCGACATCAGTCCCTGGTCGGAGTATGTCATCACGTTTTCGCGCATCTTGCCTTTGAGGTCGTCGGCGTGTGCGAAGAGGTTTTCCATGGAGCCGTATTCCTGCACGAATTTCGCGGCGGTCTTTTCGCCCACGCCGGGTATGCCGGGTATGTTGTCGGCGGCGTCGCCCCAGAGACCGAGGATGTCGATGAGTTGCGTCGGCTCGTTGATGCCGTATTTCTCGCAGACCTCCTTCGGGCCGAGTATTTTCGGGTCTTCGCCGAATTTCGCGGGTCGGTAGATGAAGACGTTTTCGCTAACGAGCTGGCCGAAATCCTTGTCGGGTGTCATCATATAAACAAGGTGTCCGGCTTTCTCGGCTTTTTTGGCGAGCGTGCCGATGACGTCGTCGGCCTCGTAGCCTTCGGCGGCGTAAATCGGGATGTTGAAACCTTTGATAATCTCAATGATATAAGGTATCGACGCACGCAGGTCATCGGGCATCGCCTCACGGTTTGCCTTGTAATCGCTGAAGTTTTCAGTGCGTATCGTCGGCGCGCCGAGGTCGAAGGCGACACCGATGTGTGAGGGCTTTTCGTTCTTCATAACCTCATAAAGCGTGTTCAGGAAGCCGATGATGGCGGAAGTGTTAAAGCCTTTGGATGTAGTCCGCGGATTTTTGTTTAATGCAAAAAAAGCCCTGTAAATCAATGCGTATGCATCGATTAAAAATATTTTCGGTCGGTCTGGAGTAATCATTTTTCGTGCGTTTTATTGAAAAAATACTGTTTTTTAGTGAAATAACTGCATGTTTTACGGATTGTAAAAATACTGCTTTTTTTTGAAATGGGGCTTTTTTTCTTGATTTTTTTGAAATTTTAAATTTTATTTTAAAAAAAATCAAAATTTGTGATTTTATAAAATATTGAAAATCAGAATTTTAAAAAAATATGATAAAAATTTTTTCAAAAAAGTTGTTGTTGTGTGAAAAAATGGCTTACCTTTGTTGAGATTTTTCTTTGAGCGGAAAATATAATAATATAAATAAAAACTATTGAAAATGTCAGAAATTCAGGAAAAAGTTGTATCAATCATAGCTGATAAATTGGCTGTTGATAAGTCGGAAATCACAATGGAAAAGAGTTTTACTCAGGATTTGGGAGCGGATTCACTCGATACTGTAGAGATGATCATGGAGTTCGAGAAGGAATTCAACATTACTATTCCGGAAGACAAATCTGCTGAGATTTTGACCGTTGGTGAAGCGATAAGCTGCATTGAGAAATGCATCAACGAAAATAAGTAAGGAATGGAACCAAGGCGTGTTGTTGTAACCGGGCTTGGCGCCATAACGCCTATCGGCAATAATGTTTCAGAATATTGGAACGGTTTGCTTAACGGTGTGAGCGGAGCCGGCGAGATAACGCGGTTCGACGCTTCGAAGTTCAAATGCCGCATTGCGTGTGAGGTGAAGGGCTTCGATCCTTTAGATTTTTTCGACAAAAAAGAAGCAAGAAAATTAGATTCCTTCGCGCAGTTCGCAATTGTGGCGGCTGACGAGGCAATCGCAGATTCAGGTATCGACAAAGATAACACCGATTTCGACGAGGTCGGCGTTATCTTTGGTTCCGGTATCGGAGGCATTGACAGCCTCTTCAACGACATGAAGGATTTCGCACTTGGTGACGGCACGCCGCGCCTGAGTCCTTTCATCATTCCACGTCTGCTTCCTGACCTCGCAGCGGGTCATATCTCAATAAAACATGGTCTGCATGGTGCCAATTTCGCCACCGTGTCGGCTTGTGCGTCGTCGGCCAACGCCTTGATTGAAGGCTTTAACTTCATTCATTTCGGCAAGGCCGATGTTATGGTTGTAGGCGGTTCCGAAGCTGCCATCTGCCCTGTCGGTGTAGGCGGTTTTGAGGCGATGAAGGCGCTTTCCACACGCAACGACGACCCTGCCACGGCATCGCGTCCGTTTGACGCCGGACGCGACGGCTTCGTGATGGGCGAAGGGGCCGGTTGCCTTGTCATTGAAGAACTTGGCCACGCCATGGCACGCGGCGCGACGATATACGGTGAAATAGCCGGCAGCGGGGTGTCGGGCGATGCATACCACATGACGGCACCGCATCCGGAAGGTTTCGGCGCCGCTTTGAGCATGAGAAGAGCACTGAAAGACGCTGGCATCACAGCCGAAATGATAGACCATATCAACACGCACGGCACTTCAACGCAGATCGGCGATATTACTGAAATACTTGCCATAAAGGAGGTTTTCGGAGAACACGCATACAAGATTTCCGTCAACTCCGGCAAGTCGATGACCGGTCACCTTCTCGGCGGCGCAGGTGCGATAGAGGCGATCTCCACCGTGCTCGCATGTAAAAATGACATAGTGCCGCCGACAATAAACCATTTTTCAGACGATCCCGCCATCGATCCCGCAATTGATTTCACATTCTGGAAGCCGAGACAGAGAGTCGTCAACTACGCTATCAGCAATGCTTTCGGGTTCGGAGGCCACAACGCAAGCATAGTGTTCAAGAAGTATCAGTGATGTTTGAATTTTTAAGATATCATAATAAAGCCGAACGCGATTTGGCTGGTTTTATTCATAATATCTTCGGATTCTATCCACGTAACATTTCATTATATAAGCTTGCTTTTACTCATAAGTCAATGAGTTCCAAATTATTTGGCAAGATTACGGTGAGTAACGAGCGTTTGGAATATCTCGGCGACGCAGTGCTCAGCTCTGTTGTGGCCGAATATCTTTTCAAGAAGTTCCCGACGAAACAGGAAGGCTTCCTGACAGAGATGCGTTCACGCATTGTGAGCCGCACCTCACTTAACAAGCTCTCCCAGAAATTCGGGTTTGAAAAACAGATTTCATACGTCAAGTCAAATGACGCACACGGGAAATTCCGCTGCATCGGAGGCAATACATTCGAGGCGTTCACAGGCGCCGTTTTCTTGGACAAAGGCTACGATTTCACTTACAAAATCATAGTTGACAATGTCATAAAATTGCACCTTGATATTGATGACATCGAAAAAAACGAGGTCAATTTCAAGAGCAAGCTTTTGGAATGGTCGCAGAAACATAAGCATCGCATCGACTACAAGGTCATTGAGACAAAGGGCGAAAGTTACGACAAACTCTATGTTATTCAAGTGTTTATTGATAATAAGGGTTACGAAATTGCATCCGATTATTCTATAAAGGGTGCCGAACAACTTGCCTCCGAAAAGACATGGCATGTCTTGAATGAAGATTGTGAATATTGATTTTTGAGATACCGACGGATTTTCCGTCAAAAAAAACATAAACATGGTTAGGAAAAAAAACAAGATCGTTGTCGAGCCTTTCGACGACATCAGAATCATCGGGGTGTGTTCCCATCTTGAGGACTACCAACTTGCATGGCATCTCAATAAGATGCTGGAAATCAATCTTGTAAAATACAAAGACATTACTAATGAAGACGCACAGCCGTTTTCGTTTTACCTTTACAACGGAGGCGAAAACAGCAATGCCTACAATCTCGTCGCGCTTTCAAACGGCGAAGCTAAATGGGCGAAATTCTCACCGGCAACCGACTATTTAGTCGTAATCCGCAACTTTATCTCTGATGAAAATCTGCAAAACATCATTGCGAAAATAAAGGCGATACCAAATGTCGTCTTCTTGTATCTCATTGATTTAGAGAAAAATAAAAGCATCGATGCCATTTTGGAGGACATTGAAATGCACGAGATCAGCCTGAGCAAGCAAGGGTAAAGTTCGTAAAGTTCATAAAGTAGAAAGTGGCGCGAAGCCGTTATGCGCTTCGCGCCACTTTCTACTTTATAAATTTCTACTTTCTACTTTTCCACTGTTCAGGCCTGCTCGAACTGTCCCAGGAATCTGATGTCGTTTTCGAAGAACATTCTGAGGTCGTTGATTTGATATTTCAGCATCGCTATGCGTTCGATGCCCATGCCGAATGCGAAGCCGGTGTATTCTTCGGGGTCGATGTTGCAGGCTTTCAGGATGTTAGGGTCGCAGATGCCGCATCCGAGGATTTCGACCCAGCCTGTGTGTTTGCAGATGTTGCAGCCTTTGCCTCCGCAGATGTTGCATGAGATGTCCATCTCCGCCGAAGTCTCCGTAAACGGGAAATATGACGGGCGGAAACGCACTTTCGTGCCTTCGCCGAAATATTCCTGGACAAAATGATAAAGCGTCTGCTTCAAGTCGGCGAACGACACGTTCTTGTCGATGTAAAGGCCTTCAATCTGGTGGAATATGCAGTGCGCGCGCGCCGAGATAGCTTCGTTTCTGAACACTCTTCCCGGTGCGATGATACGGATAGGCAACTTACCTTGTTCCATGACACGGACCTGAACGCTCGACGTATGCGTGCGGAGCACCACGTCCGGCGATTTCGTCACGAAGAAGGTGTCCTGCATGTCGCGGGCCGGGTGGTCGGGCGGGAAATTCAAGGCCGAGAAGACATGGAAGTCGTCTTCAATCTCCGGGCCTTCAGCGACGACGAAACCGAGGCGTTTGAAGATGTCGTTGATCTCGTTGCGCACGATTGAAAGCGGGTGGCGTGAGCCGTTCATCATTTCAACCGGGAGCGTGAGGTCGAGGTCGTTGTTCGTATCCGATTGTGTCTCAAACTGTTTCTGTTGTTCTTCAAGAACTTCCTGAACCGCGTTTTTCAGTTCATTCAGTTTCATGCCGACTTCCTTGCGCAGCTCCGGCGCAACCTGCTTGAAGTCGCTGAAAAGAGCCGCGATGATGCCTTTTTTGCTGAGGTAAGCTATACGGAAGTTCTCCAACGCCTCTTTGCTTTCGGCGCGGAATGACTTCACTTCCGTCAATATCTGTTCAATTTTCTCTTTCATACTGATGTGTAACTTCTAACATATTATTTTTGTTACTGATATGTAACCGCCATGCGGTCATGGAGGTGCTTATTTGTTTATGATTTCCGCCGAGATGATTTTCACCGGCTCGACAGGGACGTCCATGTAACCTGTCTTCACGGCAGCGATTTTGTCAACGACTTCAAGTCCTTCGACCACTTCCCCGAAGACGGTGTAGTCGCCGTCGAGGTGAGGCGTGCCGCCTTTTGTCGTGTAAACGTCAACCATGGCTTTGGTGAAAGTCTTGCCGTAGTAGTCTCTGAATCTCTCAAGTTGCTGTGTGGTGAAGACGTTGCCTTGTACGATATAGAATTGCGAGCCGCTTGAGTTCTTTTTCGGATTCACCTGGTCGCCCATGCGTGCCGCCGCGAGAGCGCCTTTGAAATGATAGTGATTGGACTTGATTTCAGCCGGAATCGTGTATCCCGGATCAACGCGTCCGTCGGCATTCTGACCGCCCTGAATCATGAAATCCTTGATAACGCGGTGGAACGGCGAACCCGTGAACCATCCTTCGTTGACCAATTTGATGAAATTGTCGCGATGCAACGGCGTGTCGTCATAGAGTTTCACCGTGATGTCGCCATGACTGGTCTTGATCAAGACCTTTGTCTCTTTTTGTGCTTGTGCTGTCATACCTAATAAAACGCAAAGTATTAAAAATAATTTTTTCATGATGTTTCCTATTTGATTGTTAAATTGTTAATCTGTTGTTATCGTAGAATATGTGAGTTCCAGCCTGATTGAGCGTGTGGTGTCGGCGTAGTCGGGGCCGTTGAAGACCCAGCGGCGCGGGACGTATGCGCCGGTGTTGACAAAGATGTAAAGGCCGAGGTCCTCCTTCTCCGGGCCGGCGAGGATGAGGTCTTGCACGTATCTGTTCAGCCTGAACGAGACCGTTCCGTTTTCGTTGTATTGCCCTCCGAAGTAACCTGCGCTGACATATTGGTCATCAAGGATTTCGTAGGTCCCGTCGCCGGTTCTTTTGGCGATGATGAGTTGTACCGGAGGCGTGAAGACCGCCGTATCGTTGACAGCGCCGAAGACCGTTGCCGGCGCGCCTGTCAGCACGAGCTTCGCCTCATTCACCAAGACATTGGTTTGCAATGATTTGGCCCATTCGGCGATGTTCGGGAACTTGATCCAGCTCATGACACCGGCGACACCTTGGACATAAAGATACCGGTTGTCAACCGAGTCGTTGAATTTTATCGGGGCGACGGCGGCATCGTAGTCGTGGCTGAAATTGCCGAAATGATGATTCGCCGACGTGATGGTGAATTTATACGTCAGGGTGTCGGTCGCGTTGTGATAATAAAGTTTGATGTAAGTGTAACTGTTCGTCGCTTCAAAGAAACACACGGAACCTTTCCCGGGCATGTCCTCCGCCGTGATGCTCACGCCTTTGAAGAACTCGATGAAATCTTCATTGGAAAGGAATTTGTCCTGATTGTCAATGAACGACTGTCCGAGGCTTGTGGCGAGCGGGATGCGGAGAACCGCCTTCGTGAGCGAGTCGTCGTCGATGTTGCTGAATGTCATCGGGTGCGGCTGGAAAGTGTAGTCTGCAAGGATTTCGTCTTTCGTTTGCAAAACCGTGTTCGAATAATAACTCGTTGAGTCGTTGAAGCTTTCGTTCAGTTCCCTGACGACGAATCTCTGTGCCGTCGTCGTGTCGCCGTAATAACCGTTGTAGCAAAGCTGAAGGACGATGGAGTCGGCGACGGCGTCGGCACCCCATTCCTGCCCGGTGACGTCCGGCGAGAACTGTGTGTATATCTGAAGGTTTGTTTTGCCAAATATCTGGTCATACATGTTGCCCGCGAGCAATGACGTCGAGGTGCTTGTGAGAAGCGAATCAACATGTTGCGTGTTCGCGATGATGTCACGGTTAGTTGACGAGAAAACCTTGACGTAACTGGAGCTCGGCTGAAGGTTCGAGCCTATCTCCGTCGTGGTTTTCTTGCATGATGTGAAGCCGGCCAAAGCAATAACCAATGTTAATGCCAATGCGTTAAGTCTTGTCATAGTTCCTTAATCTTATCGTAAAATTCGTTATACGCATCAACGTAATTTTCCTCGCCTTGGTATTCAAGAATCGGTTTATTTAACATTCTGGCGTATGTCTCGACATCCGGGTTGATTTTCGGGCTTGCGAAGACGATGCCGTCGGCGAAGTCGAGCGCCGATTTCTGGATGTTGGCGTAGGTCGGGTTCTTCAGGAATTTTATCTCTTTGGCGATGACTCCCGGCATCTTGAGTTTCTTGTCGTAACCTTTGCGGAAAACACCTTCAAAATCATCATCATAGACCGAATAAACAATTTTTGAATCGCTGAACAGCGGGTTGTCTTTGAAAGCACGTTTGATGTAAAGCGGGACAAGCGAGGTAATCCAGCCGTGGCAGTGGATGATGTCCGGCGGCCAGTTCAGTTTCTTCACGGTCTCGATGACTCCGCGCGAGAAGAAAATGGTACGGTCATCATTATCCTCATAGAAATCCTCGTTCTTGTCGGCGATGGTGTATTTCCTTCTTGTGAAGAAATCGTCATTGTCGATGAAATAAATCTGGATTCTTGCCTTCTGAATCGACGCGACTTTGATAATCAGGGGGTGGTCAGTGTCGTTGATAATCATGTTCATGCCCGAAAGTCTGATGACTTCGTGCAGCTGATTGCGGCGTTCGTTGACATTGCCGAAACGAGGCATGAAAATGCGTATCTCTTTTCCTCTCTCCTGAATCCCCTGCGGTAAGTATCTGCCAATCAATGACATCGGTGTCTCTTTAAGATAAGGCGTGATTTCTTGGTGGATAAATAATACCTTCGTTTTGTCCATTTTATTCGTTTTTTTTGTAGTCAAAAATAAGCATACAAAATTAAGCATTTTTTTTGAATAAAACGGAAACTTTTTTAAAGAATTTTAAAGGCTGCCGATAACGGCGTCTTTCAATGCTGCGATGTTCTCCTTTTTCACGTCTTTTTTCTCGAAAACGACCTTCACCGGCGACTTGCTGAGGACGAAAACATCGTCGCTCATCGCGATGGCCTCGTCGATGTCGTGTGTGACATGGACAATGGTTCTTCTGTCGTTCTCGCATATTTTGAGGAATTTCTCCATGATGTTTCTCTTCAGGCTGATGTCAATCCCGCCGAAAGGCTCGTCCATCAGGATGATGTCGGAAGGCACCGCAAAGGCTCTCGCCACCGAAACGCGCTGACTCATGCCGCCGCTCAACTGCGACGGATAATAATCTGCAAAATCTTGAAGGTCAACGAGTTGTAGATAAGAATCGCAAATCTCGGCGATGCGGTCTCTTGAGTCTTTGGCGTAATATTTTTCAAGGACGAATTCGATGTTTTGTCTGACTGTCTTCCATGGCAGAAGCCGCGGCTCCTGGAAAATGTACGAAAATGTCTTCCCGTCAATGCCATTTATCTCACCTCTGTCGGGCTTCAGCACGCCGCCGAGCATGTTGAGCAACGTCGTCTTGCCGCAGCCCGACGGACCGAGTATTCCTGTCGTGACGCCTTCGCGTATCTCAAGACTGAAACCCGAATAGACAGCGTTGCCGTCGTAGCTTTTATATATGTCGTTTAACCGTAACATTTTCAATGAGTCTGATGATTTTTTCAAAAAATGCGCCGAGCAGCACGGCGATTATCGTCCAGGCGATTAGCACATCGACGTTCATCTGCATCTGCGCGAGCTGCAGGCTGCCTCCGATGCCGTAGCGCGGCTGGCTCAGGACCTCGCCCACGATGATGGCACGCCAGCCGATTCCGACCGCGCTCGAGATGCCGCTAAACATGAACGGAGCGATGGACGGGACGTAAACATTTCTTATGACGCTCCGCCGTCTTACCTTGTAAAACAAAGCCATCTCGATGAGTTTGGCATCGACGTTGCGTATGCCGGTGACGATGTTTGTGAAAATAATCGGGAACATCGTCAGCACCCCGATGAAGATTGCCGTTGACTTCGAGAACCATATCAATGCGAGAAGCACGAACGCCACGACGGGCGTTGAGCGCATCACCACGACCCACGGCTTCATGAACGCGCCGAAGCCTTCATGCAGCCCGGCGACGATGCCGAACGCGACACCCAAAACGACGGCGATCACGAAACTGACGATGCCGCGGAATACCGTCGATAGCACGACGAAAACGAAGTCTTTCTGCCCGAACAACTTGATTGTCGCCACCAACGTCGCCCACGGGCCCGGCATGATGTTTTCGGAGCCGATGCACAACGCCGCGGCTTCCCAGAGAATCAGCAGCACCGCTACGGAGGCGACAACGATAATGTTTTTAGTAGAACTTTTCATCCGGCATCTTTCCTCCTATTATCGACGAATCCATCTTATAAAAGACATCCAAATAATTGACGACCAAATCTTTGACTTCATCAGCACGCACCACTTTCAGGTTTGAACGCGGGATGGAGTTCATGGCCGCCACGGTGTCGGCGATGATTTGATATTTCACTGCGAGGGCGGCGGCTTCATCAATGTTTCCATTAACTTTATCGACAGATTTTCTATATATATTTACAACATTATCAACGAGTTGTTCGTTGTTTTCTGAAATTTCGCCCTTGCAGATGAAAGCCGTTTCGGGCATTTCGAAGCCGTGGATTTTCATCCACTCGTCGTGAAGGCTCATCATGATATGGAGGTTCGGGTTTTTCAGCAGGGCGTAGCTGAGATACGGCTCTGAAAGCACGCTCATCGTCGTGAGTCCGGCGGCGGTTGCGGTGGCGAGGTCGATGTGATTCGGGAAACGGTAGTCGAGTCCGACATCGCTGTAAGGCTCGAGTCCGTTCCTTTCTAAAAGATGACGGAAGAGGACATCGGGTGTCATGTTCTTCGCCATAAGATGTATCTTGCTGTCTTTCAAATCGTTCCATGAACGAAGCGTCGTGTCGTTCCCGCAAAGGTAAAGCGTCCCCCATGTCGAGACGGCCTCAAGCTGGTAGTCAACACCTTTGTTATACAGAAGCGCAGCCATCGTGGTGGGCAGGACGGCGAAGTCAGCACTGCCGTCGAGCATCATCTTACGCACCTGAAGCGGTTCGTTGAGAATCTCGATTTCAAAAGTCGCATCTTCCGTATTATTCAGACTGTCAATGAGATAAAGCATTCCGAGCGACGACGGTCCGCGCAAAGAGGCGATGACATAATGCGATTTTTCAGCGGATGAATCCTTGTTCCCGCATGAAAAACACACCGTCAGAAGCAACAGAAACGATAATAAAATTGAATGTTTCATTTTTCGTTGACAAATACTTGAGCATTTATTTTAAAACTGCAAAAATAGTAAAAAAGTTCATAAAGTTCGTAAAGTTTGTAAAGTGACTGTTCTTTCAAATATATTTGGACGGAACATGACATGAATTTTCGGCGGTGAAGCATGTTTTTTCGGTTGAATCGGGAAAGGTTTTAACTAAAAGATATTGAAATTTATTTTTTAAATCATTGATATTCAATAAACTTTAAAAATTATTAAAAATTTTTGTCGAAATTAAAATTTTATTGTAGTAATTTTGCACGCGAAAAAATTCGTATGAGAAGCGTTTTTGCGACTCATTTATAAAAAGGTGTAAGGCTTTTACCGGCCTTTCACATTAACATTTTAAATTGAATATTATGGTAAAAAATCTTGTTATCGTTGAGTCTCCGTCGAAGGCAAAGACAATCGAGGGATTTCTGGGAAAAGAGTTTACAGTTAAGGCGAGTATAGGTCATGTCAGGGATTTGAACAAGTCAAATCTGAGTCTGGATGTGGAGAACAGCTTCCAGCCGGTGTATGAGATTCCGGATGACAAGAAGGCCATTGTCGCCGAACTGAAGAAACTTGCGAGCGCAGCCGAGATGGTGTGGCTGGCGTCCGATGAAGACCGCGAGGGGGAGGCCATTTCATGGCATTTGCTGGAGACGCTCGGACTTTCAGAAGACAAATACCGCCGTATCGTGTTCCATGAAATCACGAAGCCGGCGTTGCTTCACGCCATCGACAACCCGCGTAAGATTGACATCGACCTCGTTGCGGCACAGCAGGCGCGCCGTGTCCTCGACCGCCTTGTTGGCTACGAGCTTTCGCCGCTCCTCTGGAAAAAAGTGAAGCCGGCGCTTTCGGCGGGTCGCGTGCAGAGCGTGGCGGTGCGTCTCATCGTGGAACGCGAAGATGAGATCAAGAACTTCCAGAACAGCAGCGCATACCGCGTGACGGCGAATTTCTCATTTACCATCGACAACCATGAATATCAGCTGTTCGCCGAGCTTCCCACACGTTTCGAGAAGGAAGAAGAAGCTGTCAAGTTTCTTGAAGACTGCAAATCAGCGGGTTATACGATAAAAGCGGTGGAGAAGAAGCCGTTGTCGAAATGTCCGGCGCCGCCGTTCACCACGTCAACGTTGCAGCAGGAGGCCGGCCGTAAACTCGGTCTCTCGGTGAGCAATACCATGCGCATCGCGCAGCAGCTTTACGAGTCAGGTAAGATCACTTACATGCGTACCGACTCCGTGAACCTCTCGACTTTCGCCATGGGACAGGCCAAGAAGGAAATCGAGAACCTCTACGGCGCACAATATGTGAAGCCGCGTCAGTTCACTACAAAGACCAAAGGGGCGCAGGAGGCTCACGAAGCTATCCGTCCGACATACCTCGACCAGCAGACCATCAAAGGCACCGCCGACGAACGCCGTCTCTATGACTTGATCTGGAAACGTACCATCGCATCGCAAATGGCTGACGCCCAGATAGAAAAGACGGTCGTGAACATCGACGTGTCAAATTCCGACAAGGACTTCGTGGCGTCAGGCGAGGTCGTTCTCTTCGACGGATTCTTGAAAGTCTATATCGAGAGCGTCGATGACGAGACCGGCGAAAACGCCAACAGCATGCTTCCGCCGATGAGGATTGGCCAGCCGCTCGAACTCGACAAGATGGAGGCGCAGCAGCGTTTCGCACGCAAGCCGTTCCGCTATACTGAAGCCAGCCTCGTCAAGAAGATGGAGGAACTCGGAATAGGCCGTCCTTCAACATACGCCCCGACAATCTCAACAATCCAGAAAAGAGAATATGTCGAGAAAAAAGACATCACCGGCGAGACACGCAACTACAAGATTTTCACATTGAAGAAGAATAAAATCACCGAGAAGGCAGGCAAGGAGAACATCGGCTTCGAGAAGGCCAAGCTCGTCCCGACCGACATCGGAATGCTTGTAAACAAGTTCCTGATGAACTATTTCGAGAAAATCATTGACTACAATTTCACCGCCAATGTGGAAAAGGAATTCGACAAGATCGCCGAAGGCCGCTGCGAGTGGAACGCCATGATCAAGGATTTCTACAAGGATTTCCACAAGGACATCGAGGCGACATCGGGCAATTCGGGCAAGTTCAGCGGCGAGAAGTTCCTCGGCATCGACCCGACTTCAGGAAAGAAAGTGTTCGTGAAGATAGGACGTTTCGGACCGGTGGCTCAGATCGGTGAGACGGAGGCCGACGAGAAACCGAGGTTCGCGGGTCTTCACAAAGACCAGAGCATCGAGACCATCACCTTGGACGAGGTTCTGGATCTGTTCGCGTTCCCGCGCACGCTCGGCGAATACGAAGACGCCGAGATTCAGGTCGCAATCGGACGTTTCGGCCCGTACGTGAAACACAAGGGTGCGTTTTACAGCCTTTCCAAGCTCGACGACCCGTCAACGGTCACGTTCCAGCGTGCCATTGAAATAATAGAAACGAAACGCAAGGCCGACCTCGACAACGTGGTCTCAACATATCCTGAAGAAGCAGAACTGAAGGTTTTGAGAGGACGGTTCGGAATTTACATCTCATACAAGAAGGCGAATTACAAGATTCCGCGCACTTACGACCCGAACAACCTGAGTTATCAGGACTGCATGGACATCATCGCCGACCCTGCCAACGCATCGAAGAAACGCGGGGCGAAGAAATAGTTAAGAGAGGAGAGAGTAGAGTTAAGAGAGCGCGGGGCGATGAAGGTTGCTCCGCGCTTTTTGTTGAAAACTTTTTGAAATAATTCCCCACGAGGCAGTCGTCTTGATGTAATTTTGCAGTTGTGGAAATAAAGTTTACAAAAGAATTTTTATTCGCAAGAAGCAATAAAAATCAGTAAAAAACGGAGTAGCACTCCATAAATTTCGATAAAAAACGGAGTAGTACTCCATAAATTTCGATAAAAAACGGAGTTGTATTCCATTTTTTACTATTTTTGCAAAAAAAAGACCATGATAAAGAGGTTTATTACGAAAGACAACTTCCTGAATGAGAGCTACTTTCTGTTCGGGGCAAGACAGACGGGCAAATCCACCCTGTTGTGGGAACTGTTTCCAGAGGCGGCATTTTACGACTTATTGGAAAACAACACCTTCGAACGCCTGCAACGCAATCCGTCATTATTGCGCCAGAATCTTGAAATGCTCGAACCGGGAACCTTGGTCATCATCGATGAAATACAAAATCTGCCGGAGCTTCTCAACGAAGTCCAGTGGCTGATGGTTCGCAAAGGGCATCGTTTCATTCTCAGCGGCTCCAGTGCCCGCAAGTTGCGTCGTAGTGGAGTAAATCTGCTTGGGGGACGTGCGATTATGCAAACGTTTTATCCTTTTGTCAGCCACGAAATCCCAGATTTCGACATTGTGAAAGCTGTCAATCAGGGGATGCTTCCCCGTCATTATCTCGCATCCGAGAAAAATTATTGGGATTTGTTGCAGGCATACGTCTCCGTTTATCTGAAAGAGGAGATCAAGGCGGAGTCGTTGGTCAGGAATCTTTCTTCTTTCAACCGTTTTCTTGAGGCGGCCGCCCTTACTGACGGAGAAATGGTGAATTACAACAATATCGCGTCGGATTGCGGAGTGGATGCCAAGACCGCGAAAGAATATTTTTTCATTTTGGAGGAAACGCTGATAGGATATATGATTCCCGCTTACACCAAAACAGTAAAAAGGAAGGTGCGCCAATCACCAAAATTCTATTTTTTCGACGTCTCCATTCCCAACTACTTGTTGGGACGCCGTATGATGCAACCCGGCTCTGACAGTTTCGGACATGCTTTCGAGCATTTGGTCATTCAGGAACTGATAGCATATCTTGGCTACAGAAGAGTTCAGAACGCCCTGAGCTATTGGCACACCTATAACGGATACGAAGTGGATGCCGTGTTGGGAGATGCCGAGGTCGCCATTGAAATCAAAGCGACAAACGAAGTCCAGCACCGGCATTTGCACGGCTTGAAGGCATTCAAGGAGGAACATCCCGACGCACGTCTTGTCGTCGTTTCGCTCGATCCCAACCCGCGTTTGATGAACGGAGTGGAAATCATGCCGGCCACCTATTTCTTCAGGCAACTTTGGGATGAAAAAATTTTCCCTGCATAAAAAATCAAGTTTATATGCAGAAATCACCATTTTGGGGTTGGAAATTTATTGTTTCTGCAGTCTTAATCGCGTCATTTTCATGTTTTTAAATTTCCTATTCCCAATCGCTGTCTTCTAACTCGAAAATATCGTTCACGCTTTTGCCAAAAACAGCGGCGATTTTCATCATTATCAGACCTGAAGGAATGTATTTTACCAACTCTATCGCATTGATTGTCTGACGGCTGGCTCCGACTTTCTCGGCGAGCTGTTCCTGCGAAATCCTCTGTATCGCACGTTCCACCCTGATGCTATTCTTCATTTCTGTTCTCCTTTCTGAATCTCCAAAGTTCAATCTGGAATTTTAATGCAAAAATCAATAAAAACACATAATAATCAAGTATAATAACAGTGAAATAATCTATAGAATACAAAAACAATGTACAGATAATCAACAAAATACTTGTGAAAAATGTAGCGAATACAAAGGAATGCTCCCTTATTTTCTTAACGTATTCGTCTTCTTCTTTTTCTTTTGAAAAACCAATAAAGATAAAGCCTATTAATGCAAAAACAGGCAGAATTGTGTCGTAGATTGATGTTGATGCCACAGTAAAGATGGAACCTTCGTTGTTAAAAGACAAAGCTGGCATTTTTAACATAATATCAAGGTCTGTAAAGACATGTACTAAGAAACAAGCGACAGAAATGATAATAATTACCCAGCCGATTTTTTTTAAACTGTTTGGCAATAAATAGTTTGTTTTCATATTTGTAATTTTTAAAGTTTGATGCTGCAAAAATATAAAAAAATCAAATATGCAAGACAAAAAGTAAAAAATATTTTACAAAAAGTAAAAAATAAATGCAAGAGAGTTTTGAAAGCATAAATTTTTGCGGTCAAAATTTTTGGCGTATAGGTCATTTTGCAGGTTTTTTTACACGTGTGTCTCAATAGGTCATTTT
>JAKSMX010000032.1 GCA_024400305.1 Bacteroidales bacterium | reverse complement strand
ATTAGAAGATGTGGTAAATCTTTTCTGCTGAGAACTCTCTATAAACAGACATTGATGAAAAGAGGCGTGAAGGCCGGTTGCTTCATTGAGATAGATTTGGAGAAGGAGGAGGATGCTGCCTATAGGAACCCGGTTGTGCTGGCTGACTATGTGAGGGAGCAGACGAGGGACAAACGCAGGAAATACTATGTGTTTGTGGATGAGATTCAGCGTTCGTACAAGGTGAAGACCTCGGATGTGGATGAGCGGCTGGTGCCGGAAGAGGACAGGGAATTGCTGTACACGACTTTCTATGACACATTGAGTTCGCTGATGGCACTTCCGAATGTGGATGTGTATGTGACGGGGTCGAACTCGAAGATGCTGTCATCGGACATCGTGACGAACTTCCGCGACCGTGGTTGCGAAATAAAGGTGTATCCGTTGTCGTTTGAGGAGTTTTACGGTTTTGCCGACATGGAGAAGGCTGAGGCTTTGGAGGAGTATCTTACGTTTGGCGGTATGCCTTTGGCTGTGATTGAACAGGATGAGAGCGAGAAACGTAAGTATCTGCAGGATTTGCACAAGAACGTGTATATGAAGGATATCGTGGAGCGTCATAAGCTGAAGAATGACACGATTCTGGATGCTCTGACGGATGCAATATATTCTTCGGTGGGGTCGCTGTCGAATCCGCATAAGTTGGCATCGGCTACCGGTTCTCTGATGGGACGATCGACAACCGATGACACGATAAAGGGGTATTTGGGTTATTTGGAGGATGCCTATCTGATTGCAAGTGCGAAGCGATGGGATGTGAAGGGCAAGCGCTATTTCTCGACCATTCTGAAGTTTTATGCGATGGATTTGGGCTTGAGGAATGCTCGGCTCAACTGGCGCCAGCAGGAACGTTCGCATCTGATGGAGAATATGCTGTACAACGACCTGATTCGCAGAGGGTACTCGGTGGATGTTGGTGTTGTGGAATTGGATCGTGTGGTGGACGGCAAGCGTCAGCAGAGTCAGTACGAGATTGATTTTGTAGTGAATACGGGTCAAGGGAAGGTGTATATCCAGTCAGCCTTAAATGTGGATACGCCCGAGAAGAAGGCTCAGGAGACTTTCTCGCTCCGGAATACTGGCGACTTCTATCGTAAGGTGGTGGTACTGGATGGCAGCAGGAAGCTGTGGACGGATGAAGACGGTGTGATGTATGTGGGTGTGATACCTTTCCTCCTTGATAACTTGGCAGACTGGATCATCATGGAGAAGAATAGAATAGAATCATAAAAATCATACAACAATGGGAAAACCAGATACGCTTCGCTACGATGACGTTTCACTACGATAACGATAACTGTTGGTTAAGGATTGTTAATCTGTAAAGATTTTTCTATGAATTGGCTTCGGAGTCGGGGAAAAGTTGTACCTTTGCAGCGGAAATATGTAACATGTTACAGAAATATTCAGCAGGATGGCGTTTTTTGAACGAAAAGAATACGTAGAGTAACTTATTGCGCTTGAAAGTAATGGGATGATTAAAATTATCACTGGCATCAGGCGTTGCGGCAAGTCGTTTCTGCTGTTTAACCTCTATAAGCAGAACTTGCTTGCGAGGGGTGTGCCGGAGGATCACGTCATTGAGGTGAATCTCGAGAACCGCTTGAACAGGAAATTGAGAAATCCGGATACATTGCTTGAACATATCTATGGCAGGATTATTGACTCGGATAAGTACTTTGTCCTGCTGGATGACGTGCAGATGGTGCCGGAGTTTGAGGATGTGCTGAATTCGTTTCTGGATAAAGAGAATGTAGATGTGTATGTCACTGGTTCGAACTCGAAGATGCCGTCGAAGGATGTCGTGACGGAGTTTCGTGACATGGGTGATGAGATACACGTCTGCCCGCTCACGTTCGATGAGTTTTATGCGGCTTATCAATGGGAGAAGCGTCACGCGTGGAGGGATTTATTAACGATGACGATTTGCTGACGCTACGATACGTTTCACTACGATGATTTATGGAAGATTGCGAAAAGAAAACAAGAAACTTCAGGAAGTACCCAGTTTATCAGGCTGCTGTTGAGTACGCCACTTACATCTATCAAGTTACAAGTGAGATGCCTTGGTTTGAGAAGAAAGGGCTTTGTGACCAGTTGCAACGTGCGGTTGTTTCTATCAGTAGCAACATGGCTGACAGCGGCACATCGGCGGGTTCTGCAACGAATTGACGTTCTGACCGGAAAACCTCCCGCGGATGACATTTCAGAGACCAACTTGGTGTCAAAAACTGATTCGCTGGATATTGAAGCAACTAATTTGGTGTCAAAAAACCGCGTTCGGGGAGTTGGGACGACGAGGTTCGTCTAAAAAACCGACCTGCGGAATATCATAATATGACAAGAGACGGCCAGACACCGTCTCTTGTCGTTTTCCGGCGAAGTGTCACTTCGTCTCGTCGGCGTTCGGCTTCACCTTGCGGTGCGTCTTGACAAGGCTGTTGTATCTTGCGATGATGTCGTTCGATGACTGCTCCCCTGCCCTATCACATCTTCGCGCCAAGCAACTCCAGCATCTCCTCCTTGGTAAGCTTGTGCGACATGTCGCTTCCGTCGAGCAGGGCGTCGGCGAGCGACTTCTTCGTCTGGTGAAGCCTGATGATCTTCTCTTCGATGGTGTTTTTTGAAATGAGTCGATACACGGTCACCGGACGCGTCTGCCCTATCCTGTAGGCTCGGTCGGAAGCCTGGTCTTCGACAGCCGGATTCCACCACGGGTCGAGATGGATGATGTAGTCGGCGGCGGTGAGGTTCAAACCGAGACCGCCGGCCTTCATGCTTATCAAAAACAACGGTATGTCTTCGCTTTTCTGAAACGCCTTGACCAACCTCTCACGTTCCTTGACAGGTGTCGAACCGTCAAGATAAAGATATTTGATGTTTTCTTCTTCCAATCGTTTGATTATCAAAGCTAAATGTGATGTAAACTGACTGAACACCAATGCACGGTGATTGTTGGTGCACAGTTCGTTCACAAGCTCCATGAACGTCTCTGTCTTCGATGAGGTCAGATTCAGTTTTACGTCAATCAGTTTTACGTTGCAAGCCGCCTGGCGGAGACGGGTGATTTCGGCTAAAGTCTGGATGCCGGCGTTGTCGCTCTCTTTTACTTTTTCGACCGCGATGCGACGCATGTTCTCGTAAAACGCAGCCTCCTCTTCAGTCAGATCAACGTCAAGCACAATCTCCGTCTTTTCCGGCAACTCATCAAGGACATCGTTTTTCGTGCGACGGAGCATGAAAGGCAACAGTCTGTTTTTCAGCTGTTTCTGCCGTTGCTTGTCTTCATTTTTCACAATTGGCGTGATGTAGTTGTCGGTGAAATGGCCGAATGTGCCGAGCAGTCCGGGGTTGATGAACTGGAAGAGGTTCCATATTTCGCCGAGATGGTTCTGCAACGGCGTTCCGGTAAGGATGACCTTGAAATCGCCTTTCAGGTTCATCGCCGCCTTCGACATCTTGGTCTCCTTGTTCTTGATGGTATGCGCCTCGTCGAGGACTATCACATTCCATTGTTTTTCAGCGAGTCTCTCCGCTTCGGTTATCAATATTCCGTATGTGACAAGCACTATGTCGTGGTCGGTGGCGTCAGAGATTTTGTCGCCGCGCTGCTTGTCGGCGTTATGTATCAGCAGAGGTGACAACGACGGTGCGAACCGCTCCAGTTCGTTGCGCCAGTTAAGCAGCACCGAAGCCGGGCAGACGACCAACGAAGGACCTTGGTCTGCCTTCTTGAGCATCACAGTAATAGCCTGCAGTGTCTTGCCGAGTCCCATGTCGTCGGCGAGGCACGCACCCGCTCCCCATGAGTTGAGACGCATCATCCATTTGTATCCATCTTCCTGATAATCACGTAATTCAGCCTTCAGACCTTTAGGGATGTCAAATGTCTGCTTGTCGGCGTCCTTAATCTTTTTCACAATGTTCCTGTAAAATTTGTCGGTCTGCATCTCCGTGCCGTTCTCCTCGAAGCCTTCCATGGCAAACGCCTCAAAAGCAGAGAGCTTCAGTTTTTTTCGCTCTATGCTCGCCATGGAAGCGAAGATGTCGAGTTGTTTCTTCAGCTGATCGCTCAACATGAGGAACGTCTTGTCGTCAAGCTTGATGAAACGGTCTTTTGATTCGCGCACCTTTTCGATAAGCTCCGACATTTTCAGAATGACATCCTCCCCTACTTTCAGTTCCCCTTCAACGTCAAGCCATTGGTTATCAGACTTGACACTTATTGACAAGTTCTTGAAATCAGCGCTTCCGGCCAACTTGAAGTCGTAGCCTTCCGGCCATTCGGTCCTTATGACATCCTGATTTTTCTGGAGAAGCTCCAGAAGCAGAAGTGAGTTGACCAAGCCTGTCGTCTCTATTGAATTCGTGTAATCCAAGTATAGGTTTTGTTGTAGCAATTTTCTAATGTCATTGAAATTCTTTTTTTCAACATCAAGATTTCTCACCGCCTGAACCTGTTCGCCGTCAACCATTCCGAGGACAGCCGCCGCACCTCTTCCCGGTTCGCAATAAGGCGGAGCCGTCACCAAAGGTTTCACGAAGAGTTTCAGTGTCAAGCCGTCTTCAACCGGACGTAACACACCGGTAATCAACGTGTCAGCGTCAATCTTTTTGATGTTTTCATTTGTCTGCACCAAGTCTGACTGCAAAGTTATCTTGCAATTTTCATTGATTTCACCGAGTATCTTCGACAATTTGTCTTCCTGTTCAGAAGGGAAAACGACCTTGTCTTTCAATATTCCGAATATCTCCAACTGATTGTTGTCCAACAATATAACCTTGATGGTACTGCAATTATCCTCATATTTCAGGATGACACCGTCCTCAGCCTTTGATATGTTAATATCCGTTTGTATTGCAATACCATTCTTGGTCTTTTTCGCAATGATTGAAGGCTCGGCTTTTTCAACTCTCACGGGAGTGGTGATGCAGTCTTTGAGAAGCCTGAAAACCTTGTCGGAACCAATCAATTCAACGAAAGCGTTGTTATGAAACGGCGATTCATCGTAACCGTAATAGTTGCGCAAATGTCCAAACACTTTACGGTCAACATCGTCAAGACCTTCAAAATTCCGTTCAATGTCGTATGGATCAATGTAATACGCCTTGCCCCACCTCCCCGATTTCAACCATTTCTGCTTGAAAGAATGCAATTCGAAAGAGTTTGTCACGCCATAGACTATCCTCTGTCCGCTTGCAGCGACACCTGCAGGCCTTGCGTGTGAACTTTCTATCGCGGCTTCCATCTTGCGCATTATGACCTCCCATTCATACCGTTGCGAAAGGCATGTCACAATTGGCTTTAATCCTTGATTATCAACAACTTCATCATTTCCGGATTCTATTTCCTCAAAACATCCCGACATCTCAAACCTGATAAATGCCATATACGGATCATGACAGATAGTGTCGAACAACGTTTCAGGAATATCTATCAAGTCAGTCTCTCCTAACTGCTTTAAAATAATGAAACTCAACAATTTGGAGCAACGGCTGATAAATTCCGAATTGAGAATCACCTTGTATTCCTGCATGTTTTTTCTAACGGAACCGTTCTGAATGAGGTCAGCCACTATCTTCGCAGGCAGCGATTCCGGCAGACATCTCTCGATATTTGACCTGAGACTTTCAACTTTTTTCAGACTATTTGAATTATTAGTCTGAAATAATGCAATAATATAATATGTAATTGCGAAACAATTAAATATTTTGCTTGAACTTCCCCTGAATGCCTTTGAGTAATATTTCAAAGCGGCCTCAACATCACCATGATACTGACGTTTGAGTGCGAGGGCGACAAGATGATTCGCCGATCTGTCATTTTCATATTCTATTGAGTCATCCAGCTTAAACGCCAACACGTTTTCAAACAGCTCCACATCCATGCGGTATTTGTCACAAACCTCTTGTTTAAGATATTGATTTTCAACAGATATCGTTTTATAAGCCGCAATGCTCGGCCTGTTGTCTTCATTGAAGAAAAGATTCATGAATTTGGAATACAAAACATCATGGCTACTTTGGGCGATCCTGCTTAAAAAACCGTAATACCTCTCATCATAAAACATCGCCTTGATATGCTCATCACATTGGGAGTTTTCAGCAAGCCCATACAAATACGGAATTTTGCCATTGAAATAATTGAAAATCGCATCACGAAGGTCGCCCAAGCCATAAAGCGAAAAATATTGCACGTTCCCGTATCTGCTGACTTTTTTCAGCCTTATGGCATCTTTTGAAATGTCATAAAGCCTGTCAAGCTGCGTTGACAAGGGCAAAAAAAAGACATTTGTCTCGTCCCTGCCGTTGTAAATTTTCTTTTTTGACATGAGAAGATTGTTCTCAACACAATAATCGACATGCCTGTCAGCAGTAGCCTTCTTATACGAATAGTTTATGTACCTGATGTTATTTGCGATCGAACTTTTCGACTGCGGGGTCATCATGTACGCCATAAAATCCAAAATATCACTTACCAAGTTGTAATCCAACGAGTTATCAATGTATTTATCGTCATCAAAAAGTTTTGCTTCCATGTGAAAATTTATTTTTGCAAACTTACGGAAAAATTCCGATTATCACCTGAAAATCACAAAGTATTTTAAAAGCACATCAGAAATTAATTTTTACATAGGCAAAAGAAACAATCTGAATTAATTAAAAGAATTTGACAATTTTCAGCACTTCCAAAGCCGAGATCAAAAGCCACACAGCACACATAAAAGCAGCGACAGAGCAGCTGATTGAAAACCCGACGTCAATCTTTTGAAAAAATCTCCAAATATTCCTTGGTTCTCGGTGTTTCCAAGACCTCAACATCCGTCGTCAACTTAAAGACATAAACGAGCTCTTTTTCGAGTTTCGTCTCTCTTATGTACTGCCTCTTGAGTTTCGGATTGACATCTGAAAGTCCCAATGTTTCCTGAAGTTTCCGCTTGAGCGTCTTCTCCGGTGTCTCACCGAAGGCGACATGCCACCAGTACCTCTCGGTGCTGTCACCGTTGCTTACATGCAGATGTATTGACGGGTGCAAAATCTTGTTTCCCTTATGGAGCTCGAGATACAACGCACGCCCGACAATGATGCCGCGGTCGTTCACGAGAGGCAGGAACTCCATGATTTTCGCTTCCGGAACGAAGGAAGGAGTTTCAGGAATTTTAGGTGTTTGAAGTGTTTGAGGTGTTTCAGGTATTTGAGGTATTTGAGGAGTTCGTCCACCTAATTTCCTATCATCTAACCTCCTATCACTTAATACCTTATCACCTACACTCCTATCACATAAATTCCTATCACCTATCATTGGTTCAAAGGATACTTCCTGAACATTGATGATTTCCTTCCCTTTCGGGACGACGATTTCGAAAACGTCACCGGCTTTCTTGCCGATCAACGCTTTGGCTACCGGTGAGATGAAAGACAAAAGCCCTTTCTGCAAGTCGGCCTCGTCAACGCCGACGATGCGGACCGTGCGGTCGTTGTATCTGACCCACGCGCCGAAGCTCACCACGTCTTTGCTGGCTCTCGACAAATCAATCTCCACCGCTGAATTGATACGGTCAACGAGGAGTTTCAGTTTCGCATCAATGAAATTGCCGACGATATAATTGTCGCCCGCTTCAGCACGTTGGTTTTCAAGGTCCCGGCGTTCTTTCAACAAGGCGTCAAGACCTTCGCGCGTGACGTAGTTCGGCATTCCCTTGGGCAGATGCGCCCTCGGCGGCACCATCGGAATCTCTTCCTGGTCGCCTTCTTTTATGAATCCCCTGCTCACGCTAATTCAGGATCATGTCAAACCTGCCGATTCGTGTCTTCACGCATTCGTAAGTGGCGGCGAACTGCATTATCGCGCTCAACGCCCTCTTGCTCGGCTTCATCCCAGAGCAGACGTCGCTCACCGCGTTTCTCACTTCATTTTCAAATGCAATGTCATCATGTAATGACGATGTGATTTCAGGTGTAATTTTCAAACTCATAGGCACTCATTTTCATTATTAACAGGGCATTAACGCTATGAGCTTACGGTTTATTATATCGCGAAATGAAAAGTTTCCAAAAATTTTAATATTTTGGGAGTTGAGAGTGAAGTCATCAGAAGCAGTCACTCTCAACTCTTGGTTTTCAATGCTTTATGCAGAAAGAATAAGTTTCTTTTCCTTGGCCATTTTGCGAAGGTTGATGATGGCATAGCGCATTCTTCCGAGTGCGGTGTTGATGCTCACATTCGTGGCGTCCGCGATCTCCTTGAACGACATATCGGAGTACATCCTCATCTGCAGAACCTCGCGCTGTTCGTCCGGCAGAAACTCTATCATATTACGTAAGTCACTGTAAATCTGTTCAGTCACCATCTTTTCCTCCACCGAAGGGTCGGACATTCTGACGTTATCCATGAGGTCATAATCGTCTTTCGTCGGGTCAACCATAGGCAGACGTTTCGCTTTTCTGTAGTAATCGATGATGAGATTATGGGCGATGCGCATCGCAAACTGAATGAATTTCCCCTCCTCCTGATAAGCCCCCGCTTTCAAAGTCCTGATTATCTTCAAGAATGTGTCCTGGAACAAATCATCAGCGAGCTGCTTGTCTTTGACGAGCATCAGGATATATGAAAACACTTTGTCTTGGTAACGGTCAACCAATAATTGAAAACTGGCAACATCACCCCTGCGGTAACGCTGAACCAATTCCTTGTCATTTAATATCTCCGACATAAGTCCCCCTTTTTTAAGGTTTTACAAATTTAAAAAAGGTAAAATTTATTCGATAGCAACTCTCCTATAATTATCAGTTAGACTTAATTTATTTTTCCGTAAAAATTTCTGCAAATATATAGTCTTTTTTCAAACCGTGCAAGTTTTTTTTGTAATTTCGTGAAATTTTTTCAGAGGACGTTTTTTAATGGAGAAACTAACTGCAATAGATATACACGGTGCGAGGGTCAACAACTTGAAAAACATTGACTTAAGCATTCCAAAAAACAAGTTGATTGTCATAACGGGTTTGTCAGGTTCGGGCAAATCGTCGTTGGCTTTTGACACGATTTACGCCGAAGGGCAGCGTCGTTACGTGGAAAGCCTCAGTGCGTACGCGCGTCAGTTCATGGGCCGTCTGAGCAAGCCGGATGTCGATTTGATAACCGGGCTGTCGCCGGCCATAGCGATACAGCAACGGACGATGACTTCAAACCCGCGCTCAACGGTCGGGACGACGACGGAGATCTATGAATATCTGAAACTTCTGTACGCCCGCATCGGTCGCACCTTCTCCCCCATCTCCGGCAAGGAAGTGAAACGTCATCAGGTCGGCGACGTCGTCGATTTCATCATCGAGCAGAAAGGCAAGGCCGTTTATATCCTCTCCCCGATTGTCATGCCAGAAGAGAGAACGCTTCAGGATCATCTTAACATTTTGCTTCAGCAAGGTTTCAACAGATTGATTATCAAGGGAGAACTAATCAGAATCGAAGATTATCTGAAAGGAAGGTGCAAAGACAAGCCGAAAGACATCCGCATCATGGTTGACCGGCTGAAAGTCAGCGACAAGACCTCCGAAAGCATCGGGCAGCTCGCGGATTCAGTGCAGACGGCGTTTTACGAGGGGAAGGAGACGTGCATCATAATGGTTGACGACGGCGGGGAAAAGGAAGAACACACTTTTTCGTCGCGTTTCGAGGCGGACGGGATAACGTTCGAGCCAGTGACGGCGCATCTTTTCGCGTTCAACAACCCGTATGGCGCATGCAAGACCTGCGAAGGATTCGGAAACATCATCGGCATCGACGAGGATTTAGTGGTTCCCGACAAGTCGCTTTCGGTTTACGACAACGCTATCGCATGCTGGCGGGGCGAGAAGATGAGCGAGTTCCGCGACCATCTCGTCAGAAACGCTCATCATTTCGATTTCCCGGTTCACAAACCTTATTACGAACTCACTGAAAACCAGAAGGAAACGCTTTGGAAAGGAAACAGATACTTCACAGGCATCAACGAGTTCTTCGACCAGCTGCAAGCCGAATCGTACAAGATCCAGTACCGCGTGATGCTTTCGCGTTACCGTGGCAAGACCACTTGTCCGGACTGTCGTGGAAAACGTCTCCGTACTGAAGCCAACTACGTGAAAATCAACGGGAAGAGCATAACGGACTTGGTGACAATGCCGCTTTCGGATCTTAATGATTTCTTCAAGACCCTGAAACTTTCGGAGACGGAGGCCACCGTGGCCGAGCGGCTCCTTATCGAGATAAAAAACCGGCTCGGATTCCTCGACGAGGTGGGGCTTGGCTACCTTACACTCAACCGCGCCTCGAACACGCTTTCCGGCGGCGAGGCGCAACGCATCAACCTCGCTACATCATTGGGAAGCAGCCTCGTAGGTTCCACCTACATTTTAGACGAGCCGAGCATCGGCCTGCATTCCCGTGACACACAACGACTTATCAACGTCTTGAAACGTCTGCGCGACATCGGCAACACCGTGATTGTCGTCGAGCACGACGAGGAAATCATCCGCGCCGCCGACCAGATCATCGACATCGGGCCATACGCCGGACGCTTCGGTGGCGAACTCGTTTTCCAAGGCGACATCAAGGCGATGATGAAAAACGGGGACTCGCTCACCTCAAAATACATTTCCGGCAAGATGGAAATACCCGTCCCGAAACGCCGCCGCAAATGGAACAACGCCATACAGTTCGACGGCTGTTTGGAGCATAACCTCAAGAACATCAACGTAAAGATACCGTTGAACGTACTTACCGTCGTGACCGGTGTCAGCGGCTCCGGCAAGTCATCACTTGTGAACAGCATCATCTACACCTCACTCAAGAAATATTTCGGCGGCACCGCTGAAAGAACCGGCACTTTCGGGAAGATGCACGGCAGCCTGCAGGCGATAAAGGCGGTTGAGATGATTGACCAGAATCCGATTGGCAAGTCAACACGTTCAAACCCTGTCACTTACGTCAAGGCCTTCGATGACATCAGGGCTTTGTTTGCGGAGCAGAAGCTGTCGAAGATGCGCGGCAACAAGGCGGGATACTTCTCGTTCAACGTACCCGGAGGCCGCTGCGACAACTGCGAAGGCGAAGGCGTCCTGAAAGTGGAGATGCAGTTCATGGCCGACGTGTACCTGCAATGCGACGTGTGCCACGGTATGCGCTACAAAGAAGAAGCGTTGGAGATAAAATTCTTGGACAAGAACATCTTCGACATTCTTGAAATGAGCATTGACGATGCCGTGACATTCTTCAGCCAGCCAAACGACAACAAGAACATCACCGACCGTATCATAATGAAACTCAAGCCGTTGCAAGACGTAGGACTCGGATACCTCAAGATGGGGCAGCCGTCGTCAACACTTTCGGGCGGCGAGGCGCAGAGGATAAAACTCGCGTCGTTCTTAGTCAACGGAACGAATGAGCAGCCGACTTTGTTCATCTTCGACGAGCCGACGACGGGGCTTCACTTCCACGATGTCAACAAGCTTCTCGCGGCATTTGAGGCCCTGATTAACAACGGACATTCGCTCATCGTCATCGAGCACGACCCCGATGTCATCAAGACGGCGGACTGGATCATCGACCTCGGACCAGAAGGCGGCGACAAAGGCGGAAACATCGTTTTTGAAGGCACACCTGAAGAACTCACCAAATGCGAAGAAAGTTTCACCGCCGACATTGTGGCGAGGAAACTTTCAAAAAGAATGTGAAATCAAAATGCAAAAATTCGTCTAAGTGTAAATCAAGGTCGCGGTGACTTTTGAGAAGTCCTTGTTTTTCAAGTCATCAGGATTGATCAGCACATGCATCATCCCGAAATCGACGAAGTTGAGTCTGAAATCATCGTCCTCATCGGAATCGACCTGAAGCAATTCAATCCACCCCTGATACGGTGCGTCCCAATCCTCCCAAGGCATGTCGAACGGCATTCCGAGGAGTTTATGTCCGTCGCAGTCGGTCTTATCCAACGAAAATTCAATGCTTCTTGGCGCGATTGCCAATGGTTCACCGTCTTCATCTTCAAATACAATCTGTTTAAACTCTTGATTTTCAATATCTTCAATATAAAAAACCTTTACATCATCTCTCTGCCAATATTGACTTTCAGGATAATAGCAATCGAGCCAGCCAAAATAATAATCTATGGCTCCAAAAAAGTAGAGCATCCCTTTATGAGGCAGCAAATTGTCTTCATCAAACTTCGCCAATTCGTCACATCTGATCTGGCAGATAAAGCACAAGTCATCGGGAATCGGATAGTCTTCCGGCACATCAGGATTCCCGAACCATTTGCTTTTCATGTACAAGTCATCATTCGATTTTGAAAGATTCAGTCTGATAGATTCCATCACATAAAATTTTTGCAAAAATAAATAAAATGTAATAACCAAAGCAAAAATTCGTTAAGAAAATGTTAATTTGTTCTATTTATTTTTAATAAATTTGCAGGCTGAAACGAGCGGAATATTTTTTCTTTAAAATGATTAGATTCAAAGCGGATTTGAAGAGGATATATTTTTCAACAGTCTGGCTTATTGGGTTGCTGATATTTTCCAATCCATTGAAAGTCAAGGCTCAAGATACCATTGTCAATTCGCCAGAATATATCATCATAACAGATACAATCAAGACATTCGACACGATTCTGGTAATTGACACGCTGATAAGACCCAAACAAATCATCAAAATTGACACAATCAGAATGATTCAGGCGGTTGACAGCACGGCAGACGACACAAGGTCGGGAAAACACGTGACGGAAGGCAAGCTAAACGGGAACATCGGTTTAACAGTCAATCAGTTAGCCATAACACATTGGGCGGCGGGCGGCGAGAGCAACGCCAGCGGGAAAGTGACGGCCGACTTTAACTACACCCTCGACAAGAAAAAGTTCAAATACGTAACTTCCGGGATCTTCGCATACGGCATTTCAAGCTACGCCAAGAGCAGGCGGGTCGAGAAGACCGAGGACCGCTTTGAAATTTCGATGACGATGTCGAACAACAATCAGAAACACCTCACCTTCACGTCAATAGCGACATTGAAGACCCAATTCACGAACGGATACTCATATCCCAACGACTCCGTTCCGATTTCAAGTTTTTTTGCTCCGGCATATCTCACATTATCAGTCGGTTACACTTACACTATCAGTAATAACCTATCATTCTTTTTCAGTCCGGCAGCCGGCAAAATGACTTTCGTGTTGAGGCAGTCGCTCGCCGACCAAGGAGCATTCGGCGTAGAAGCCGGATATTGGAATGTCATTTCAGGCGACAGCATCTGGGTGCCGGGAAAGAACTTCCTCGGCGAACTCGGCATAAACATTCTGGTGAAATACACGCAAGATTTCACGCCAAACATCAGCATGTTTTCAACATTAAACTGCTACAACAATTATCTTGACCCAAACAAGTCAAACAGGTGGAACATTGACGTTGACTGGGAGACAGGGCTGAAAATGACCGTAAGTAAAAGAATATCAACGATTGTCAACATACACATCATTTACGATGACAACATCAAATTTGCGGTGACAGAATTCGAGGGCGGGATTGAGGTAACAAAACACCGGCCAATTCTTCAATTTAAAGAATCGCTTGGTATTACTTTTTTATATAAATTTGCAAATTAATTCTGAAAAATAAATTCACGGGAAAAATGAACATATTAGTTACCGGATGCAATGGCCAGCTTGGGACTGAATTCAGGAAGATTTCAGCCAACGGCGATACCAACAATTGGATTTTCACAGATGTAGAAGAACTTGACATCTGCGATGAAAACGCTGTAAATGAATGTTTTACAAGCAACAGCATTGACATCTGCATAAATTGCGCAGCATACACCGCCGTTGACAAGGCCGAAGACAACTACGACATGGCAAGGAAACTCAACGCCTTTGCAGTGAAGATTCTCGCAGACGCATGCAAGAAGCAAGGCGCGTTATTTTTCCACATCTCAACAGATTACGTCTTCAAAGGCGACGGCAACGAACCGCATTTGGAGACGGAACCTGTCGCCCCATTGTCAGTTTACGGCAAAACGAAAGCCGAAGGCGAACAACTCATCAGGGAGTCGGGATGCTCGCATGTGATTATCAGAACATCATGGCTCTATTCATCAACCGGCAACAACTTTGTCAAGACAATGCTGCGGTTAGGTTCTGAAAGAGAGACGGTAACTGTTGTCAGCGACCAAATCGGAAGTCCGACATGGGCATCAGACCTCGCCCATTTCATCATGCTCATCCTTAACAAAAACGGCAAGAATGAGATTCACGAGACCTTCCATTTCAGTGACGAAGGGATCATTTCATGGTGTGATTTCGCCAATGCCATTTTCGAGCTTGGAGGCAAGAACTGCAAGGCGTTGCCCATCACCACCGCGCAGTTCGGTGCCAAAGCGCATCGTCCTGCCTACAGCGCATTCAACAAGACAAAAATCAAAAACTTCACGGGAGAAGAGATTCCATTCTGGAGAGACAGCCTTATCAAATGTTTGGAAGAATTAAACAAAACAAATTAACAATAACTTAAAATTCAAGCTTATGAGCAACGTAACACCTGAAATTATTGCAAGAGCAAAGTCATGGTTATCAGAACAATACGATGAAGAGACCAGGCACCAGGTTCAGAATCTTATTGACAACGACCCCAACGAACTGACCGAGAGTTTCTACCGAATCCTTGAGTTCGGAACAGGAGGGCTTCGTGGAATCATGGGTGTCGGCACCAACAGAATGAACATTTACACTGTTGCGATGGCCACACAAGGTCTTGCGAACTACATCAAGATGATGTATGCGGACATGAAACAGCCGCAAATCGCCATTGCATACGATTGCCGCAACAACAGCAAGGAATTTGCGAGAATCACAGCCGATGTCATGACTGCAAACGGAATCAAAGTATTCCTTTTCAGCGCATTACGTCCGACGCCAGAGCTCTCGTTCGCCATCCGTGAACTGAAATGCCAATCGGGAGTCGTCGTCACGGCATCACACAATCCGAAAGAATACAACGGCTACAAGGTCTATTGGGAAGACGGCGGACAAGTTGTCGCCCCGCACGACAAGAACATCATCGCCGAAGTGATGAAAATCACCGACATCTCCATGGTGAACCGCAAAGGCAACGACGACCTCCTCGAGATGCTTGACGAAAAGTTCGATGAGATATATCTCGCCAATGTGATGGAGCTGTCGTTGTCGCCAAAACTCATCAAAAAACACAAGAACCTGTCATTCGTTTACACTCCCATCCACGGCACAGGCGGGCAGTTGATGCCGAAATTATTTGCGAAAGCCGGCATCAAGAATTTCCATCCTGTTGAAGAGCAGATGATTACAGACGGGAACTTCCCTACTGTCGTATCGCCCAACCCGGAGGAACACGCCGCCATGACGATGGCATTGGACAAAGCCAAGGCGATAAACGCCGATGTCGTCTTAGCCACAGACCCTGATGCCGACCGTGTCGGTGTCGCCGTAAAGAACGACGAAGGCGAATTCATCCTTCTCAACGGCAACCAGACTGCAAGCATCCTCACCTACTACATTCTGACACGTTGGGAAGAACTCGGGAAATTAAAAGGCAACGAATTCATTGTCAAGACAATCGTCACCAGCGACATCCTCATCAAGATCGCCAGCAAGTTCCATGTCAAGACATACGACGTTCTCACTGGATTCAAATATATCGCCGACAAGATACTCAACAAGCCGGAAGAGAAATTCATCTGCGGTGGTGAAGAAAGCTACGGATTCCTTGTAGGCGACTTCGTCCGCGACAAAGACGCCATCATCACATGCTTCATGCTCGCGGAAGCCACAGCGTGGGCCGCCGAGCAGGGCAAGACATTGTATCAGATTCTCAAAGACATTTACAAGGAATTCGGCGTTTACAGAGAGAAACTCGTATCTCTGACGAAGAAAGGCATCAGCGGGATTGAAGAAATCAAGAAGATCATGCTTGAATTCAGAAAGAACCCTCCGAAATCAGTTGTAGGCTCAAGAGTCAACGAAATCAGAGACTACAAGCTTGGTGTCAGCAAAGATCTCAATTTCGGCGTGGAAACCATCATCAACCTGCCGAAGTCAGATGTCCTGCAGTTCTTCACAGAAGACGGCATCAAAGTCAGTGTAAGACCTTCAGGGACGGAACCTAAAATCAAATTCTACTTCTCAATGAACGAACCGGTTGAGAACATCAAGGAACTTGAAGGCATAGAGCAGGAACTCAACGACAACCTCGAAGGCCTCGCCAAATTCTTCACCGAAGAGCATAAAGAAAACGAAGAAGAATAGGTGACTTAATCACCTATTCTATGTAAAGCATCTATCGCCAGCTGATAATTCGGACTATTCCTCAATATCTGGAGATAGATGCTTTTCGCTTCTATGAAATCACCTTTCTGTTCGTACGCTATTCCTTTGTTTAACAAGGCGTTAGTCGCATTAGGACTGACTGCGAGCGCATTGTCAAAATATTCGATGGCCTTGTCGTAATCCTGAAGATATACGAGATTCACGTATCCTTTGTTGTATATCACATCAAAGTTTCCAGGCATTTTTGAATCGAGTGTGTCATATATCGCCAATGCTTCGAGAGGATATCCGTTGTCCTGAAGATACAGAGCCTTTTCATAATACACGCCAGTGTTTTCAGGCTGCATCTGTATTGCGAGGTCATAGAAATCCCTTGCGAGTTCATTGCGCTGCGCCGCATAAATGGCTGCGATCTGGATGACGGGGTCAAAGAATTCATCATCCTGATCACGGGAAATCATGAAGTTTTTCATGGCGTTCACCGTGTCGTTATTTGACATGCAAATAATGCCGCGAAGGAAATAAGCCTGCGGATTTATCTTGCCGTACTGCAACGCCTTGTCGATATAAGCATCCGCCATTTTTGAATTCCCCTGGAGGAAGCTGAGTTCGGCAAGCTTTATCATCGGCCTTGTATCGTAAGGAGCTATTTCCGTGGCCTTGTTAAGCGTCACCATGATATTATCCTGGTCTCCGAGTGCGTAATACAAGTCAGCTAAAAGCAGCAACGCATCCAGATTCCTGCCATCGACAGACAAGGCGGAGTTGATGTCGCGCATCGCATTCCCTATCTGTTGTTCGGCAAAGTATATTCTCGCCCTCCTGACGTACGCGTTTGCGTCAAGCGAATCAGTGATGACCATATCCTGTGATTTCATAGCATCGTCCCTCATCTGCTCAACAGCCTGGACATCATTTGTTTTCTCTTTTTTATTTGTGTTATCACTTTCAGTGCAGCCAATCAATACGAATGCGCATGCAACGAACAAAAACAGTTTTTTCATTATTTGATAATCGATGCTTTAAAGTTCCTGATCAGTGTTTTTCAGAGCTTCCGTGATTTTCTCCGTCAGCTCTTCCATGAGTTCCGGGTTCTCATCCAGCAACCTCTTCAAGGCGTCCCTGCCCTGTCCGAGTTTGGTTTCATTGTAGCTGAACCACGAGCCGCTTTTCTTGATGACACCGAGTTCCACGCCGATGTCGATGATCTCCCCGACGCGTGAGATTCCCTCCCCGTAGAGGATGTCGAACTCCGCTTTCTTGAACGGAGGCGCGACTTTGTTCTTCACCACCTTGACTTTCACTCTGTTACCTGTCATATTCTCGCCGTCCTTGATCTGACTCACCTTGCGGATGTCGAGACGCACCGAGCTGTAGAACTTCAGTGCGTTGCCGCCTGTCGTCGTTTCCGGATTGCCGAACATGACTCCTATTTTCTCACGGAGCTGGTTGATGAAGATGCAGACCGTCGATGTCTTGCTGATCGTAGCGGTGAGCTTACGCATGGCCTGTGACATGAGTCGGGCTTGAAGTCCCATCTTGCTGTCGCCCATTTCGCCTTCAATCTCGCTCTTTGGCGTGAGAGCCGCAACGGAGTCAATCACGATTACGTCGATGGCGCCTGAACGGATGAGGTTTTCGGCGATTTCGAGAGCCTGTTCGCCGTTATCAGGTTGAGACACAAGGAGATTGTCGATGTCAACACCGAGTTTCTTTGCGTAGAAACGGTCGAAGGCGTGTTCAGCGTCGATAAATGCGCCGATGCCGCCTTGTTTCTGGGCTTCGGCCACGACATGCAGTGCGAGCGTTGTCTTACCAGAGCTTTCAGGTCCGAAAATCTCAATGATTCTTCCGCGTGGCATTCCGCCTACACCAAGAGCATAATCGAGACCGATTGAGCCTGTCGGCACGCAGTCTATCTTCTCCATTTTATTGTCGCCGAGGCGCATGATGCTGCCTTTTCCGAACGATTTCTCAATATTTCCGAGTGTGGCTTCCAAAGCCTTCATCTTTTCAAGACGCACTTTTTCGACGTCTTCTTCCAAATTCTTACCTGCCATATATGCAACTAATTTTTAATCAATGATTTATATTAACTATATCAACTATTTCCCGATTTGATTCTGACGAGTTTCTAATCAAACGGAACGTCACAAAGATAAACATTTATTTTGAAACACCAAGTGTTTCCAAAAAATTTTTCAAAAAACGAGATCAAAAGCGAGATTACACCTTATTGTAATAGTCGCAAATGGCCTTTATGCCGCATTCTTCGCATTTTGGTTTCCTGGCGATGCAGACATAACGACCGTGAAGTATCAGCCAATGATGCGCTTTCGACAGAATCGGAGCGGGGATGTGCGCCACAAGCTGCTTCTCGGTTTCAAGTGGCGTCTTGCAATTCTGCGTAAGGCCGATTCTGGCGGAAACCCTGAAGACATGAGTGTCAACAGGCATCGCGGCGTTACCGAAAGCGACCGCCGTCACGACATTCGCTGTTTTCCTGCCGACTCCAGGCAGTTTCTGAAGCTCGTCAACGTCAGACGGGACCACCCCGCCGAACTCCGACATCAGCGTCCTTGCCATTCCGACAAGGTTCTTCGACTTGTTGTTCGGGTATGAAATCGACTTGATGTATTCAAAAACGTCTTCAACGCACGCCTCCGACAACGATTTCGCATCCGGGAACCTTTCAAAGAAAGCAGGTGTGGTCATGTTCACCCTTTTGTCGGTGCATTGAGCCGAAAGTATCACAGCCACAACGAGTTGATACGGATTTTCAAACTTCAGCTCACTCTCAGCCACCGGCATCTTTTTTTCAAAATACGAAATGAAGCCTTCATATTTCTCATCCAAAAAATCCTTTTTCATTTTTCAAAAAATTTGAACAAAAGTATAAATTTCATGTTAAATTTGCAAAAAAATTTCAAAGTCATGGAAAATACACTGAACACCGTCTTTATCGGTTCCGACATTGAGGCAAACTATGTAGCGTCTCTTCTGAACGAGAACAACATTGAATGCGTCCTGCACAACTCACTATCGCAAAGCATAGCAGCCGGCTGGGTGAACGGGACAGAGTCTTCAAGCACAGAACTGTCTGTAAACAAAGAAGATACAGAAAAAGCAACTCAGATAATCGACAAATATCTCAACGAAGAATAGACGGTTGCAACGGTCAAATCACCTCCCACTCAACGATATTCTTCTTCTCGCTCGAGAAGCTCACTCCGATTTTGAAAAGTTTCCGTTTGTCGGCGGCGTAAGGCTCGGCATAACCTTTGTCCTCAATCTGTTTCAACGCTTCGGCCGCCGTGCCGTCAAGCTTGAACTCGAAGATATAAACGTAGTCGGCTGTCTCGACGATGATGTCGGCTCTTCCGCGGGAGTTCTGCTTTTCGGTCAGTACCGTGTAGCACGACAGAAGTCTGAATATAATATATAGGGTGTAGTGGTAATGGCTTTCATAGCTCCACGCGCGTTCCTGGTAGTTCGCATTATAGGGTATTGAGGCGAAGAAACCGACCAACGTGTCGTGCAGGTCGTCGAGGCGGTGCTGCTTGAGCATCTTGTTGATTGAGAGGACGCATGAGAAAGTATCGCCGTTATGGTGGAAGTAGTCGTTGGCGAGCATGTCGATGAAGCCGTTGCGCACCTCGTTGTTAGGAAAGTCGAGGGTGTAGGTGCGGTCTTCCTTGTCGTAGCCTTTGACTGTCAGGTAGCCGCTCTGGTAAATCATCGCCAAGGGGTCTTCCACATCCGCCTTATAGTCCATGAAGTATTTCTTCGCATACGGCTTGCTCAAAATGTCCTTGATGTTCGTCTTGTTGCGGTCGAGCAGTCTTATCAGGTACGTCGGAGTGCCTGACGCGAACCAATAGTCGTCCAAATTCCTTTCGTTCAAGGCGTTCAACACGCTGTATGGGTTGAAGATGTCTGTCATCTCCTCCGAAAAATGATAGCCGTCGTATTGTTTTTTGAGGCGGATGTACGTCTCTTCCTTGGTATATTTGAGTTTTTCCGCCATTGCCTCTATCTCCTTGTCGAAATATTCAACAAGTTCATCTTTTGTGATGCCGCAAAGCGCATCGAACTTCGGGTTCATGCTGATGTCCTCCGGCTGGTTGAAGCCGCTGAAGACACTGACCTGCGAGAATTTCGTCACGCCTGTCAGAAGCACGAAACGCAGATGCTCGTCGGCGGCCTTGAAGGTGCCGTAGAACTCCTTCAGCACGGCGCGGTTCTCAGCCTCCATAGGATCCATCAGAACGTCTAACAGTGGTTTGTCGTATTCGTCGATGAGCACGACGCACTTCCGTCCGGTCTTCTCATGCGCCATCTTAAGCACGTTCCGAAAACGCGAGCCGAATTCCGGAGTGTCTATCAGCAGGCCATATTCCCTTTCCCACAGCCTTAAATTTGTGTCGATAATGTTTTCAAGCGCGTCAGGCTTGACGAATCTCCCGTCCGAAAAGTCCACATGAAACACCGGATATTGCGTCCAATCCTTCTCCAATTCTTCAATTTTCAATCCTTTGAAAAGCTCCTTCTCGCCCTTGAAATAGCTTTCGAGCGTTGATATTAACAATGATTTCCCGAATCTGCGCGGGCGGCACAGAAAGCATACATGTTTCTGCGCGAGGTTATAAACGAGGTCTGTCTTATCCACATATACCATCCCGTTTTCGATGATGGTGCTGAACGTCTGGGTTCCTATCGGGTATTTCATAACTGTGATGTTTTTTTCGGCGGCAAAGATACAAAAAAGTTTGTAAAGTTATAAAGTGTGGAGAGTTATAAAGTTTTTGTGTCCGAACACGCGGCTCACGTGCCCGGACACAGATTTTTACAGAAATTGGACGTAACTACGTCTTTTTTCTATGTCATTAGATTCTTTGAGACGGCATTATTCCTGAAAGTCCTATTTCTTCACAATCTTCTCCTCGAACACCTTCCCGTCGTCGAGCGTGACCCTCATCACGTACATTCCCGGCGCGAAGCTGCTGATGTCGATGCTCCCGAAGCCCGACTGCTGAGCCTTGACGAGGCGGCCGGAGATGTCGTGGAGGCTGACGCTCTCGATTTCCGCACTGTCTGAAATCTCAATCTTCAGAGAGTTCGCAGCTGGATTCGGGTAAATGCGGAGTGCTGATGCGGCGTTCTCTTCTGTGAAATCAGCGGTCTCCACGATGTTGCTGAAATTTTTCCATGTCAAAGCATTTTTATACTCCGACTCGCATCCTATCGGGATATATAACGTGGCATATACATACGCAGCAGGGTCAAAAATATTGTCGCCTAAACAATTTGGTGGTGTGTCAGACATGCAATAAATCTCTTGAATGTTGCCGCATTTATTGAAAGCAAAATTTTCTATATTTGCTAACGATAACAAATTTGGAAATTCAATTGATTCAAGGGATACGCAAAGTTCGAACGCAGCATCGCCAATGTTCTCGAGTGATTCTGAAAATCTAACTGAATGCAGGGAATAACAATCCCAAAATGCCTCACATCCTATCGATTGCAATGTGCTTGGGAATTCGAGAGTTGTCAAGGCCGTACACAACTTAAATGCATCTGTTCCTATTGAAACCAGTGAATCTCCGAAAAAGACGGTTTCGAGGTAAGTGCAGCCATAAAAAGCGAATTCGGGTATTGCTTTCAAAGAATTTGGAATCACAAGAGATTTTAAATGACAATTTGAAAAAGCACCCACGCCGATGGTGGAAACCGAGTTGCCCAATGCCGGCGATTCGATGCCACATTCACGGAATGCGTATTCACCGATTGTGATAACGGAGTTCGGAATCGTGATAGATGTGAGATATTCGCACATCTCAAACGCATGATCTCCGATTGACACGACAGTGTTTGAAATGGTTGCAGATTCTAAATAAGGTTTGTAACTAAACGCGTAATCTCCTATTGATGTCACGCCTTCCTGTATGACAACGTTGGCGATCATGCAATTATTGAAAGATGGATTATCCCACATGTCGCCCGTCCCGCTGATTGTAAGCGTCCTGCTGCCTTCGTCGAAGCTCCATGTGAGGTTGTCGCCGCACTGCCCGCTGTGCTGTGCCGCGGCCGTGAACGCCATCATGACGACGGCGATGATTGAAAATACTGTCTTTTTCATTGTTTGAATATTTTTGAGGTTTAATAATTCAAGGTGATTATCTTGCCACAACCACTTTTTCAGTCAGGCTGTGGTCTTCACATCTTATCGTCAGGACATAAACGCCCACGGGCAATTCCCGCGTGTCTATCACATCCTGTCCTTGCAGTCCATGCACGGTGTGTGTGTAAACTACGAGTCCCAGACTGTTGGTGAGTGTGATGACGGCGTCGTTGAAGCCTTCGGGCAGGGTGTAGTCTATCGTCACCCGGATGTTCGCCGGGTTGGGGTTGGCTTTCACGGAGAGCCCCAAGGCTCTGTTGATGTCTTCTTCGGTGTATGTGGTCTTGCCGCCGCCCCTGGTGGCTGGTGCGGCTGATGTCTGCGGACAATCCTCATCGAATTCGCCATACACAGCCTTCAGCAGTGACTGCGCCATCGCCTGCGACGTCCCCCTGCCGCTGTCGGCTATGTCTTCAACAAGGTTCTTTTCAGCATCGGTCAGCTGCATTGTCGTCCTGCCGTCTTGAGCCAGTGTCCTGTAAAGGTTAAGAAGCTGCATGTAGTCGCTGTGGTCTTCAAGTTTTTCTCCTTCAAGGTTGTAGAGTGAAGGGAGTATGTTGGCGAGAGCAAAAGCGTCGTCAAAATTGCCTTCAGCCATGTAGATTGAGATGATATCACGGTCAGCTTCAAGGTCTTGGATGTTTCCGAGCCATGTCACGAGGTCGTTCCTGTCGATAATACTGTCGTTCATGACGCTGCGGATGATGTCGCCAGCGGCAATCTCTGCCTCATGGCTGTAGCGTGCCATGTTCGAGAGCAGCACCGTCCTTGCCGAAGTGCCGCCCGCCACCTCGCGCAGGATGTCAATCATGTAGTCGGGCAGAGGCGTGTTTTTGTTCGCCATATAATTGAGAAGGGTGTCATTCTTTAGTTCGTCTGGATTTGATATGAGTATTTCGAAGAGGACTGACGCTGGCAGCACGTCGTCGCGGTCGGCCGCCGCATAGATCACATCCTCCGAAAGGTATGGCGATATGTTAAGCAGCCTCGACCGCAGCACCCACATGTCTTCAGGGCGTGCGGCTCTGACTTCCGACACCGTGCCTGTGGTGCTACCTCCATCAATGCGGTTCTCATACACTTCCTTAAGGCCGTTGTATATGTTCCGAGACTCGTTGAATTGCTGTTCTGCCGCCTGACGTCTAACCGGAGGTAGTACCGGGGTGATTATTATGTTGCCGCCGCCATAGTGGGAGGGGCATTCATTAAGAGATGTCGTACTGTGCGGATATACTCTGTAAAGCCTGCTCTCATCAGGTGTCGCGCCATCCGCCTCGGGATTGTAATAATAATCGACGTATATTCCTTCGTTATAGAAATGATAACCGGCGTCATCACTGAATGTGTTCCCTGCCGGTACCGCCATGCTCCCCTGCTCTCTTTGGATTCCGTCTGTCGTCCGCGAATCCACATAGAAGTCAATTTCATTGCCGTCGTTTTCGTTACAGCCGTATGTGAGGCCGGAGGCATATTCGTTGACGTTTGCCCTGTTTTTCCCGACTGCGATATTCCCGCAGTACAGATTTTCGAAAATGTTCCGGTATAGTTCGTTTACATCTTCAGAGTTTTTAATGATGACACCATAATTGTTCCCTTCAACGGCGTTTTCTCCTTTGGTGAAAGTGTTTTCTTCAACAAGAAAACCTCTTGTGCTATTAAGGAAAATGCCGGCGTTGCAAGTCCTGCTGCCATCACGCCCCACGGTGAAGGTTGAGTTCAGCACTGTGGCAAAGTTCGGCTCTATTGCGAACACGCCGAAGTCGTTGTTCCTGAATTCGCAGTCTTTCACCGTGAATGTCTTTGGCCCGCCGGCGCCGTCTCTCACGGAATAAGCGCCTGCGTGGAAGCCCGAGAAGGTGGAAGGTTTTTCGAGATAAGGAAGTCCGTTGTGGAGATGTTCTCTGTATATTCCATCAACAGTGAAGCCGGCGTTGTAAGCGGCGATGCCTTCAGACCAGTAGCTTACATTGTCGATACGGACAGCCCCTCCGCCACCGCCGCTATTGCCGCCGCCATCATCCACCTTAATGGAGAAGTCGCATCCGTGGAATCTCACGCCTGTCACGTTGGCGAGGTCAACGTGCTTGTAGAAAGTGTGAACGCCACTGTAAGATTCGTTGATTTCAAACTTGCAGTTTTTGAAGGTTGCGTTGTACGGCAATTCATTGCCGTTTGGGTGATGGCAGATGTAGTCTTTTGCATGTACCGCCTTGGCATTGTTTATGAAATAAGAGTTCTCAGCGTGGATGATGCCGCCGGTTGAGGCATTCGGGCGGTCCGGATCATAGAGCCTGACAGCGCAGATGGCGTTCTCTATCTTTGAATGGTTCTTCATTTCGAGGTAGCCCTGAAGATACCTGCCATTTACGGCGCCTTGAGGCTGTGAGGTGTCACCCCAAACCTCTATGCCCTGCCACATTTTGTCACAGAAACCTGTAATCAAGGCATTATAACCAAGAATAAGTTTTCCTCCAGGTTTTACTATTATTCTGGTTGAATCTCCCATATAAATTGTACTTTTAATTTCCAAAGTTACTCCGTCCTCAACAAGTATGTCATGATCAATTATTTTTTCACTTCCCCAGAAGGTATTTTGAGTAATGTATTCCGGAATATTAGAATACACATAGTTGTCGCACAAAATAACACTTTCATGTTTTTCGTTGTATGGACCTTTATATGGAGACGTATCATCACTATCGATTTCATCAGGACATGGCGGACAATTAGCTGGTTTGGGACCTATTCCCCAATTATAGTAACCATCTCCGTCATTATCAGCACAAACAATATCATTATCATTATATAGAAGACTTGTTATTGGTGTTATAATTGAACGACAAGTTATTTTATAATTTTGCCCAAATACATTACAACTGTTTGCATCAATTATTACATTACAAAATGGTGTTTTATCATAACCGAAATGTGCGTAACTTTGTTTAAATATATAATATGGCTTGCCGATATCGGGAGAATCTTCATCAACATATATATCATAATCAGTCCCTTGATTTGAATTGCCATAAAGTATTGGATCTCCCGCTTTTACAACGCCAAATCCGACCATAGACATTGCATGTTGCCAGTTATGGACAGATGCTATCAATACACCATTCATTATCAAATTTTCTTTAATATTATCTTCCCCATGTATTTGATTTACACTTCCAGATATGTAAACTTTTTCAGTAGGTTCTGGACATTTACTATCACAAGGCGGGATACACCAACTAACGTATGGAAAACAAGAATCATTAATGATTCCGTCAGTTTTTGCAAACAACAATGCTTTGTTTACAATATATCCATGTCCATAGGTTACACCGTCAATGCATGATATTATGTTCTGGACAGACAATTCATCATTAATCTGTCTGTTGAAATACAGGTTAACCATGGATTCAATTGAATATAGAGTAGAAAAAGCCCAACAATCACTTGCACCCTGTCCATATCTCCTTTTTGGTATCCATCCAAAACCATCTGTGTTATAATAGTAAGAATCAGAATTCATGGCACCATGTCGTGTCCGCCAATCAAATTCCTTTACAATATTGTCACTAGCCATTGGTGTGTTGTCATCCAAAGTCGAATAATAACCATAAGCATAATAATCCCACCCTTGTAAATTTGGCAAAGTATCACCAAAGATTTTCTTTCGTTGCTGGTATCTCAAATTAGATAAAAATGTTGTATCAGCACGCCATGCTTTTTTATATTCGGAAAGTTTGTTGTTGATGTTTTTAACTATTTGTAAATTTTTTGCTATGAATATAGAATCGGACAATCTGCTTACATCAGCACATCTACTTGGCCTTGTTTGATTGTTTTTAATGGTTGTAATATTCAAAACTGCATTATCTACAACGGCAAAAATCGATTCGGGAACAATGCCATCCATCAATGATGTTTCGAAAGATGCATTTTCAAAGGAAGTGCTTCCTTCTGTTGCGTAAAGATTGTTTCTTTCATAAATCAACCATTGGACATTTTGATTATCAATAAGCACAACCCTGATATACGATGTGTCTGATAATAATTCTCCGCTTCCAGATATACTTACACCATAGCTGTATGTATTAGGTTCGAATGTTAATAACGTTTCAGAACTATTATTAATACTTCTGTTGACGTTGTATGATATTGTCTGTGATTTAATGTGGAAGCCGACCATAAACAACAGCAGCAATATAATTGTTTTTTTCATATCTTGATGAATTTAACGTTATACTCTCTTGAATCTGTTTTCACATGAAATAAATAAACGCCGGACGGATTGTCGTTAAAATAGATTTCCGTTCGCTTGTCAGTAATATCCGAAGAATACACGGTTCTACCTGTAATATCCAAGATTTGAATTTTTTTCATCCCGCTCATCGCCTCAGAAAATTCAACATGCAAGATGTCCTCGACGACGGTGTTAATGACGGTGATGCCATTCACCTCCAATTCATCAACGGAGAGCACCTCGTAATCGCATTCTGTCTCTGAAGAAATCAACTGCGCGCCATCTTCAAAATAACAACGCAGCGGTCCTTCAAGCCATGGATTCCCATCAAGGTAATAGAACGGAAACAGCGACTCATCCATACCGATGCCTTCAATGACATAATAAAAGTGCAAATCATAGTTTACTGTCGGCCCTGTCTCCATGACTTTTCTCGTTGTGCCGTCATCAAGCGTCATATATGAGACGCTGCCGACACGGATAGTGTCGTTGTATTTTGGCACGACCCAATACTCGCCGGGTTCTTTACTGAAATCATACAAAAGATACATTTCTCCATCTTCCACTTCATAAATTCGGTCGCCTTCTTGGTGGATGTATCTCACCTCGGTGTAAGGTTCAACTGTGCCGTATTGGTTCAGATGGCGGTACAGTTCTATCTCCTTGCATTCCACCCCGTTGATTTCCACCGACCTGAGTGAGGTGAACTTGTCGCATGCAATACCTGTTAGATTATATCCGACTCTGTAATACCGTGTGTAATACCACTCTGCTCCGACCGGAGCGAACTCGAAGGCCTGTGCTTTACCGATAATGGTAAGCAAAAACAGCCATAATGTGATAATAGTTTTTTTCATGATAATTTCTTTTGGGGATTTCTATTTTTACTGTTTCCACGCCGCCCCTCTGAATTTCACGAAGTCCGTAAAACAAAATTCCAGAAGGGAACGACGCTGCAAAGTTACAAGTTATTTTCTAATTTCCAACAATTCAACTGTTTTTCTTGTTTTCCTGCATGCTTCGAATGTCACCACGATGGCTGTCACCATCAACAATGCCACTACGGCTGTGGCGAGCTTTATTTTCTTGTTCATTTTGTTATATTTTAAATTTAATTTTTTCCGCACATATTCATTTCTTTTTCCGTTGTCCCGGCCTCCGTCCCGCCGTGCGCCGCGGGTCTTCCGCCGCCGTCTTGGTTTTTTCCTTTCACCGCCTCCCGCACCGACGATGGACACTGCTATGCGGAAGGCTGAGTATGATGAATTTCAGTTGTGTAAACATAAATCCCTCCGTCACTCTGTCACCATGAAATCACCGTAGTAAACATCTCCGTTGTTCAGTGTTATCGTCACCGTGTAGAAGCCATCGTCATCGATGAGTATCGTCGTCGGGCGTGTGAAGGATGTTGTCGCGGTCGATATAGACGCCGTTCGAGTTGGTGACGACGATGTGCGCTATGCCCACGTTCTCATTAATGTAAATGGTGAGCGCGTGGCCGTCGATGGAGGCGGAGACTGGGATGTCGGATTTGATAATTGCGGAACCAGCTGTTTGTGCCAGAATTTCAATGTGATCTGTTACATTGACATCAGCTCCCCTGAGTAATGTTGTAGTAAGGAGCAGTAGAAGTAATAATTTGTTTTTCATTGCATTTGATTTGAATACCTTCAACAAAAATATAGAAAAGTCAAATAACTTTCCCAAATATCTTTTTAACCAAATTTAACCAAAATAATGCTAAAAAACTGATTGTGTGTTTGTTAAGATGTGGCGCAAAATAGCGAAAAAGTGGTAAAATTTCACATATGGTGGTCAAATGTACAGATTGCTGATGTAATTTGTCAGGAAATCCATGACATCTCCTTCTGTTTTCAACGCTTTTTTGATGGAGTTGATGCGTTTGTATGCTGCGTGGTAGGTTGTGCCGGTCAATGCCGCAATCTCCGCAACAGACAGGTCAAGTATGATAAGGCGACAAAACAGTGCGTTGTCACCTTTGATGCCAAAATTGTTCGACAGAATATCGTTGAATCCGGGTATGTATTTGCTTGCAGCATTCTTTAACGACAACTTTTCCTTGTCAGACAAAATAATGTCATGGAAATCCTCCACCGTCTTCACATTGACTTTCATGGGTTGTACACGTCCTTTTATTTTCATGCAAATTTCACTTTCCATATATTCGGACAGGCAACTTTCAAAATCATTCCCCTTATAGTCCTTTGCGATTCTGGATATTTCTGAATATTTGTTTTCCAACTCTGCCGTTTTGACTTTCAAACCATTTATTATTCCATTTTTTCTTGATATTTCGTCAATGTGTTTTCGCTTATTCTTTTCATGTAAAAACATCAAGATGGCAAAAACAAGCACCAAAATTGATGAAGGTATAAATACGTTTAGCAGGTTCATACGTTTTTGCCGCACATGATTTCTTTCAGTAGTATATTTGTTGTAACTGTCAAGCAATGATTTAGATTTCACAGTTCTGTCAAGTTCTTTTCCGGCGTTGCTCGAATAGTATTTGCTGAAAAATTTACTTTTTGACATGCAGCCCAAGGAATCATAAATTTCGGCGAGCATCTTCGATGAAGCAAGTTTGATGAATCTGCCGCCGCCATCAAAACTCCGTTCAAGATAATATGCGGCGGTATCAAACATTTTGTCGCCGAACAGCATTTCACCGATTGTTATCTCATTTGACTTCCTTTCCATAATGCTGCCAGGCTCTTGCTCTAAAACACATTTCATGATGTGATACGCTGTGTCTTTCAACCCCTTGTCGTACAGTATCTTGGCGATATTGTTTTTTACGCAGCCCAATGTGTTTTCTTTCTCTAAGGCTAATTTGTAATAGACGAGTGCGCTGTCTGCCATTTCATACAGATTGTAGGAATGGCCTATGTTCATGTACAGGTTTGCCAGAAACGAATCATCCACCGCGTTTTTGACTGTATTCAACGACTTGGAATAAAAGTGTAAGGATTGTTTACAGCAGCTATTTGCATAGAATAAATCCCCCAATCTTGTATAAGTCAATCCTTTGAATCTGATTTTACAGTAACTGTCATCACCCATCATTCCCTTTTCCGCCGCCTTCGCAATCTCCGGGAACGCCTCCTCCATGATGTCGGCGGCCTTGAGGTAGTCGGCACACGCCGCCACGATGTCGTCGTCCTCCGTCTCGCCGACGGCTCTGTAGTAGTGTGCCCGCGCCGTCTCGAAGGCGAGGCCGCTGTTCTTCGGATGCTTTTCAAAAACGC
>JAKSMX010000031.1 GCA_024400305.1 Bacteroidales bacterium | reverse complement strand
GGATTTTCTTCAAACTGCCGAACGGATTTTCTTCAAACTGCCGAACGGATTTTCTCCAAACTGCCGAAAATTTTTAAATAAAATGTTGTATTTCAATAATTTTTTGTATTTTTGCAGCGAAAAAAAACAACAAAAAATGGAAACAGAAAAAGAGTACAAAAAACGTGTCGCAGACATCCTAATTGACCAGCAACTTGAAGCAGCTGGAATCGTCTTGATAGAAGGTGCAAAGTGGTGCGGAAAAACGACGTCGGCTCTACAAAAAGCAGAAAGCGTGCTGTTCATGGATGAGCCGAAGCGTCAGGATGAATACATGCGCCTTGCAGAAGCCGACATTGATGTCTTGCTTGACGGTGCAACGCCACGACTCATCGACGAGTGGCAGAAAGCACCGCAGTTTTGGGACGCCTGCCGTTTTATCGTTGACCGTCGTGGTGACGAGGGGCAGTTCATACTTACAGGCAGTGCGGAGCCGGTTGACCAAAGCAAGATGAACCACACCGGGACAGGGCGCGTCGGGTGGGTGAAAATGCGTCCGATGTCTCTCTACGAATCCGGCGAGTCAAACGGGAGTGTCTCCCTACTCGATTTGTTCGACGGCCCTTTGAAGCCGGCCGCAGGAATCGAGCTGAATCTCCGCGACATCTGCTATCTCATCTGCCGCGGCGGCTGGCCAAAGGCGATTGGAAAATCAGAACAGGCCGCATTGAAACAGGCGTTCAACTACGTTGACGCCGTGGCGAAACGCGAAATAATCGAAGTTGACGCCGTGAACAGAAGCGAGACCAACACAAGAAGAATCTTGCGAAGCTATGCGAGACATCAGGCGACACAGGCCACCAACGGAACCATCGCCGCCGACTTAAGCATGAACGACGGAAGCACTCTCGACAGCGGCACCATCGCCTCGTATCTCAACGCTTTGCGAAAGATTTTCGTGATAGAAGACATGGAAGCATGGAACCCGAATCTGCGTTCCAAGGCGGCGATACGCACCACCGCCACAAGATATTTTGTCGATCCAAGCATCGCCACCGCGTCACTCGGCCTCGGTCCAAGCGACTTGATGAAAGACCTAAACACGTTAGGTTTGCTTTTCGAAACATTGGCAGTCAGAGACTTACGCGTGTATGCCGAAGTCATTAACGGAAACATATTCCATTACAGGGACAACAACGGCCTCGAATGCGACAGCGTATTGCACCTGCGCAACGGACATTACGGCTTGATTGAGATAAAACTCGGCGGTGAAAAACTAATCGAGGAGGGAGCCGCGAACCTTTTGTCACTGTCGAAAAAAATCGACTCCGAGAAAATGTACGCGCCGTCGTTCATGATGGTACTTGTCGCAACCGGACATTACGCCTACCCGCGCAAAGACGGAGTGATTGTTGTGCCGATAAGCAGTTTGAAGTATTAAGATTTCACACAGTTATATTTATGCGAAAGCATGTGATTTCCTTTTGCTTTGTGAATGTTTTCACGAAATTTTGTCCTGAATTTTAATATTCAAACCTCTGTTTTTGAAAATAAATATTACCTTTGCAGAAAAAAATCAATCATGAGTGAGCTTACGCGTTCGGTGCTTTTGAAATACTGGGGCTATCCATCATTCCGTCCGATGCAGGAAGACATCGTTGACTGTGCGATTTCGGGCCGTGACACACTTGCGCTTCTCCCGACGGGTGGCGGAAAGTCGATATGTTTCCAAGTGCCGGCGATGGCTATGGATGGTGTCTGCATCGTCGTCACGCCGCTCATCTCACTCATGAAAGACCAGGTTCAGCACCTTAAAAACATCAACATTCCTGCTTCGGCGATATTTTCAGGAATGCATCCAAGCGAGGTGGAACTTGCTTATAATCAAGCGGTTTTCGGCAGATTGAAGTTTCTGTATGTCTCGCCTGAACGTCTGATGACTGATGCCTTCATCGAGGCGATTCAGAAAATGAAAGTATGCCTTCTCGCCATCGATGAATCGCACTGCATCTCGCAATGGGGCTACGATTTCCGGCCACCGTATCTGAAAATCGCCGAAGTACGGCAATATATTCCGAAAACGCCCGTCCTCGCCCTCACAGCGACAGCGACACCGAAAGTCGTCGAGGACATCCAATATCGTCTGAATTTCAAGGAGAAAAACGTTTTCCAGACCAGCTACGAGCGCAAAAACGTCACGTACAACGTGATGCGAATCGCCGACAAATACGGCATTATGTACCGTCTTTTCATGCGGATGGAAAGCGGGAGCGGTATCGTCTATGTCCGCAGCCGCAAACGCACGAAAATCATCGCCGACTGGCTGCAATCTGTCGGGATAAGCGCGACATTTTATCATGCCGGCATTGATGCCAAGACACGCGACGAACGTCAGAAACAATGGATGGACGGCAAAATAAAAGTCATCGTCGCCACCAACGCTTTCGGCATGGGCATCGACAAGCCCGACGTGCGTCTTGTCGTTCACATGGATCTCCCCGACAGCCTCGAGGCGTATTTTCAGGAAGCCGGACGCGCAGGACGAGACCTAAAACCATCAGAGGCGTTTTTGTTGGTCGCCGACACTGATATTCAGAAACTTAAAGACAATTTACAAACTTCGTATCCGGAGCTGAAACGCATCAAGGCGATTTACGACGCACTCTGCAACCACCTTCAGATACCAGTCGGTGCCGGTGCTGGAAGAAGCTACGACTTCGACATGACCGACTTCGCCAACAGATACAATTTCTCGCTTCTCGAAGTCTTCAACTCATTGAAACTCATTGAAAGAGAAGGCCTCATCACCATGACGGAGGCCTTGAATACACCATCGCAGATTATGATTACGGCAGGTCGCGAAGACCTCTACCGTTTCCAGATGGAACATCCGGCATTCGACCCGACGGTAAAATTCATGCTCCGCAATTTCCCCGGAATCCTGTCTGACTTCGTAAGAATACGTGAAGAGCAATTCAGCGTGAAACTCGGAATAACTGTCGATAAGGTTTGCGACATTTTGAAGAAATTGGAACGTTACAACTTCCTGACCTACATACAGAGAAGCGACAAGCCTCAAATTCAATTTGTTACGGAGCGACAAGACACGAATTATTTTTCACTGTCAGATGAGGTTTACAAAAACCGAAAGGAAGACGCGTCGCGTCGCGTTCAGGCTGTCATCGATTTCGTGAACAACGACAAAGAGTGCCGAAGCGTTCAGCTTCTTCGTTATTTCGGCGAAAAGATAAAGACAAGATGCGGCAAATGCGATGTATGCAACATCCGTAACCAAATGAAAATCAACGATGCCGAATACGAAAGCATTAGCAATGCGATACTCAACGAATTAAGGAAACGAGTGATTCCTGTTTTTGAAACACCGTCGTTAGCGAAAGGCCATCTTGAGGAAAAAGTTCTTGAAACCGTACGCTGGATGATTGACAACGGAGTCATTGAACAAGACGAAAACGGCAACCTGAAGTCGGCGAACCGACAATCAAAAATATTCTGACAACAATTAAACCAAAAAGGCCGCTGTCCAGCGGCCACCTGTCGTCCATAATAAGTCGTATTATTTCATCAGTTCTGCGCTTGGTCTGAATTTCACGACCTTTCTTTCTGCGATCATAATGTCTTTACCGGTTTGAGGATTGCGACCTTTACGTGACGGACGCACTGTTGGCATCACTGTTCCAAAGCCAACCAAAGAGATACGTTCACCTTTCTTAATAGTTTCCGCTGCTGTGCTAATAAATGCATCAAGGGTTTTTTTGACATCAACTTTTGTGAGACCTGTTTTCTCAGCCATCACATTCACTAATTCATTTTTATTCATCTTACTAATTTTAAGAGGTTTATCTATTGACATCGCAAAGTTAAACATTTTTTAATAAGATTTAAAAAAAATGCAATATTTTTTTATTTAATGAAAAACATCCGCAATGCATTATCATTTAACGAGTTCCCAATCCTTGGAAACCCTTGCACCCCTTAAGAAATCCGCAATATTCATTGATTTCTTTCCAGGCTGCTGAAGCACCGTAAAATTAACAATTGCGTCGCTAACAACAACACCCAAATACGATTTTCCGTCCGTTTTGACGTCAAAAATCACGTCATTTTCATCATTTTTTTCGGAAATTTTTGTTTCAAATATCTTCAGGTCGAGAACATCGCCTTCGGTATTTTTCAATTTGGCGTGTGCCGCCGGATACGGTGACAGGCCGCGCACAAAGTTATAAATTTCTTTTCCAGACTTATTCCAATTGATATAGCAGTCATCTTTGAAAATCTTCGGAGCCGGTTTCAGAACCATGCCCTCGCGTTCGATGACGGCGTTTTGCGTCTCCGCTCTTACCTCGCCGTTTTCAATCATTTTCAACGTTTTCACCACAACACTGTTTCCGAGATACATCAATGTATCATGAAGCTCGCCGGCATTCATCGTTTCGGTTATTTCAACTTTTTCCTGCATTATTATCGCGCCGGTGTCGATTTCTTTGTCAAGAAGGAAAGTCGTCAACCCGGTTTCCGTCTCCCCGTTGATGATTGCGTGATTGATTGGGGCTGCGCCACGGTATTGCGGCAGCAGCGATGCATGAAGGTTGAAAGTGCCCATCGGCGGCATGTTCCAGACGACTTCCGGCAGCATCCTGAAAGCCACGACGACAAACAGATCGGCATTATATGAGCGCAGTTGCCCGACAAACGCCTCATCTTTCAACTTTTCCGGCTGAAGCACCGGCAAGCCATGTCGCAACGCACATTCTTTCACTTCCGACGCATGCATCTGTTTCCCGCGTCCTGCTGGTCTGTCGGGTGTCGTGACAACCGCCACCACCTCATATCCCGCCGAGATAATCGCCTCAAGTTGTGAAGCCGCAATCTCAGGCGTGCCGAAATATACTATTTTCATATAATATCTTGCAAAAAAGCCCGACTCCTTGGCAGAATCAGGCTACTTACCATTATGTAAAACCAATTAATTATTTCCCAGTTTTGTTTCAGCAGCTGTAATGTATTTGTCAATATCACGTGCCTCAGTGCTGTTAGGATAGTCGGCTTTGATAGCCTTGTACATTTCAACAGCCTTCGCATAATTTCCAGCCATCTCGTATGTATAAGCGGCTTTCACGAGCATCATCGGTGATGTGAATGAGTTCTTTGACGCATTCGCAGCATTCTCATAGCATTTCGCAGCTTCAGCGACGTTGCCGAGCTCGAGATTTGCATCACCCATCGCACCGATTGCAAGCGGCTTGACCATCTTGTCCTTTCCCTTGAATTCACCGAGATATTTGATAGCATTATTGAAATCACCTGTGTTGAGGTAACAAATACCAGCATAATATTTTGCGAGGTTCGCAGTCTTTGTTCCGCTATATTCATTGATAATATCAAGGAAACCAACGACATCATTGCCATTGCCGTTGAGAGCCGTTGCGAAATCATCTTTCTCAAACATGGCCTCTGCACGGAAAACCGCAGCCTGAGCCCTCTCCTCACGCGGCTCCTGAACCAATTTCTTGTAACCAAAAATTGCAAGAACCAATATCACGAGAATACTGACGACTATCACAATGGTCTTGCGGTTCTTCTCAATAAACAATTCTGCACTGTCCAAAGTTGTTTCAATGGATTCGAGGCGTTCCTCTTCTTTCTTTAAATTTTCTTTTGCCATTTCAGTATGATATTTTTCGAGCTGCAAATTTACGATTTTTCTTTATTTGCCAAACAAAAAATTTAATATATTTGCTAAAAATTTTCACAGTTCCGATTCCGATGATTTCCGGAACTTGTATCTTTTACACAAACACAACATATTCAATATGATACCAAACAAAAACAACATTATTTTGATGATTTCAGACAAAACAAAATGATACGATATTTCTGATTTTAATAATGTTTACACTATTGAAACCATGAAAATTTCGCTGTAAAATTCAGGATTTATGACAGAAAAAGATCAGAAACTATATGAATTTCTGTCCGGGTTTGTGACAGAAGAAAGGAAAAAGAGATTCGAGCAAGTTCTGGAATACAGGACTCGTCATATTTCAATTGTTTTAGAAGATATTTACCAGTCGCACAATGCGAGCGCCGTGTTGAGAAGCTGCGACCTGACCGGCATCCAAGACATTCATATCATTGAAAACCAATGGGTTTACGACATAAACCCGGAGATTGTCGTAGGAAGCACGAAATGGCTTGACCTGCACAAATACAACGTCAACGAGTTCAACACGCCGGAGGCGTTCGACCTGCTTCACGGCAAAGGTTACAAGATTGTTGCCACCTGCCCGCACCAGAACGACTACACGCCCGACACGTTGCCGCTCGACCAACCCATCGCCGTGGTCTTCGGCACCGAAAAGACAGGCCTCACCGACTACGCCCTCAATCACGCCGACATGTACGTACAAATTCCGATGCACGGATTCACAGAGAGCTTCAACATCAGCGTGTCGGCCGCATTGTTGATGTACACACTGACCCAACGCCTTCACAAAAGCGACATCCGATGGCAGCTTTCCGAAGAGGAGAAACAGGAAATCCGCCTCGACTGGACCCGCAAGTCGCTCAACAGAGTGAGGACTTTCGAAGAGAAGTTTTACGAATTGAACCCGGAATTCAGAGTTAAACGTTAAGAGAGGAGAGTTAAGAGAGTGGAATCTTTCACATTTTATTCATATTAATAATTACAACCATGAAAAGAGTTTTTACATTATTAATTATTGCGGCGACGGCATTAGGTTTTGCGTCATGCTGCGGAGAAGAGAAAGAACAAAACATTCAAAAAGAAACAATCACATCTGAATATCAAACAAATAACACAGGAAACATGGAAGAAGTCTATCAGTTTTTGAAAGATTGCGAGACGTATTACCTCGCCACCGTTGACGGCGACCGTCCGCGTGTGAGACCGTTCGGCACGGTGAACATTTTCGAAGGGAAACTTTACGTCCAAACGGGGAAAAAGAAACGCACGGCACGGCAGCTCGCCTTGAACCCGCACGCCGAGATTTGCGCTTTCAACGGCAGCTCGTGGATTCGCATCGAGACGACACTCGTCCCCGACGAGCGCATGGAGGCGAAGAAATCGATGCTCGACAGTTACCCGCAGCTCCGCAGCATGTACGACGAGAACGACGACAACACCATCGTCTATTTCATGACCGGCAGCAGGGCTTGGATAACATCGTTCGGCGCGCCGGAGAAGGAAATCGAGTTTTAAAGCGAATTGTTTAATCCATTAAATGAAAACGGCGACTTTTGTTTAATGGATTAAACAAATTTGATATAGAACCCTCTGTTTTTCACATCATTACATTATTTCAACTTAATGGAAATCAACTAATAAAATGTCATAAATTTTTATATTACAGCGCTTTAACATACAACACGATTTTATCTCCGATTTTGTTTAACAAGTAAGACAGTGGTTTTATTACAATTGTCATACATTTGTCTACAATGATACATCCAAAAACGACAACGAAAGCAAACACAAACAAGTACGACCATCTTCCCCCCCTCCAATTCAGCCAATTATCTCTTACAAATTTATAAAGAATAGATTCGTCAATATTGGGGTTTGAATGTATCAGATAAATAGCTATTGACGATTTGGCCAACCAATTGATGAAATTGCTTTTGAAATTCAAAGACACGAAGAAGCAAAGAAGCGCAACTGATTCTATTATCAAAATCGGATTGTTGTATTTGTCGTGAAATATATTATAAGCATAGCCATCACCACTCAACGTAACAGATAAAACACCCAAAAGAAGAGAACATAATACATATATCGCCAATGATTTCCATTTGCTAATTGTCAAATTATAAATTTTAATATACCTGCCTATGAAATATAGATAGACAAAATTCACGACATTATAACCGTTTGCATTAACATTAGAATTACCGAACCAACCGAAATAAACGTTCGCTATTGTCAACAAAATCAAAAACATCACAAATGTCTGTCTATCAATTTTTTTAATGCATAAATTAAGTATTGGCGAAAACAAAAGAAGTCCAATATACGCTTGAATGAACCATCTCGTATTCGACAATGCCAGCAAGCAATTATGTGTAAACCCATATCTGCCCAATGAGCCTCCATTCATGTAAAGATGAACACAATAACATAGCAAACCGTATATTGCACACCTGACATATAAATTAACAAAACTGTTCACCTTAAGTTTAATTCCAAAATATCCTGATATCAGGATGAAAACGTTTACTGCACAGAAACAAAAGGGATCGAAGAACGTTCCCCAAAAGACATCCATATTAGATATGTCGTCATTGCATGCAACCGAAGCTCCTCTTTTGAACAAATGGCGTATGACTATCAGAAACATACATAACAACCGAAGCAATTCAACATTTGAATTTCGGTCACATTTAGCGGTTAGATTTGCCATTTCTTATCATTATTTTGAAATTATTCGATATGGTCTGCCGTTTATTGAAGCCGCCCACTTGGGGAACTTGCTTTCATACATAGAACCAATCTGGATTTGATATACTTTTTCAGCCACACTTATCAACATGAATTCAGCGTATGACTTTGTAATTCCGACATCGGTAACTTCATTACTGAAACCAATATGATGGTGTATTTTATCACCGACAAGATAATTGACCTTTTCTTTCAACACAGGATCACGGTCAATACAGGATAAAAACCTAAAACTGTCGGTTGTAATCAACACATTCAAATTCGCATTTTTTTCAATCAGACCATTTAATTCATCTATACAACCATTTACCAAATTGATTTGTTCTTCCTTATCAATTGGATCAATTCCAGCCACAGATTCATCACTGTCGCCAAGCAGATTGACAAAACGGAAGGCAACCGCCATATACGGAGTCAACATCTTCTGCATCGGTTCGACGACTGAATTTAAATAAGGGGTCATTTTAAAAAGCTCCTTGAAACGTTTTCCAAATGTCGGCAAACCGTATGGTGCCACCGAATGTATGAAGACATTTGACACCTTATTGGTTCTGCATATTTTATTCAGTACATATTGTTGTTCAATCCACATTTCACTTCCTTTAACCCCACTTTCAGACAGCCACAAATGTATCGCTCCCAAACCGTTTTCAGCATTTTCGTATTCCGAATCACTCATCTGCCAATTATATGAATTTGGAACAAAAAATCTGTTGAAATCAAATTTGTCTTTCGCATAAATCTTGAAATCATATTTTTTCCTGTCACAAAAATCGAACAAGGACACCATTCCTTTGAACCAATCGGTTATGCCACCAAAGCTATTCCTCACAAATACGATGTTTACTTTACCACAAGTATTCACCTGCAATTTAAGATTTTTACTTTGCGGGAAATGTCTCTTTGACGCAATGACAGTACGAAGGAAGCATTTAATTTCTGCTGATTTGAACAATTCACAACACAACAGCAGTATCTTATTTGGAATTTTAAAGATTTTTAAAGGACTAAAAGCGACAGTAACATTTCTGGCATTGCGTTTTCCTCCATCACAACCCATTTTGTAATAATCATTCATAACATGTCCATTTATTTTCGATTTTACATGGACATAAAAAAAACGTGGATCCGACTGTTGCCGTTCCACGATTCGAGGCCTTCGCATTGCCCAGTATGCCAGAACAGACAACGCGAAGTCCACGCCATATTAACACTGTGAATCAGATTATATTAACACAATATAACCTGTTAATTCACATATAGTTAACATTCCGTAAACATTCACCGTTGCTTTGTTCCAGGCATACAATTTGAAAGTTGCGAAGTTTCGAATCGCCAGAACAAAACGTCAATAAACGTTCTTAATATGTCTGCTCGCCCACCCTCCGAATGTAACACACCCGTTGGCGCAGACTTGCAGGTGCAAAAATAGACAAATTTTCTGTTCCCAATTGATTTTTTACAGGAATTTTCAGAAAAAAATTTGGCGGTCAGAAATCTCCAACCGCCAAATCACAAGCATAAATGCCGGAAAAATTCTCTATTCCTCAAACAGTTTCACGATATTCAGAATCACCTCCGAGGCTTTCTCCATGCTCTCGAGCGGAACGTATTCGTACTTGCCGTGGAAGTTGTGTCCGCCTGCGAAGATGTTCGGGCAAGGCAGCCCCATGAAGCTGAGGTTCGCACCGTCGGTGCCGCCACGGATAGGCTGAACCTTCGGCTTTATGCCAGCCATCTCAATGGCCTTGATCGCCTTCTCAACGATAAAGTAATGAGGCTCAACCTCTTGGCGCATATTGTAATACTGATGTTTCAGTTCGAGCTTCACCACGTCACCGTATTTCTTGTTGAGATATTCGGCAATCGAGGTCATGAGTTCCTTCTTCGCCTCAAACTTCGCCCTGTCGTGATCGCGGATGATGTAACTCATCGTCGTCTCCTCCACCGTTCCATTGATTTCCGTCAGATGGAAGAACCCTTCATAACCCGATGTGTATGCCGGACGCTGTTCGACAGGAAGCATCGCATTGAGTTCCATGGCGATAAGCATCGAGTTGACCATCTTGTCTTTTCCGTAGCCGGGGTGAATGTTGCTGCCTTGGATGTGAATCTTCGCGGCGGCGGCGTTGAAGTTTTCGTATTCAAGCTCGCCGATTTCGCCACCGTCGATGGTGTAGGCATAACGTGCGCCGAACTTCTTGACATCGAACTTCGCCACGCCACGGCCGATCTCCTCGTCGGGAGTGAAACCGATTTTTATCTCACCATGTTTGAATTCAGGATGTTCAACGATGTATTCTGCGGCGCACATGATAGCAGCCACACCGCCCTTGTCGTCGGCACCGAGCAACGTCGTGCCGTCGGTGGTAATCATCGTCTTTCCTATATATTGCTGCATTTCCGGAAACTCGCTCACCCTGAGGACAATGTCTTTATCAGGATTTAGCAAGATGTCGCCACCCTGATAATTCTCAATAATCTGCGGCTTGATGTCCTTGCCGGAAGCATCTGGCGACGTGTCAACGTGTGCGATGAAACCGACGGCAGGGGTTTCCTTGTCGGAATTTGCTGGAATCGTCGCCATCACATAGCCGTATTCATCAAGGTCGGCTTTTATTCCCATATCTTGAAGCTCTTTCTGCAACATGCGAAGCAGGTCAAACTCCTTCTGTGAGCTTGGCTGCGTCTCCGAATTTTCGTCAGATGTCGTCTCAACGGCGACATAACGCAAAAATTTGTCTAATAATCTTTCCATTTTCTATTGATGTGAAACCGCTACGCGGTTCTTTTTTTGTTGATAACCTGTTAATTTATTCTATTGATGTGAAACCGCTATGCGGTTCTTTTTTGTTAATAATCTGTTTTTTTATTGATGTGAAACCGCTATGCGGTTCTTTTTTTGTTGATAACCTGTTAATTTCTTCTATTGATGTGAAACCGCTACGCGGTTCTTTTTTTGTTTATTTTCATTCGATTTTTGCACGTTTTGAATCCCAAATCATGTATGCGATCAAGATGATGTACATGACGACTGAGATGAGCGAAGCCACTGGCAATGAAGAGAATACGCCTTCGCTTGTCTTTACGATGAGGTCAACTTCAGCGAATCTCAGTATTGCGCTCACCACGCCCATCAACGCACCGCCGGCGATGAAGCCGGAAGCGATGAGAGTACCGCGGTCATAACGCGCCTTGCTGAGCTTCTCGTCTTTGCCGCGCGCAACGTACCACGATACCGCACCTCCGATGAGAAGCGGGATATTGAGGTCAATCGGGATGAACATGCCAAGTGCGAACGGCAGTGCCGGCACCTTGAAGAAAGTGAGTATCAAAGCGATAGCCGCGCCGATTCCGTAGAGAAGCCATGGCGCGTTGCCGCCCGACATCATCGGCTCAATGACTGCCGACATCGCATTTGCCTGCGGTGCGACCAATGCACCGTCACCGACGAAACCGTAAGCCTTGTTCAAGACCATGATGACACCCGCAACGGTCGCCGAAGCAACCGCCACACCGACGAACTTCCAGATCTCCTGATTCTTAGGTGTCGTTCCGATCCAATAACCGACCTTCAAGTCGGTGATGAATGCGCCGGCGACAGCCAATGCCGTGCAGACCACGCCGCCGATTATCAATGCCGCCGTCATGCCTTCCGCGCCGCTCAGTCCGGCGGCGACCATCACCAACGAGGCGAGAATCAACGTCATGAGTGTCATTCCGCTGACAGGGTTCGAGCCGACGATGGCTATTGCGTTTGCGGCGACGGTAGTGAACAAGAACGCAATGACTGCCACGACAAGGATGCCTATTGCGGCGTGTCCGAAGTTGCCGACGACACCGAATCTGAAGAACACGAATGTCAGAGCCAAGATTGCCACGACACCGATGACGATGAATTTCATCGAAAGGTCACGTTGTGTACGTTCCTCATTTTCAGCACTTTTCTTGCCTTTGAACTCATTGGCCGCAAGTCCGACCGACGACTTTATCACGCCCCACGACCTTATGATGCTGATGACACCGGCCATTGCAATACCGCCGATGCCGATATGACGCGCATAATCCTTGAAAATCATCTCCGGCGACATGTCGCCGATGGTCATCTGAACGCCTGTATTCATCAGGTCGATGATGTCAGCCCCCCAGATGAGGTTCATTCCAGGGATGATGATGAACCACACAAGCATTGAGCCACAGCAGATTATGAAGGCGTATTTCAATCCGATAATGTAGCCGAGACCCAGTACCGCGGCTCCGACATTGACCTTGAACATGAGTTTCACTTTGTCGGCGAGAGCCATCCCCCACCCCATCACTTTTGTGGAAACAGTCTCTGTCCAAAGTCCGAATGTAGATATGCAGAAATCATAAAGACCGCCGATTAAGCCGCTGATAACCAGCAACAAAGAGTCTTTTCCTTTTTTCTGTCCGCTGACGAGCACCTGTGTTGTGGCGGTCGCCTCCGGGAACGGGAATTTGCCGTGTTGCTCCTTGACGAAATATTTTCTGAAAGGAATGAGGAACAAAATTCCGAGAACACCGCCGAGCAGTGAGCTCAGAAACACCTGCATGTAATTTATTTCGATGTCATAGCCTTTACCTTGAAGGATATACAATGCCGGAAGCGTGAAGATTGCTCCGGCAACCACGCCGCCGGAACAGCCACCAATCGACTGAATGATAACATTTTGCGAAAGAGCGTCGTTTTTCTTCGTGGCATTCGACAAGCCGATGGCGATTATTGCAATCGGGATTGCGGCTTCAAAGACCTGTCCGACTTTCAGGCCGAGATATGCGGCCGCCGCCGAGAATAAGATTGTCATTAAAAGTCCGACAATGACTGACCACGCCGTCACCTCTTTATATTTCTTCCTCGGTGACAAAATCGGTTCATAGACCTCGCCCGGCTTCAGTTCGCGTTGCGCGTTGTCGGGCAATTCAAATTTTTCGTTTTCTTCCATATTTTTACGATTTTATGTGAAAATTACAAATCAATTCCGTAAAGGTGCATTTTATTATAGAGTGTTTTCCTGTCGATTTGCAAGAGACGTGCCGCAACCGTTTTGTTACCGCGAGCCTTGCTCAAAGCCGCAGCAATCTGTTCTTTTTCATTTCCAGGCCGTAACGCCATGTCATCAGGTTCATCCTTGACGGTTGGAGTAGCAAACACAGGCAGATTATCAACAGTAATCTCATGATTTTCAGCGAATAACGCTGCCCGACGAATCACATTTCTCAATTCACGAAGGTTTCCGTTCCAGCGTTGTTTGCGAAGAAGTTCAAGAGCGTCAATTGTGATATGATCGATGTCCTTGTCAAGTTCCTCATTCGCTGCTTTAAGGAAATGATACGCAAACTCCTCAATGTCGTCGATTCTTTCGCGCAACGGCGGCACTTCAATCGTGAACTCATTGATTCTGTGATATAAATCCTGTCTGAACTCGCCGTTTTCTATTGCAGTTAAAAGATCTTCATTTGTCGCCGCGATTATTCTGACATCCACATTAATATCCTGAATCGAGCCGACCGGTCGCACCTTTTGTTCCTGCAGTGCCCTAAGCAGTTGTTTCTGAACATCATACGGAAGATTTCCAACTTCATCAAGAAAAACCGTTCCGCCTTTAGCCTCTTCAAAAACGCCTTTTTTGTCGCCAATCGCCGATGTGAACGAGCCTTTCAGATGTCCGAAAAGTTCCGAAGGAGCCAGTTCTTTTGAAAGGCTTCCGCAGTCAACGGCGATGTAGGGCTTGTCGCTGCGTTTGCTTTGCTCATGAATCATTCTGGCGATGTATTCTTTTCCTGTGCCGCTCTCACCAAGAATCAAAACAGACATTTTGGTTGGGGCCACAAGAGCCACATGAGTGTAAACCCGTTGAATAACAGCACTTTTACCCTTGACCATTTTAAAATCCTCCTTGCCGGGAGATTTTTTCGACTTGGACTCTTTCTTTTCGGTCTTAATCGCCATCTCAATCTTTTGCTGTAGAAGCACCGGGTTTATCGGCTTTTTAAGATAGTCGTATGCGCCGAGTTTCATTGCGTTCACCGCAGTCTGAACATCGGCATAACCTGTCATTATTATAAAAGGTGATGTGATTTTTTTCTCTTTGGTATATGTCAAAAGCATGATTCCGTCTCCGTCAGGAAGCCGTAAATCACTAATAATCAAATCAAAATGATTATCATCAATTTCTTTTTCCGCCAAAGACACCCTCGACACCAAGACCGGCTCCCATTCGTTTTTGGAGAACCATGTACGCAACATTGTTCCGAAAGCCGCATCGTCTTCGACAATCAATATCCGTCTGCTCATTTTTTAATTTTCTACACGAATTGCAAAATTACAAATTTTATCAATTGAACTAATCCATTTTTTTGAAAAAAAACATTAAGAAAAACACAGCATTCCAAGTCAGAAAAAATCATAAAATGGAAAATCCGGCATCAGGCGATGTCGGATTTCCGTAAATATTGAAAACGAGCAGAAAATTTACTTGGTAAACACTACCAAATATCTTGTAACACTCCAGAATGCATCTGGATCCGTGATTTGCAATGTGTATGTGCCATCACCCTTAACCAATGTGTATGATGAAGCAGGGTGGTTGGAAAGGACGACAGCCTTCTTTGCCGTGTATGAAATCTCATTGAGTTCACGCTTGTCAGCCTTTGTGAACATCTCTGTCGGGACACTTTCCCTGAGGATGAACTTCTTTGTGAGGACACCCATCTCCTTGAGTTCTTTCTTAGTCGCGCTGATGTAATAGACCTGGTTCATCTCGTTAATCGTAGCGATTTTTTCGTTTGTGATTGCTGCGATTGTTGCATTAGCGTCGTCAATGTCTTTGTGAAGGTCTTCAACCTGTGTGTTCAGAACAGCGATTTCTTTTTCTTTCACGACGATTGTGTTCTGTAGATCAGCGATCATCTGGTCTTTTTCAGCAATCTGAGCCTGAAGTTTCTTGATCTGATAACGGAGATTAGCGACGTTCTTGCCTGATTTTTCAAGGACTGTACTCAATGAATCAAGACGTGCACTGTTCAAAGCCATAGCTTCTTTAATCTGAAGGAGTTCTGAAACGATCTGTTCTCTCTGTGTGCTGCCTTCCTGCTGAACAAGGAGGATGCCTTCTGCGTCACGAATTGCCTGAAGGTTGTTTTCAACGTCATTGATGATACCGATAGCTGCGTTGTACTGATTTTCAATGTCGGTCTTCTGAACTTCGATTGCCTGTTTTTCAGCTAACAAAGCCTGATACTTCTTTGAATTTTCTACGCATGAGCTAAAGATAAGCGCTACTAATGCGACTGATACAATTGTTAAAGTTTTTTTCATCTGTTATAAATTTAAAATTAGTTTGTGCTTACATCTTAATTAGTACCAAAACCGTACCAAAAAATTATTTATTATCTTTTATATTTTAATCAATTGATTTCCAATACATTTAGAACATTGACATTTTCAATTTGCATCTATCAAAAACTGTGGAAAAATGTGGAAACTTGCCACAGGCTTCCACATGACCGCAAAATTTAACCGTGCAAATATACGACAATTATAGATATGTCAACGAGATTTTTTATATTTTTGCAAAAATTTATTGTTTTGAACCGTTCAATATTAAAACTCGCTATACCAAACATTATCAGCAACATAACAGTTCCGTTGCTCGGACTTGTTGACATGATACTGATGGGTCATCTCAGTTCGTCGGCGTACATAGGGGCAATAGCTCTTGGAGGCACTATTTTCAGCGTAATGTATTCGTTTTTCAGCTTCATGCGTGCCGGAACCACAGGCTTCACGGCTCAATCTGTCGGGAGTCACGACGAATCCGAGATAAGCTACTCGCTTTTCAGGTCAATGTCGATTGCAGTAATAGCCTCATTATTAATACTTTGCCTGCAAAATCCGATAGCGAGACTAAGTTTCCTCATCCTCGATGGAAGCAATGAGGTCAAGAATCTCGCAATCACCTATTTTTATATAAGGATATGGGCGGCGCCTGCAAACATGTTCCTGTATTGCTTCAACGGATGGTTCATCGGTTTGCAAAACACAAAAATCCCGATGACTATCGCCATCATTATCAACGGTTTCAACATCATTTTCAGTATATTGTTTGTCGTCATCTTCAAGCAAGATGTCGCCGGTGTTGCACTCGGAACCGTCATCGCACAATATTGCGGACTCACGACCGCTATGATTTTCCTGTTTTCAAAATACAAAAGATACCTGATAAAAATAAAACTTGGCATTTTATTGGATGTCAACAAGTTAAAACGATTTTTCAAAGTCAACGGCGACTTGATGATCAGAAGCATACTTCTTGTTTTGACAATAGCCTTCTTCACGAATCAATCCGCCAAATTCGGCGACAACTTATTGTCAGTCAACATGATAATACTTCAGTCGTTTTATATTTTCTCATATTTCACAGACGGTTTCGCATACGCAGGCGAGGCAATAGTCGGGAAGTTCGTCGGGGCGAACGACAGCGGCAATTTGCGCAAATCCATCAAATGTCTCTTCAAATGGGGTGCGTTCATAACAGTCCCATTTACAATTCTTTACATCATCTTCCCCACCCCGTTTGTGAAAATAATCTCCGACAACGCCGTTATCATCGAAGCTGTCGCACCATATTATAAATATATGGCTCTCATCCCGATAATCACCGTGGCAGCTTTCCTTTGGGACGGCATCTACATCGGTGCGACAGCCTCGAAAGCGATTCGCAACACCATGATTATCTCCTCAATAGTGACGTTCCTCCCTCTCTGGTATTTCCTCACACCAATTTTCGGCAACCACGGACTTTGGATCTCTTTCCTCGGCTGGATGCTTGCAAGAGGACTGTCGATGACATTCATGGCAAAGAAAAACATTTTACAAACTATTAACAATCAATAAAATGCATATTTTATCAAAATCCACATACATCAAAGGTGAGCAATGCATCAAGGCCTTGTATCTTTTCAAAAACAGACCGTTTTTGCGTGACAAGCTCAGCCTTGAAAAAATCGCCAAATTCCGCCGCGGCACCGATGTAGGCCTACTCGCCCAGCAATGTTTCCCCGGCGGAATCAACATGACACCGAAATCGCCGGCTCTTTTCGACAAAATGGTGAAAGAAACGATGGAAAACCTCGGCAACCCCGATGTCAATGTCATGTATGAGGCTGTATTTCAATACGATGACACCCTCATCATGCTTGACATCATCGTACGCGACGGCGACAAATGGCGTGCCATCGAAGTGAAAAGTTCGTTAAATATGAGCCAGACTTACTATAAAGACGCCGCTCTTCAATATTACGTTCTGAAAGGCGCCGGAGTGCCGATTTCCGACATCCAACTCATGTATGTAAACGGCGATTATGTAAAAAACGGCGACTTGAATTTGGCACAACTTTTTGTTTTCCAATCTGTTAAAGATTATGCGGAACAATATCAGAATGTCATCGCCGAGAAAATAAAGACTTTCAAAGAAGCCATCATGCAGCCGCACTCGCCTCAGATTCCGATAGGGGAACAATGCGAGTTTCCGTATCGCTGCGAGTTCCACGGACATTGTTGGAAAGACGTCCCCGAAGACAGCGAGCTTTATACCGAAGGGCTTTCCGATGAACAAATCGATGCCGTAAGACAAAAAATGTATTATATTGATTTTAAATCACTTTTCAATCTTCTTGGAGAAAGAAACAAAACCACAGCGTTTCTGAACCTCCTGTTTTACGCCCCGGCAGTTCCGATTTTTGACGGCGACAAACCTTACACCGAGTTCATAATCGGGTTCTCAATACTTTCAAACAACGGCAAATTCGACATGATTTACAATTGGAACTGCCTCGATGATCTGTCAAAATGGAAAGAGAGCCTTGAAATTTTGAGGGAAAGACTCACCGGCTTTGAGCGCGTCGTCTGTTTCGCACCACAAAACATCACAGCGTCATTGCAGAGATTCAGCATTGTTGACTCTAAAGAAATAAACTTTAAAATATTGAATTTCAGAGAAGTACTTCGTGAATCACATTATTATCACGAAAAAATAAAACATGATTTCTCATTGAAAAACATCTATGAAAGTTTGTTTTCTGACAAGAAACTCTTTGAACACAGCCGTATCATCCTGAATGCCTTCAGTGAAAACGAGAAAAATACGGTGAGCAGGGACATGGAATTGGAAAACAAAGCTTTGCGTGACATTTACACGCATTTTTGCCATTAAAACGGAAAAGTTATCAACATCTTATAAACAAACCGCGATTTATATTAACTTTGCGGCTCGAAAATTAAGATGTAAACATGAGCAACGAAACATTAAAAAAGACTGGTTTTAACAGGCAACAGACATCAGTCTTGCCAGCAGAACTTCTTGGCGCACAAGGGCGCATTCCGCCGCAAGCCGTTGATTTGGAAGAAGTTGTACTCGGTGCTTTGATGCTTGAGAAAGAAGCCGTCAATGCCGTCATCGACATTTTGATGCCAGAAGTCTTTTATAAAGAGACGCACCAGATTATTTTTGCGGCAATAAAAGATTTATTCACAAAGTCAGAACCAATTGACATTCTGACAGTTACAAACCATCTCAAATCAACCGGCGACCTTGAGGCCGTCGGAGGTCCGTATTACATCTCGCAGCTCACCAACCGCGTCGTTTCGTCAGCAAACATCGAATACCATTCACGCATCATACTTCAGAAATACATACAGCGCCAGTTGATTCTCATTTCAACCGAAACAATCAAAGATGCATACGAAGACTCGACTGACGTTTTCGACCTGCTTGACACGGCGGAAAACAAGCTTTTCCAGATAAGCGAGAACAACCTTCGCCGCAACTACGACCAGATGCCCGACTTGGTGAAGCTCGCCATCGAGGACATTGAGAAGGCGAAGAACGCCGGCTCCGCACTGCGCGGCGTGCCGTCGGGCTACACCGCCCTCGACCGCATCACGCAGGGATGGCAGAAATCCGACCTCATCATCCTCGCGGCACGCCCGAGTATGGGTAAAACCGCCTTCGCACTCAACATGGCACGCAACGCCGCCGTCGATTTCAACAAGCCGATTGCGTTCTTCTCATTGGAGATGTCGTCAGTACAACTCGTGACACGTCTGATTTCAGCCGAAACCTCACTCACCGCCGACAAGCTCCGCACCGGACAACTCGCCGAATACGAATGGCAACAACTGAACACAAAAGTGTCACCACTTGTCAATGCGAAACTTTTCATCGATGACACGCCGCAGCTTTCCGTCTTCGACCTCCGTGCCAAATGCCGCCGACTGAAGCAACAACATGACATACAGATGGTTTTCATTGATTATCTGCAACTTATGACTGCAAAAACGGAAAAAAACGGAAACCGCGAACAAGAAATCAGCACTATCAGCCGCTCGTTGAAGAGTTTGGCGAAAGAACTCAACATTCCGGTTTTGGCACTGTCACAACTTTCACGTAATGTTGAGTCACGACCAGGATCAAAAAAACCTATCCTTTCCGACCTGCGTGAATCAGGTGCCATCGAGCAGGATGCCGACATGGTTCTTTTCATCTATCGTCCTGAATATTACGGACTTCAGGAAGACGAAAACCACGCTTCAACCAAAGGCGTCGCTACAATAAGCATCGCGAAACACCGCAACGGCAAACTCGGCGATATCGACCTTCGTTTCATCGGTCAATACGCACGTTTTGAAGACCTTGAGCAAGACCTCACAGCCGGCGGACCAAATTTTGATGGAGAATCAACACCAGACCGAGGCGCAATGCAAAACGAACCGAAACAATTCGCGCCAAACACAGCGTTCTCGACACCAGCCCAGGAAAGCAGCTTCAAACGCGTTGAATCAAGAATGAATAACGACTTGGACGACGTGCCGTTTTAAATAAGATAAGAGAGAAATTATCTCACGATTCTCGTGCCTGCGTTCGGATTTCCCAAACTTGCAGCATCAGTGATGACAGCATTGTGACCAGTCTCTTCGACGAACTTGATAGCCGCACGCATCTTCGGAGCCATCGAGCCTTCGGTGAACTGACCGTCAGCGAGATTTTTCTTCGCCTCCTCAACAGTGATTCTGCCAAGAGCCTGTTCGTTTTCCTTACGGAAATTGATGTAAGCTTGAGGGACATCTGTCAAGATATAAAATTCGTCAGCCTTTGCATCAACAGCTGTCAATGAAGAAGCGAGATCCTTGTCGATAACCGCTTCAACGCCAGTGTAATAACCGTCTTTTTCGACAACAGGGATACCACCGCCACCGACTGTCACAACGATATTACCAGCGTTCGCGAGCTGTTCAACGATTTCGATATTTGCAATTTTTATCGGTTTCGGAGAAGCCACGACCTTGCGCCAGCCCCTACCCTTCGGGTCTTCCTTGAAGACAGAACCCGTAGCCGCCGCATATTTCTCGGCATCTTCCTTTGTATAATAAGGGCCAACAGGCTTTGTAGGATTCTTAAACATCGGGTCGTTTCCGTCAACGACAACCTGTGTCACCAATGTGACAATATTTCTCTTGATATTGTGCTGCGCCATAACCTTGCGGAAACCAGTCTCAATAAGATAACCAATAGAACCCTGTGTCTCCGAAACGCAGAAATCCATCGGCATCGCCTGAACGTCGAAAGTCTTTGCGCCAGCCTCGTGCTGAAGCATGACATTGCCGACCTGCGGGCCGTTTCCGTGACCGATGATAACTCTGTCGCCGTTAGCAACGAAACTCATCAAGGCCTCACAAGTTTCCGTAACATTCTGAATCTGTTCCTGATACGTTCCTTTTTGGTTACTTCTCAACAATGCGTTTCCGCCCAAAGCAACAACTACCAATTTGCTCATACTTTACTATTTTAGAGGTTAAAATTCTTTCTTTTTGTATGTCAATGTGACACCGCCGGTTTCAAGTTTCAGTTCTTCCTTGTTGACTTCAACAATTGTCATCTCGTCCGTGAAATCGCCGTTAATGGCCGAACCTGTGTTCTTTCCGGTAAGAATCAGCTTGTCGCCTTCCTTTTTCCAGCTCGTCAGCTCCAGAAAATCCATATTAATGTCTGCAGCTGTTCCGTCTTTCTTTAATTCAAAACCCTGTTCAGGACTATAATTTGTGGCTGGCATCACCCATGAGCCGACCATCGGATCCGAACACGACATCATCAACATTGAAAGTGCAAATGCACTGATAAGTAATATTTTTTTCATTTTATTTAAATTTATTTCGACAAAAATCATCTAAAATTTGAAACGGCAAAGATACAAAATTTTTCAATCAAGATAAAAGTCTTTTAAAAACTCTTTATATTCTTTTGTAAACGAATGATCCTCATTCCTTAAGACAAAAGTTTCCACACATGTATCATCTTGATTAAGAACAAATTGCATATTAACACGATTCGGTTCTTTACCCTTAATCGGAACGATTTTCATTTCCTTCTGGAGACAAAAACCAGTTTCAGATGCTTTTTTCATGAATGTTTTCGACTCAATTGCTGGAAGCACGAGGGCGAAACGTCCGTCAGGCTTGAGCATCTTTTTCACCGAAACGAGCAAATCATTATAACTCAACGTGTTTGTATGGCGAGCCAAGCCTTTCTTTATTTTCTGCGGGACATTTTCGCCGAAAAAAAACGGAGGATTTGAAACAATCAAATCATATTTGCAAAGATTCTTGTCGGCAAAAGTCCTCACATCTTCGTGAAAGGCATTGAGATTTTCGCTCCAGACAGAGTTCCTGAAATTCGTCGAAGCCTCTTCAAACGAGTCGGCGTCAATCTCCACGGCATCAGCGTGACGAATACCTTTCTGCGAGAGCATGAGCGGTATGAGACCGCAACCCGTCCCGATGTCAAGCACGTCATCATCTGCATTCACCTCGACCCAGCGCGACAGAAGAATCGCATCAGTCCCGATTTTCATCGTTGAACGATGATGAAAAAGCCCGAATTTTTTGAAAAAAAACGGTCGTGTGTCCATGCCTATATTGAGAGATACATGTCGATAAGCCCTTCCGGAGCGTTGACATTCAACACTTTAGATTTCTTATTCACTTTCCTGATGATGTCATCGTGAATCGGGATGAGAATTTCCTTCCCGTCTTTCATCACCTGAATGACAGCCTGCGTCGGATATTCAAGCACGTCGCTGATAATGCCGACCTCACCATATTTTTCGTCAACGAGTTTATAACCGACTATATCCTTGAAATAGAAGTCGTTATCATCCAATTCCGGCAGCATTTCATTCGGGAGATAAACCGCCATTCCAAGGAATGACGCCGCCTGTTCCATCGTCTTCACATCCTGAAAAAGCACAAACATCTTGTCGCCGGCCATCTTCGAGCTTTCGATGAAAAACGGCACGACATCACCGTTCACGTCCATCATCACATAATTGATGTCTTTGAAATCAGACGGATTGGCGGCATCAATTTTTATCGTCACCTCGCCTTTCAACCCGTGGGTTTTGGTGATCTTTCCGAAGAAGAAACATCCTTCAGGCGTATAATTCTTTCTTTCCATAACAAATTATCTATCAGTTATTTATCGTTTTGAAAAAGCAGATTCATATCTCTTTCCAACATCGGAGCAGCCATGTCCTCCGGAATGAACTTCCATTCTCCAAGAACATTGACATTTGAAATCATGTCGGTGGTAATGTTCTGTTTTTCAAATATATACTCACTAATCAGATCACGGATCTCACGATATTTCGCCACGACACGCCCCGCGGCCTCTTCCTTGCCGATCCCAGCACCTTCATCCATCAAATCACCGGCACCGCTGAAACGATATGAAGTCATAGCAACATTGTAGAACTCGTCCATTTCAAAAGCATCACCGTTAGCCAAACAATTGATACACACTCTATTACCAAATGGTTTCGTAATATCCACAGTGTATTTCAGACCAGCTGCCGACTCAAAATTATACGATTTGTTTTCAAAAGCCCAGCCCATCGTGCCATTACGCGGATCATCTTTTTCAATGATTTTCAGAACATGTGCGTCAGGGTTTCCGGCATCGTCAGAATTGCAGACATTCACCCACTTATCGTAAGAAAATTCAAGGAAACCCTTAATCTCGCTGCCTTTCATCTTCAGCATAATCAATTCATTTTCAAATGGATAAATAATTCCAAGGTCTCTATATGCAAAATCACCCGACGCAACAGTTCCATTATAGGTAAGCGGTGCCGTAAAAGAAACCTGCGCACCTGTCGCCTTCATCATCACCGTATTGACAAGATCCACATAAAGCGACTTCCCCGTGAACGCATCTTTGGTGTTTATCGTCTGCTCGACGGTCCCGATTTTCTGATTCGTGAAATCTCCAACCAAATCATACATCTCATCAAAAGTCTCCTTCATAGCAATGTCAACATCATTTTTATCAACATCCTCGACAGCCGCATTGACATTTACATCCAACACTTTATCACCTTTTGTCGTCACCTCAATCACAGCATGACCGACTTTTGCCGCCGATGACCCGCCGTTCATGAGGACGGCCTTTCCGTTCTTCAACACAACCGGCTGATGATCATGGGCTGTAATCAGAAGGTCAACGCCATTCAAACTATTAAGCAGGTCAAGTCCTTGATTTTCAAACACATTACCATCGCCTTTTCCTGTTCCGGAATGTACCGCCACTATTGTGACCTGCGGGTTCACATTTGCTTTTATCTCATCAACACGATTCTGCACGTATGGAAGCAGACTTTCAAACTTCAATCCCTTCCACTTCTCTTCCTGGAGCCATTCAGGAATATTCGGATTCGTATATCCGAGAATCAGCACTTTCAACCCAGCCTTCTCGACAACCGTGTATTCATTAAAATAAATGTCGCCATTTTCATCTATGACATTTCCGGCGAGCCAAGGAATGCCATATCCGTCCATTTCCTCCCTCACTTTATCGTAAACTGAATGCGACGTCTCAATATCATGATTTCCAACGACAACGCAGTCGTAACCCATATATTTCACTATCTGAGGAAACAGATGTGGTTTATCAGAGTTCTCATAATTGTAAAAATACGGGGCCACATTTCCCTGCAGGCAGTCGCCGCCGTCAATGAGAATCACGTTCTCCGCACCAACCGAATCGCGCAAGTCATTGACTTTCTTGCTTACAGCGAACAGACTTGAATGAATCTTCTCCGGATTCGAGTAATCCTCATCAAACCACGCTCCATGAACGTCGCCGGTGGAAATGACGTGAACAGTGTGTTTTTCAATTTCGTCAGAATTGCATGACATCAGCACCAAACTCATGACAATCAATAAAATACGAGATAATTTCATTTTTATTAAAATTTTGTTATTTTCTTCCCATTTTAAATTCAAGCACGCCGCCTTCCATAATCTGCTGCTGTGTGATACGCCAATCAGTAATTGCCACTCCGTTGAGTTTCACCGACTTGACGTAAATATCTTTATCTGATTTCCTGTTCGATTTGACAATGAAAGTTTTACCGTTCGGAAGGTTGATGACAGTCTCGTTGAACAACGGTGTCCCGATTGAAAAGTCACCGCTTCCGGCGTTGAACGGATAGAAACCCATCGACGAAAAGATGTACCAGGCCGACATCTGTCCGCAGTCGTCGTTGCCGGCGTATCCGCACGGTTTGTCACTGTAAAATTTGTTACGAACTTCATTCACAAGCTCTTGCGTGCGTCTCGGCTGACCGGCGAAATTGTACATATAGACCGTATGATGCGACGGTTCATTGCCGTGAGCGTATTGCCCGATGAAGCCGGAAGCGTTGCCGTTGGTCTCACCGCTCTTCGCCTCGAGCGCAAAATTCTCATTTAATTTCTCGATGAATTTCTCTTTTCCGCCGAGCAATTCTATCAATCCCTGCGGATTCTGCGGCACGAACCACATGTACTGCCATGCGTTGCCTTCTGCAAAATGACCATTTTCATAACTCAAAACGTCATACGGACGAACCCAGCTGCCAGCCTCGTCTTTCGGCGCGAAGGTGCCTATTGATTCATCAAAAATGTTGCGGTAAAACTCCGAGCGTTCCAAGAAATGTCCGGCATCATTCGTTTTCCCAAGTTTTTCGGCGGCGGCATAGACGCACCAGTCATCGAAAGCCTGTTCGAGGGTTATCGAGACGCTCTCGTCCTGAAGCGTCGCCGGGTAATAGCCGTATTTTTCCCAAAGCACAAACGGCGAATTGTAATGCGGACGGACAGAGCTTTCATACATCGCCTTATAAGCTTTTTCTTTGTCAAAACCTTGAATGTCTGTGAGTATTGCTCGCGAAATGACTGGAATCGCGTGGTTGCCGATCATGCAGTAATTGTCTTGTCCCCACAGATCCCAGATCGGGAGGTAGCCGTATTCCTGATGATGCAGCAGCATGGAGTTTATGAAGTCGGCGGTGAGTTCCGGCTCGAGAAGGTTGTAGAGCGGATGCGCCGCGCGGAAGGTGTCCCAAAGTGAGAACGTAGAGTAATATTTTTTCCCTTCCGGCATCTGTTTTATCTCGTAATTCGTTGTCACATAACGGCCATCAACGTCGCTCATCACGTTTGGCTGGATGTAGGCGTGATACATTCCCGTGTAGAAAATGCGTTTTTCTGTATCTGTTCCGCTGATTTCAATCTTCGACAGTGCTTTCTTCCATGTTTCGTGAGCATCGGCGACGTATGTGGCAAAGTCCCACGATGAGCATTCCGCGTTGAAGTTCCGGCGTGCGCCGTCAGAATCGACAGCCGAGATTGACACCTTTATTAATATGTCATCATCGTCATTGAAGACCAATGCGGCGCGGAGGTTTCTTCCGTTTGCGACTGATGTCTCGAAAAGATTTTCGTTTCCATTCATAACATAATGATGCACAATGGGTTTTGAAAATTCGGCATAAAAATAGACGCGGCGTAGCTTTGCCCAGCCGGTGACGATTCTGTAGCCCTCAACCGTGTGGTCATCGACGAAGCGGATCTGGCTGTTGATGATGCTGTAGCCGCGTCGCGAGCTGTAATATGTGTCAGTTCCGCGATATGTCATGTGGTCAAGATCGAGGATGACCTGTTGTTTTTCGCCTTCCGGAAATGTATATCTGTGGATGCCGCAATGCTCGGTGGCAGCGAGTTCGACCTTCACTCCCGACTCCTGCAGTTTCACCCAGTAATAGCCGGGTGTCGCGCCCTCTTCGTCATGTGAGAATGTCTGCGAGAAATCACCCGCCGCGATGTACGACGGCGTCAGATCGCACGTCGCGGGGAGCAGCGACACGTCAATGAGGTCGGTGCAGCCCGTGCCGCTGAGGTGTGTGTGGGTGATGCCATAGATTTTGTCCTTGTCGTAATCGTAGCCGGAACACGGGTCCCATGTGACGTACTTCTCCGTTTCCGGACTGAGTTGCACCATTCCGAAAGGCACACATGCGCCAGGGAAAGTGCTGCCGCTGAGTGCGCCGGTCTCGTCCATCTGCGTCCCGATGAACGGGTCAACGTATTGAGTGTTATCGTTTTGCTGCGCCTTGAGTGTCAAGGCGAGAAGCGCAAAGAGTGTTGAAAGTAGAAATTTTTTCATAAGTGTATTTAGTTGTTCTTATAATCGTTGTAAACGCCCAAACCTTTGACAGTCAACAAATATTTCTGGCGAGGATGATTTGGTTTATCAGGATAAAGCATTTTCACGAAACCTTCTTTCAGCGAAGGATTCAAGGAATATTCAAGGAAATTAGGCCTTTGCTTCAGCCCCACTCCATCCATCATTTCCTTCACCGACATCTGGTTTATGCCAATTGCCATGACAAGACGCATAATATTTTTGTTATCAGTCCTAAACAAATTACCAGCTTGTTCGGGTACTTGTTCGGGTACTTGTTCGGGTACTTGTTCGGGTGTGTTTTTCATTTTCCACTCTTCAGGCGGATTGATTATCATGTATCTGTTTTTCAATTCATTATGTTCGCCAAGCAAAAGGTTCCTGAAAAATCTCTCCAAAAATATCGGTTCAGGTTGAACACCTTTCCTATTTTTATAGACATATCTCACTAACGCGTTTCTGAAATACCATGAATTTTCCGCAAAAACGTCATTATTCACATCAAACCCAATTGAACGCAAATATTGAATTGTGAAAACCGCCGTTGTCCGGGTGTTTCCTTCCGCGAAAGCATGAATCTGCCAAAGATTCGCAACGAACTTGCAGATATGCTTGATAATTTCATCGGTCGTCAAGCCTCCATAATTGAATTGGCGTTCCTGCTCAATATCATATTCAAGCGCAAGATGCAGGTCAGCGGCATACATGTAATTCACCGTGTCGCCTCGCAAGACCCATTCCTTTTTTGTAATGTCAAACTCCCTTATTTTTCCAGCAAACTTGAACACGCCTTCAAAAATATTCCTATGCACCTGACGATAGCCGAAAACACTGAAATTCAAATTATCAGTACTTAATAATTTAGCGATATTGGCCGACACACGGTCTGCTTCCTCCGTTTCGTCATCATTTGGCTCGCGATTGACTTTCGACTGATAATACGTCTTAAGTTGATGTCGAATCTCATCAATACTTATGATTCCATCAATGTTTTCCTTCACCTTTTCCACGAGAAAATCAGACGGTTTCAGTCCGTCAACCTGCTGTAGCCCGATGGCGGTGCGCCAGAGATACGTCTTCTCAACCTTATCCGGCTCGCCCTGCCTGATGTACTCGTCGAAATCGTGTATCGTGTATTTCCTTTCTTCCATAATCTTTTCTTTGTTTAAAATTCAATGTGCGTTCTTCGCAAACTCAAACAGTTCCAGCGGCAGATGGCAGTAGCCGTCAGGGTTCTTGTCCAAGTAATCCTGATGATATTCCTCCGCATTGTAGAAATTTTCGAGCGGCATCACCTCAACGGCGATTTCACCTTCAATCTCCGTTTGTTTTTTCTTGATAAAATCTTCAATTACCTGAATATCAGAATCTTCCACATAATAAATTCCTGTCCTGTATTGAAGTCCCACGTCGTGACCTTGCTGATTTACACTTGTCGGATCAATGGCGTGAAAATACATTTCGAGAAGAAAACGCAGCGTCACCGCTTCGGGGTCATATTCAACCATCACGGTCTCGGCGGCGCGGGTCATTCCCGTACACACTTCCTGATATGTGGGATTTTGCTTTATGCTGTTGGCGTAACCCACTTCGGTGTCGGCAACGCCTTTTACCATTTTGAAATAATGCTCGGTGCCCCAGAAGCAGCCGCCTGCAAGATAAATCTTCTTCATTTTAATTAAAAAATTAAGACTGCAAAGGTAGTGAAATTTTCAATCTATTTTTGCATTAATCTGTTCATTTGTGAAACAGCATATAACGGACATATTTTAACATGTCTTACTGCGTTATCTGCTTTATTATCAATATATTCAAATTCACCAAAATTCTCAAGCGAGCAACGGACCGCGAAGGTAACTTTTTTTTCCCGCATGAACTCCCAAAGGCTTTTCATTCCACCTTGAACGCCGGCTTTTACTTCGACAGGCAGAATTTCGGAATTAGATGGAATCACATAATCGATTTCAGCCAAAGAATTCCTCGATTGACGCACCCAGTAGAATAACTCATGACGAACGTTTGGAGTCTGATAATGAATGTATTCAAGCCCAGCCAGCATTTCCGCAATTGTTCCTTTATTTACGAGATCCGCCGCTGATGCCGTGAGAATCTGCGCTGTGACTTCAGTAATATCACCCAATGTCATATTCAGAAGTCGGAGCAACAACCCAGTGTCAAGCAACAGCATCTTACGAATATTCTGTTCAGTTTCGTTTCCCAAAGGCAGTCCGTTGGCATTTGAGTGTGTGACCGGTATTACGATTCCGGCTTTTGTCAACATCTCAATGGCCTTTTTGACTTCGGCGGACTTATATTCACCAGGAACGTGCGAATACACAAACTTCCTTGTGACCTGCAAGGCGACACTCCGCATTGTATTCCTAAGCAACTGTGGATCAACCTTTTTGCGATATTTCGGAAAATCGTCTTCATAGCCATTCAATATGTCATCCTGCACTTCCTGACATTGCAAGAGGTCGTGTGTTTCCACCCATTTTGCAACACTTTCCGGCATACCTCCAACAAGCATATAAGTCCGCAGATAGTCAATCAACTCAGAATGCAAAGCTACGTCAAGTTGGTTTGATTCAGAAGCTTTATTACGCTCATTTACAAGTAATTGACATCCATTCGCAACAAGAAATTCATCAAAAGTCATAGGATAAACATACATCGAATGGATACGACCGACGCCAAATGTCGGAAGTTCATCAAGCGAAAATTCGAGGAGCGAGCCTGCCGCCACGACATGCAGTTCCGGCATGTCCTCCCTAAAGAAACGCAACGCCATAATCGCCTCAGGACATTCTTGAATTTCATCGAGAAACAACAAAGTCTTACCTGGCGTTATGGTTAATTTGCTCATCGCAGACAAAAGAGGCACAATGCGATTTACATCAATATCTTTTTCAAACAACGTCTTATAGACAGGTTGTTTCTCAAAATTTATCTCGACATAAACATCAAAATGCCCGCCAAGATGTCTGACAGCTGTTGATTTTCCCGTCTGTCTGGCACCTCTCAACAGCAAAGGTTTATGAGAACTCGACCTCGCCCACTCTAAAAGATACTTATCAATGATTCGTTCGTAATACATTTAAAACTTAATAATTTCCGGCTGCAAAATTACGAAAAAAATATTTTCCAAACATATAATTTAATATTTTCCAACAAAATCCAAACAAATAATTTGGCATTTTCTAACAAAACACAAACATATAATTTCAAAATCATAATGTCTGACATTGATTTTATCAGCCGAGACCTTGTCGCCGTTGAACGTAACACCTTCATCTTCAAGGAGACGGCGTTTCTTTGCTATGAGTTCACCGTCGCGATGACCTGCGAATCCGCAGAGGCTTCCGTCGGCGGCCACGACACGGTGGCACGGCACTTCAGGCGCGAACGGGTTACGCCGCAACGCCTGTCCGACGGCCTGCGCCGACTTGCAGCCGATGCGCCGCGCCAACTCGCCGTAGGTCACCACGCTGCCGCGAGGGATGAGGCGCGTGGCGTCATATACTTTTTGTTGGAAGTCGGTGATTTTCACGATTCAAAAATTTTAACAATCGTCTCGTCGCCGCAGATATTGCGGACTTTGAGGCGTAAAGGCTTGTTTTCGCAACGAATTCTGCCATCCCAAAAACGATTGGTCTTCCTGCCGTCTTCTATCACGTAACCCAAGCGGTCAATCTTGATTTCCTTGTCGCTATGCCACGGGGCTGTCTTATCGGCGGTGGAGCAGTCAACCGAAATCCATTCTATGGTTTCCAAGCCTTCTTCGCTGATGCGGATAAGGCTGGAGACCTTACCTTTGGCCAAAGCTTGCGCTTCGGATTTGTGGTTGTATTCATCTATTTTGCGGCATACGCGATCGCTATGGAAACTGTTGACAATCACCTCCCAGCAAGGCAGAAGACCTTCATTGGACTGAATCAGCGAATAATCGACATCGTCTTCAACCACCACATTGTCAAGCACCTGTTTCAAGTCGCGCAGTTCCACCTCGGCCATCGATGCGTTGTTGTTCTCGCGGACGAAGGCCTCAATGTCCTGCTTGTCGGTGATGTCGATATAATAGACCACCACCCTTTTCACATCGATGGGCAGGTCGGGCATGGCCTCATGCAGGATGCGGTTCATCAGCAGTCGGTCCAGCAGTCGGGTGGTGCCATCCATCAGGTTGGGCAGATACACAGGCATCA
>JAKSMX010000030.1 GCA_024400305.1 Bacteroidales bacterium | reverse complement strand
GTCGGGATGACAAGATTCGAACTTGCGGCCTCTTCGTCCCGAACGAAGCGCGCTACCGGGCTGCGCTACATCCCGTCCTTTTTTCGAGGTGCAAAAGTACAACTTTTTTCAATACAAAAACAAAATTCTGAAAAATAATTTTCGATGAGTTTTTTAACACAGGTTGCACGGGTTTTTGGCACAAGTTGCACGAGTTTTTTGGTATGTTAAAGGCTGACGCAGCGGTTCAAACCATCGTGCGCCAGCCTCTCTTAACTTTACTCTCTTAACTCTTAACTCTATCCTATCGAGCATCCAGGTGTTACCGTGTCGCTCGGGGTGATGACGACGAGGCGGCCGTCCTTGTCTTCGGCGGAGAGTATCATGCCCGCACTCTCCACGCCTTTCAGCTTGCGCGGGGCGAAGTTGGCGATGAAGCAGATCTGCTTTCCGACGAGAACCTGCGGGTCGGGGTAATGCTTCGCGATGCCGCTGACGATGGTGCGTTTCTCCATGCCGTCGTCGATGAGGAACTGAAGCAGCTTGTCGGCCTTCTGGACCTTGGTGCATTCAAGCACTGTCCCGACGCGGATGTCGAACTTGCCGAAGTCGTCGAAGCTGACGTTGGGCTTCACCTCCGCCGGCTTCCAGGCATTCAGTTCGTTCTGTTTCTTCGTGTCTTCCAGCTTCTTGATCTGCGCCTCGACGACGCTGTCTTCAACTTTCTCAAACAGAAGCTCCGGTGTTCCGATGACGTGACCGGCGGCGAGGAGTGCCGTGGTGTTAGCCTGGTCCCAGCCTTCGACATTCAGGTTGATCATGTTCTGGAGTTTCTTCGCGCTGAACGGCAGGAACGGCTCGCTCAGGATGGCCAATTTCGCGACGATCTGCATTGAGAGCGCCATGACGGTCTTGGTACGTTCCGGGTCGGTCTTGTAAAGTTTCCAAGGCTCGTTCTCGGTGAGATAACGGTTGCCCAAGCGTGCGAGGTTCATCAGCTCGCCCACGCCTTCGCGGAACTTGTAAGTCTCGATGAGATGCCCGATCTTCTCGGGATACTGGTTCATCTCGGCGATGACTTCATTGTCGCGTTCGGTGAGGTTCTCCATCGCCGGCACCGCGCCTTCGTAGTATTTGTGAGTCAGCACCATGATACGGTTCACGAAGTTGCCGAAGATGGCGAGAAGCTCGTTGTTGTTTCTGTCCTGATAGTCCTTCCACGTGAAGTTGTTGTCCTTGGTCTCCGGTGCGTTTGCGGTAAGCACGTAACGCAGTATGTCCTGTTTTCCGGGAAATTCCTCAAGGTATTCGTGGAGCCACACGGCCCAGTTGCGGGAGGTTGAGATCTTGTCGTTCTCGAGGTTCAGGAACTCGTTGGCTGGCACGTTCTCCGGCACGATGAAGCCGTCGCCGTAGGCTTTCAGCATGCAGGGGAAGATGATGCAGTGGAACACGATGTTGTCTTTCCCGATGAAATGAACCATCTTGGTATCATCCGACTTCCACCATTTCTCCCAGTCGTCGCCGCGTTCGGCGCAGATCTCCTTGGTGTTGGAGATGTAGCCGATAGGTGCGTCGAACCAGACGTACAGCACTTTGCCTTCGGCGTCTTTCACCGGCACCGGCACGCCCCAGTCGAGGTCGCGGGTGACGGCGCGAGGCTGCAGTCCGCCGTCGAGCCAGCTCTTCACCTGCCCGTAAACGTTTGATTTCCATTCCTTATGGCCTTCGAGAATCCATTGGCGGAGCCATTCCTCATACTGTTCGAGAGGCAGATACCAGTGTTTCGTCATCTTCTTCACGAGTTTTGCGCCGCTGATGGCGGAATGCGGTTCGATGAGTTCCTCTGGGCTGAGCGTGCTGCCGCATTTCTCGCACTGGTCGCCGTAGGCGCGGTCGTTGCCGCACTTCGGGCAGGTGCCGATGATGTAACGGTCGCTCAGGAACTTGTTGCGTTCCGGGTCGAAGAACTGTTCGGTCTCCTTCTCGATGAACTTGCCTTCGTTGTAGAGTTTCGTGAAGAACTCCGCCGCCGTCGCGTGGTGTATGGCGGATGTCGTCCTCGAATAGATGTCGTAGCTCATGCCGAGGTCTTCGAACGACTTCTTGATTATGCTGTGGTAGCGATCGACGATGTCCTGCGGCGTGACGCCTTCTTTCTCAGCCTTGATGGTGACGGGCACGCCGTGTTCGTCGGAGCCGCCGACGAATAGCACGTCTTCGCCTTTCATGCGGAGGTAGCGGACGTAGGTGTCGGCCGGGACATAGACGCCGGCGAGATGGCCGATATGAACGGGGCCGTTGGCGTAGGGCAACGCCGTGGTGACCAAATAACGTTTGAATTTCTTTTCTTCCATATATTTCAAATTTTCATCTTCAAAAAATCAAAATTTCCAAGCTGCAAAAATACGTTTTTTATGAAAATGAGAGAGGAAAAAATTCGGGAAATGTTTTCACATTTCGAAAAGAAGTTTTGTTATTTCCGAGGTTTAGTAACGCAAAACAAAAATATGCGGAAATATTTTGTGAATTTCATAACTTTTTTATGAAACTGTTGTATCTTTGCAATCAAAAAACACGAATATGTTACAAAGCGTAGAATTGAATAAAGCTCAGTTGAGTATTTTGAGACTTCTTTCAAGAATGGATACTGAAGAAAAAGTTGAAGAACTCAGACAGGTCATATCAAATTATTATGCCAAAAAAGCCACAGAAGAAATGGATCGATTGTGGGATTCTGGCGAATGGAGTGAAGTCAAAAACGAGGCGGTTCTTGAAGAACATTTACGTACACCTTACAAAAAATGAAACGCGTAGTTCTTGACACAAATTGCTTGTTGGCAAGTCTTTCATCAAGAAGTGAAAATTTTATTGCATGGTGTTCACTTCATGAAGGCAAATATATTTTGTGTGTGTCAAATGAAATATTGTCTGAATACGAAGAGATTATAGCATCAAAAACCAATACATCAATAGCAGAAAATGTTATTAACGCCATTGCTGACAGCAGATTTGTTGAATTTATTGACCCTCAATTCAGATTGAATCTGATTGAAATTGACAAAGACGACAACAAGTTTGTTGATTGCGCATTTGCTTCAAATGCCACGTTTGTTGTTTCAAACGACAAACATTTTGATGTTTTGTCAGCAATTTCGTTTCCAAAAATTAACGTTTTGAAAATGAAAGAATTTATACAGACCCTAAAATAAAAATAACGAAAGCAAGACTCATCATGGCCGCCTACATGCTCGCAGACAAAGTCTTCAGAGTTATAGAACTCGACAAAGGTGTCATCGGGTGGATAGAGGCCAAGAAGAAAGTTGTGAAGTAAAGGCTATCAGAAAAACATCACGTTGTAAACAGGCATGTAAACAACACCGTTTTTCTCACTCACAATTCCTTCGTTTGAAAGAACATAAGCTCGCTTGATAGCATAGTCTTCAACAGACAAAAACCTGTTCAATGCGCTGTGAACCATATAGTCCTTGCCGGATTTTATCTCCAATGGAACGGCTGAAATGTTTTCATAGTCGTTAATCAGATAGTCAACCTCGCCGTTTCTCTTGTTGTCGTAATAAAACAACTCATGACCGTGAGCCTTAAGTTCTTGTGCCACAACTGTTTCGTAAACCGAACCGAGATTTATGCTTCGTATGTCTTCAAGCAGAGGCTTGATGTTGCTGTGATATAATATGCCCGTGAAAATGCCGATGTCGCTCACATAGAGCTTCAGGAGATTTTTCCCCGCATTCTGAATCAAAGGGAACGTCGGCTGGCTTATGGCATCAACTTCAATGGCGATTCCCGACGAAACCAAATAATCAAATTCATCCTGATAGTCGCTGCTTCGCTTCCCGACCTTGCCTTCAATGTCCTTTACCACAATCCTTTTCCTGCGGCTTTCAAGACTTGAAGGAATAATCTTGTAAATACGCTGGATTTTCAGTTTTCTGTTGCTCTCGACCTCATATTTTGCCGCATCTTCGAGATAAAGTTCATAAACTTCGTTTTGTATATTTCTGACATTGAATATATTATGCTCGGCAATGAAAGAATTGACCGCATCGGGCAAACCACCAACCAGCAAATATTGACGGAATAATCCCATAATCTTTCTGTGAATTGCTTCCGGCAAAGATTCTTTTTCAGTGAAACACCGACGCATCTCGTCTATCAACATTCCCCCAACATTATTTGCCCATAGAAACTCCTCAAAATCAAGCGGATACATGTGAAGTTGCTGTATGCTCCCAATTGGGATCGATTGCGTTTTTCGCAAAGTGACACCAAGAAGAGAACCGCTTGCGATGTAGGTGAAACGCCTGTCTTGCATAAGGAATTTCGCCAAGGTGAACAGATGTGGATACGCCTGAATCTCATCAATAAACACTAATGTTGACCGACGGTCTTTCATCTTCTCGCCAGCCACGGAACTCAAAGCTAAATAAAAATTATTGACAGAAGTTGCATCCGCAAAAATCCTGTCATTCTGCCTGTCGTCCTCCATGTTGATTTCAATGTAGTTCTCGAACAGTTTTGTCCCGACATGCCTTATTATATACGACTTCCCAATCTGTCTGGCACCATCAACAATCAGCATTTTATTTGAATCTGATTTTAAATATTCCTCTATTTTGTCGCTGATTTTACGTTTAAGCATTTTTTTACATTTTTTTATGAATTTTACATCTGCAAAAATACATTTTTTCTATAAAATTAGCATCATAAAAATACATTTTTTCAAAAATTAATTTAACAAGATCAAATCCATGACCTTTGCCGTAAAACATCTTGCTTTTCTAAATACAATTCCCTATCTTTGCCGCTCAAAATTTTACGTTTATGAGATTAAAATCCTTGCTTTTTTCGATAGTTATCCTTTCGGGAATGACAATTAATGCTCAAGTTAGCGAGAACCTTTTCGTGAAACCAACATCATCGCACCGCGCCACATCTTCCGCAGGCGGTCACATTTCGCGCAGCGAACAAATTAAGCACAGCGCCCACATCACGCGCAACGTGCCACATTCATTCCGTGGTCCGACAGCCTACGCCTCCGTCACCAACGTGATTTCAGAAGAGGTGACATACGCGCATTACGATATTCAATCGCCTGACAATCTTACTGTTATAAACAACGAGGAACTCTACGGCGGCGTTTATCTCGACGGCTACCTCTACGCCTACGACATCTACGAAGGCTTCCAGTGGTTCAACAAAATCGACCCGTTCACCGGCGAGATCCTGTGGTATGACGGCTCCACTTACTACCAGAAAGAGATGACTTACGACTACACCACCGCCACGGCTTACGGCACCTACAACAACGAGTTCTTCACCGTGAACCTCGCCACCGGCGACGTCACAAAAATCGGCGACTTCCCGACCGAAGACCCGATATATGTCCTCGCGTGCGCCCTCGACGGCACTCTCTACGCCATCAGCGGAGGCAGAAGCAGCGCACTCTACATCGTTGACAAGCAGACCGCCGCACTGAGCATGGTCGGCTACACTGGCATCGATGAAGACTACGAAGTGCTTTACCTTCAGTCGGGAGGCTTCGACTATAACACGGGGATTTTGTATTGGTGTGAATATGAGACAGATACGTGGATGTACGTCTATGACTACAGCTGCATCCGCACCGTTGACCTTGAAACCGGACATTCGACCGAAATAGCTTCGACCGAGAACCTCTCGCAACTCTGTTTCTTCATCCCTTACGATGACCCGAACCCGAAAGAGAACGCCTTCAACCTCGACGGCGAGTATGTTTTTGACTACCTGACAGGCAAGTTGAGCGCAAGCCTGAGTTGGGAGACCGGCACGACAAACACGATACAGGGCTTCAACATCTACCGCGGCACCAACCTCGAAGAGATGGAACTCATCAACTCCGTACCGAAAAACGTCACGTCTTACACCGACGGCGACATGGAAGCCGGGACATATTATTACCAGCTCAAAGCCGTTTACAACAACGGCCTCGAATCTGTCCCGGCAAAGACCGTTGACGATGCGGATTTTTTGGTTGTTGAAATAACGGATATTTCTGAAAACCAAAATGTTACAACAAGAATTTATCCAAATCCGGCGACAGATTTTATCAATATTGAAGGGATAAACGCCGGGACGATACAGGTTTTCAACTCGCTCGGCCAGCTCGTCGGAAACATTGAAAATTCCCGAACCGTTGACGTAAGAAGTTATCCGTCAGGCATTTACATGATGGTGATTAACAATGAAAAGAAAGTGAGATTCGTGAAGGAATAACCATTTTCCATGCAATCTCACTTCTTTTCAAAAACCGCAATCACAATCACTGAAAGGAATGAAAATAAAGGAGCGGCGGAAGCCGCTCCTTGCTGACAGAATGTTTGTTTTGTAAATCAATTTATTCTTTTACGACTCTACCCTGTATCATGCCTTTTTCAGTCGAAATCTGGTAGAGATACACGCCGTTTGCGTTGTTGTCGGCGTTCCAGCGGAACTCTGTTGTCTCGTTGCAGTTCATTGTGTTGCTATAGACCATCTCGCCGATTGTGTTGTAAACCGTGAATGTTGCAACACCGTTCACCGGCTCAGCTGCGTTGATTGTAACATTGCTTGAGAATGGGTTAGGATAAACTGTGTGTTTCAGTGAGTTTGCACTGATTTCGTTGACGGAAGTCATTTCGCCGATATAGAACAGGTTGCTGAGTATTTGCTGCTGAACGTTACCAGCATTGTCAATGAAGATGAATTGGACACTTACCCAAGTGTCGCTGACATTATCTGGAATCTGAGAAAGGTCAACGGTGAACACATTACCGTAGTTTTCATGGAAAAGACCGTCTTCTTCTTCAAATTCCATATCAATCCAATCTCCGTTGCCGAGACTGTAACTTACGCCAAGTTCTGGCTTGCCATCGTATTGCATGTAATCGATACTGCCGCTTTCTTCGTTATAATGTGGCGAAAAATCGCCGGCAGCGAAACAGATGGTTGACTGCGACAAGTCTGTCAGTTCGATTCTTTCATGGTTGTTAGCATCTTTGACTTGTAAGAAAGTCATAGTTGGTGGAGTGACATCATCATTCGAAAGGTCACATTCCATGAAGGTGTAGTTTGACTTTTCAATGCCATCAACAGTCAAATGGTTGCAGCGAATTTCATAATCGACCCAGCAAGGATTCTCAACTTGCAATTCGTCCCAACTTGGCCAATCTATTAAAGTATCATTAAAGACCTCTTCTCCATCAAGTAATAATAAGAATGAAGCATCCATATCACCGTAACGTATGCATCCATTTTCTCCTATCGGCAAAACATGGACTTGGATGCCGTAATTACCTGACCACGAATATTCAGGCTTAACAACATACGGCTGATTGTAAATCATAGGTGTTCTTTCTCCAAAATATAAGGTTTCGTCAGGATCGGTATATGTTGTGGCGGGAGTAAGCGGCAGCCAATCCAAATAGCTTGGAACCATGTAGTTGAAATCGTCTCTTGTCTTACCGAAAGGTTCTCTGACAAGTTTGCCTTCCCCATTATGATAGAAACCAAAAGGAGCAATTTTGTTTTCGTATGGATAAGTAAAATTATGATGATTTTCGAAAAAAGCCGGGAGGTCTAAGGTTGTTGCTCCGTTGCTAAAATCGGTTGGATCATCAGTTTTTGTGTCTGAATAAAACAAAATTGGTTGAGAAGCATCAATGGTTAGCTCCGCATTCCAAGCCAACAGACCCGTACTATGGTTTTCTCCAAAAAATGTCATAAAATCATTATGGTAATATGAAGTTTCAGAGTCATCAACGTAATAGCGTTCTGTATGACCTGTCAGTTTTTCGAATTCATTGCCGAGAATCACGTTGTCTGATATGCCGTATTGATATGGGAAAGTGATGTTATACACTACATGATCAGTAGTGTGTAGGTTTGCCACAACTGTTACACCGCTTCTTTCGTCGCAGCTACTAAAGCGCATATACGGAATTTCTTGGAAATAAAAAGGATAAAACATGAGCATATTTCCAAAAGATTTTAGTTGATTTCGCCATTCAAAATCGACCAAATAATCGTTCATTACATATTCCAGATCTGCTAAGGAATTGCCGTTTTGATCCTTTCCATCCAAGTTCAAGCTGTAAATGCAATCGTTGAACGTAGCATTGAACTCTACATCTTCAAAAACAGGAAATTGATCGTAGGTTAAAACACATATTGTATTTTCCATATAACCAACAATGAAGATATCGTAATAGCCTTCTTCCACCACTTCATTGTATTCGCTACCTTCCCAAATGTAAATATCCGTCAGATAGTCATCACCGCTGGCAACATGAATCTCTTGCCAGTCGCCGTCTGAAATGTTAATCTTGAAATTGTGGGTTGCCTTGCCGGATTTCTGGTTGTTAATTCTCTCACCTTTTGATGATAACACGAAATTGTTGTCGGATACCTGTCTGACGTTCATGTTTTCAGAAGCAATGATTGTAGCCTGATAGGTTTGGTTGTCACCGAAGGTCTGTTTGGTTTGTGCATTTGCGCAGATGGTACTTATTAGTAATGCCACTGCGAGAATTGATTTGTAAATGTACTTCATTGGCGTTAAATTTAAAATTTTACGCCGCAAAATTACACATCAATTATCGATTGACAAAATTTTGAAGGATAACTTGAGGATAACATACAAAAATTTTATAAGTACAAATATTTATTCAAATCATTGTTTATCAATATTTTGACAAAAATGTTGTCAAATCTTCATCGCTTCCTGCAATGTTAAGTCGTTTACGAAGTCTCGCTCTTGCAACTTTTGCGCTTTCTGGACCGATATTAAGGATGGTTGCAATATCTTTAGTATTTAAACTAAGCCTTAGGAAGGCGCAAAGACGTTGCTCGTATGGTGTCAGGTAAGGAAAATCGACAAGAAGATGCTTGTAAAAATCCGGATTCGTTTGAGTGAAATAATAGTCGAAATCTTCGGGAGTTGTCGAATTTTTGTATTTTTCAAAATTAGTTATCACATCGTCAAGATTACGTGAAAGTTTTTTCTTGTCATCTTGGATTGCCTTGAGCTTTTCAACCATATCGGTAAGAAGTTCCTGCCTCTGAACCTGAACAAGAGCTTTTGCAGTAAGTTCCCGATTTCGCGATTCTATTTCCTTGGTAAGAACCTCTTCTTTAAGTTCTTTATTCTTCAGTTCCATGTCCTTGTTTTTCAGTTCCATGTCTTTGTTTTTAATCAAAATATTCCTTCTGTTATATGCTAAGGTCATGATTATGAACAAAGAAACAACGCAAATTAAGATGATATACAAACGAACTTTTACCTTGAAGTTTTGCATGTCGCTGAGTTCCTTTTCATATTTCAATTTTGTTTCAAGCTCATTGTACTGATTTGACATCCAGGCACTTACGAGTCTTTGTCGGTCATTCACCTTATCAAGGCTGTCGCGAACACACAGATATTCCTGAATACATTCGGAATAACTTTTGTAATCAGATTCGTTTAACAGCAGATATGCCTTTTTCATTATACATTGTTGCTCCAGTTCCAATATGCCGCATTCCTTGGCTTTCAAAATTGCTCTGTCAATAAAAAACGAAGCGGAGTCGTTTTTAGAAGTCAGACCTAAAACTTCCCCATAATAATTCAATGAATTAATTTCTATGTCTTCATACATTTCATCTTTGTAGTTATAAACACAGGTTCTAAAGCATTCCGAAGCTTTTTCATATTGACCAAAAATTAAATACGCCAAACCCATATTCGACAAAATTCTTGATTCATCAAATCGTGACAGCGACGTTTCAAAAGCCAAATCCGAGTATTTTATTGACGATTCCAAATCACCTTTTTGTCTGTAGCAATACGATAACAAGCCGTATGCAATATGCTTGTTTGATTTGGTCACATTCTCATCGGCAATTATGTTGCTTAAGATGGCTGTTGACTCGTCATATTTCTGCATTGCGTTCAATACTGATGCCATATTTATTTCAAGAATGTTCTGTATATAATGATTTTTGAGCTTCTTGTTGATTTCCATCGCAGAATAAAGACTGTTGTAAGCCTCCGTGTACATCCTTTGCATGATATAAAGTGATGCAAATGAATTAAGGAGTCTCACATGAACCTCCATTGTTTTTTCGTTAACAGGCAGAGTGACAACCTTTTGCAAACCTTTGCTCAAATTATTGAAAGCATCCTCCTTAACATTTGTGTTGATTTGCAAAGTTCCCACATACAAATACGACAACGCCTTAACATATTCATTATCAAGTTTTTCGGATATTTGCGTCAGGTCGTCGATATAAGGTTTTGCTTTTTCATATTGTCGGTTTTTGTTGCAATAGTCAATTATGTTTGCCAAGGCTTCAACGCGGTTCATGTCGGGTTTGCTGTTTCGGTTCATCTCAACGATGAGGCTGTCCGGCACACGGAACTCGTTTTTTTCCTGCGCCAAGCACGAAACGCCGGCGAGCAATAACATTAATATAATGACAGTTCTTTTCATTTTTCGCAATATATGGTGTATCAATTTACCCCAAATTTTAAAATGCAAAAGTAAGCATAAAACCATAAATCCGGCAAAAAATTTTTCAAGAACCTGTTGTGGATGCCGTTTTTGTTTTGAAGGAAAGGAATTTCAATATTCTATTGCTCCAGCTTTAGGTCGCCGTCTTTGATCCAATGCAGTTTCCTGAAGACCCAGCCGAAACACCACGTCAGGATTGTTGGCAGGACGAAGCAAACCAGCAGTATTCCGAGCCACATCTTCATGCCGCCTTCAGGCATCGCATTGATGACGCAGAGCGGCCCGACGAGTCCGCAGGTGCCCATGCCCGCGCCTATCGGGATGTTTTCGAGCTGGAAGACGCAGGTCGCTATCGGCCCTGTTATCGCCGCCGCCAACGTCGGCGGAATCCATATCAGCGGGTGTTTTATGATGTTCGACATCTGGAGCATCGAGGTGCCGAGACCCTGTGAGACAAGTCCGCCCCAGCGGTTTTCCTTGAAGCTCATCACGGCGAACCCGACCATCTGTGCGCAGCAGCCCGCCGTCGCCGCGCCAGCCGCAATGCCCGAAAGCCCGATGGCGATGCACAACGCCGCGCTGCTGATGGGAAGCGTCAACGCCATGCCGACACTCACCGACACGATGACGCCCATCGCAAACGGATGCAGGTTCGTCGCCTCAATGATAAAATTGCCGAAAGCCGTCATGAACGCGCTGATGCCAGGCCCGACAAACATCGCGAGCAAGACACCTGATATTATCGTTACCGAAGGCGTTACGAGAATATCGATTTTCGTCTCCTTCGAGACCATCTTCCCGAGTTCGGTGCTTATGACGACTGCCACCAGCACCCCGACGGGGCCGCCGAGTGCGTTGCCGGCTATGCCGACAGCCACCGCGCTGAACAGCACGAGCGCCGGGGCGCGGAGCGCATACGCTATCGCGACACCCATAGCCGGACCGGCCGCCTTGGTGCAGTAACCCGCAAACTCCACGAACAGCGGAACCGACAGCTTGTCGCCTATGGTCTTGAAAATCGTGCCGATGAGAAGCGAGGCGAAGAGTCCGAGCGCCATCGCACTGAGGGCGTCGAGCAGATACGCCTTCACGGAAACGTCAATGTCCTTGCGGTTGAGGAAAGATTTGAAGTTTTTCATTTTTAATTTTTAACACGAGTTTCACAAGTTTTCTGTTGCTTTGCGCACATTCGGTGAAGCCGACACATTATTCACATTTTCAGATGTTTTTTAACACGAGTTTTTTGCCGCTTCGCGCTCTCTTAACTCTCCTCTTTACTCTCTAAACTACTCGGCGCCGTCTCGATAATCCTCTTCTTCAGCTCCATCAGGTCCCATGCTTCTTTCACATCAAAGTCACCGATGTTGGTTCTGCGGAGTGATGTCAGGTGGGCGCCGTTGTTCAACGCAGCGCCGAAGTCGTTCACCAAGGAACGGATGTAAGTGCCTTTGGAGCATCTCACCATGAAGCCGACTTTCGGGAAGTTCGTCGTATCTATCTGAAAATCTTCTATATGCACCAGACGTTCTTTCATCTCAAGCTCCTCGTCGGAACGTGCGTAGTCGAAGGCGCGTTTGCCTTGAATCTTTATCGCGGAGAACTTCGGCGGCCGTTGCATGATGTCGCCGATGAAACGCTTCCGGGCTTCGTCGAGGGCTTCGGGGGTGATGTTGTCGGTCGGGAAGAAACGGTCCGGCTCGCTTTCGAGATCGAAGGTGGGTGTCGTCTGCCCGAGCATCATGGTGCCGGTATAGACTTTCTCCTGCGCTTGGAAGTTGTCGATCTGTTTTGTCATGCGGCCGGTGCAGAGTATCAGCAGTCCCGTTGCGAGCGGGTCTAAAGTGCCGGCGTGGCCTACCTTCAGCTTCCTTATCTGATGATATTTCTTGATGACGGCGCGAATCAGGTTCACCACATCGAACGATGTCCAGTCCAATGGCTTGTCGATGAGGAAGACCTCGCCTTCTTCAAAGTTGAAAATATGATTGTCTAAATTCTCCATCAAAACAAATCCGGTTTAATTTGCGAAATCTGCGTGACAAATCTATGCGAAGCAAATAGCTAAGATGCCGACGATGACGCAGTAAGCCGCGAAGTAGATGAGTTTACCTTTCTTCACCACGTCAATCATCCATTTGCATGCGAGGCAGCCGGTGATGAACGCCGCCAAGAATCCGATTATCAATGTCATGGGTGATATTCCGGCCATTGCTTCGTGCCAGCCTATTTCGAACACGTCTTTTGCGTCGAGCAGAGCCTCACCGAGGATTGGCGGGATGACCATAAGGAACGAGAATTGTGCGAGTTTCTCTTTCTTGTTGCCGAGCAGAAGTCCCGTTGCGATGGTGGTTCCGGAGCGTGAGAGTCCCGGCATCACGGCGCAGGCTTGTCCGATACCTATTATTAATGCGTGCAGCGGGGAGATCTTCTCACGCTGGCGCGGCTTGGCGAAATATGCGAACCCGAGCAGCAAGGCGGTCAGGAGCAGCATGACGCCAACGATGAGAAGGCCGGAGCCGAAGATTTCCTCGACGGCGTCTTTGAAAAACACGCCGACGATGCCGACCGGGATCATCGAGATGATGATGTTGACGGCGTATTTCGTGCCGTCGTTGAGGCTCTGATATGAACACCATTTTTGTTTCGTGAACAGGTCTTTGAAGATCCACACGACTTCTTTCCAGAGGATGACGAGGGTGGCGCAGACCGTCGCCACGTGAAGCACGACGGTGAAGGTGAGGTTCTCCTCACCGGTCATGCCGAAGATGTTTGACAATATCGTGAGATGCCCGCTGCTTGAAACGGGCAGAAATTCTGTCAGTCCCTGAAGGATTCCGAGAAGTAAGGCTTGTAACCAATCCATAGTTCAGTTATAAAGTTAAAAGTTATAAAGTTTGAAAGGGCGCGATGCGATTCACATTTGCGGAGCAATCACATCTTGCCATATTATTTTTTCATTATTGCGTAAAACTCGATGCCGAAGCCGGCGAGTATGAGGATGGGGGCGAGGGTGAGACGGCGGAAGTTGAACATTCCTTCGTTGAAGACATCGGGGTTGTCGGAGCCGCCGCCGATCATCAGGATGAAGCCGAGAAGAAGCACCACAAGGCCTATCAGCACCCATTTGTAGTTGTCTCGGTTGAAAGGCATCTGTTTTTTCTCTTGATTATCAATGAGTTTGTTGTCTTTTTTTGCTGTAGCCATATTTTGAAATATTTTTGCAAAGGTAATAAAAAATCTTATTCATAAAGTTCGTCGATGTCGGCGTCGAGATATTTTCTCATCGAGAAGAATGTTGAAAGCGAGGTGAGAATCACGCCGAACAACAAAGTCAGAAGATATATCGTCACGATGACGCCCATGCTGGTGAGAATTTCAAGTTCCGGGATTTTCTTCATCACCGTCACATTGAAGACTGTGAGCAGACCCAATGCGATGACAGAGCCTATAACTCCTTGAATTATAAATGTTTTCATGAAAGGCTTCATGATAAATTCCCGTGTGGCGCCGACGAGCTGCATGCTTCTCACGATGAAACGTTTCGCATAGATGGAGAGACGCACGGTGTTTGAGATGAGCGTCACCGCCATGATGAGCAGCACCGCGCTGATGAGCAGCAGCACCGCGCCTAACGTGTTGACATTCTCGTTGATGGAGTTGATGAGCGACTTCTGGAAATACACTTCCTTGACGATTTTTTTCTTTGTCACCCAGTCTTCAATCTTCGCGATGCTGTCGTTGTTGGCGTATTCTGCCGTGAAACGCACGTCGATGGAAGGCAGCAGCGGGTTCTCCACGTCGCCGAGCCATTGCAGGATGTCATCGCCGAGGTCTTCGGAGAGCTGGCGCGTGGCCTCTTCCTTTGAAATGTATTTCGTCGATCTCACAAAATCCTTCTTGTCAAGCTCCTTCTGGAGGTTCAAAATTTCCGCTTCCTTCACGCCTTTTTTCATCACAATTTCAAAACCGATGTTCTCTTTGATGTAAGACGAAATCCTGTTTGCGTAAAGCATAAGCAAAGTAAATATGCTTAACACAAACAAAACCAATGTGATACTCAAAAGTGAAATTATATATGAACTTCTGAGACGGCGTTTTGTTGAATTGTTTTTCCTGTTCACCTCTGAAAAATTTTGAAGTTCCAAAATTATAAAAAATAACGTTCGGAGACATTTTTAATTTTGTGAAAAACAAAAATTAATTCAGGGATGGGATTTTGTCGAAAAATATGTAATTTTGCAAACTAAATATTTGTCATGTTAAGAAAAATCGGCGATTATGTGATTTTGATGGGGCAGGCGTTGCGTCGTCCGCCCAAGTTTTCGATTTTCAGGAGGCAGCTGGTCCACGAGTTCTACAGCCTCGGTGTCACCTCGTTCCTGATTGTCGCCATCCTTTCTGTCTTCGTCGGCGCCGTCGCCGCGATTTTGGTGGCGTATAACATCGACAACCCGCTTCTTCCCGACTTGATGATCGGCTTCGTGACGCGTCAGATGGTGATTCAGGAGTTTTCGCCCACGATTATCTGCATCATCCTCGCTGGAAAACTCGGCTCGCAGATCGCCTCCGAACTCGGTACGATGCGCGTGACGCAACAGATTGACGCCCTTCAGGTTATGGGTATCAACGCGGCGAATTACCTTATCATGCCGAAAATCATCGCGTGCCTTCTTTTCATCCCGGTGCTGATTATTTTCAGCATCTTCCTCGGAATATATGGCGGCTACGTGGCGTGCGACATCCTCAACATCATCTCGACGGAAGACTATGTCCTCGGACTTCGTTCGTGGTTCGACCCGTGGACGGTGACGTTCGCGCTGATAAAGACGGTGGTGTTCTCGTTCATCATCGCATCGGTGTCAAGTTTCATCGGCTACAACGTCAACGGCGGCTCGGTGGAGGTCGGCAAGGCCAGCACCGACGGCGTCGTATATAGCAGCATCCTCATCATTTTCTTCGACTTGATTTTAACCCAAATGCTTCTGTCATGATAAGAATCGAAAATGTCTCAAAGTCGTTCGGCGACAAGAAAGTGCTGAAAAACGTATCCGCGGAGTTCGAGCAGGGCAAGACGAACCTCATCATCGGTCAGAGCGGCTCGGGAAAGACAATCATGATGAGCATCTGCACCGGCCTCGTCGAGCCTGACGAAGGCGAGGTCTTTTTCAACGACAGGAGATTCTCCAACCTCCCGGAAAGGAAACGCCGCGACATCCGCAAGGAGATGGGCGTGCTGTTTCAGGGCGGAGCGTTGTTCGACTCGATGAACGTGGAGGAAAACGTGATGTTCCCATTGAACATGTTTACGAAAATGTCATATAAAGATAAACTCGACCGTGTTGATTTCTGCTTGAAACGCGTCAATCTTGAAAACAGCAATAAGTTGAAGACCAAGGAATTGAGCGGCGGCATGATGAAACGTGTGGCCATCGCCCGCGCCATCGCCAACAACCCGAAATATCTGTTCTGCGACGAGCCGAACTCTGGCCTCGACCCCAAGACTTCGGAACTCATCGATGCGCTCATCAGCGAGATAACCGAAGAATATAACATCACCACAATCATCAACACGCACGACATGAACTCCGTGATAAAAATCGGGCAGCGGATCAATTTCCTTTACCGGGGACAGCTTTGGTGGAAAGGCGACAAGAACTCAATCCTCACCACCGAAAACAAAGAGCTGCAGGAGTTCGTCTTCGCAACGGAACTGACCCGGAGACTTAGATAGTTAAGAGAGGAGTGTTAAGAGAGGAGTGTTAAGAGAGAGACATGAAATACTTAAAATACTAAAAATGAACTACTTGGACATTGTAATCGGAATAATTCTCGCACTGTTCGCATTGGCGGGATTGAGAAACGGAATCATCCGTGAGGCTTTTGCATTAACGGCGTTTGTCGGCGGCGTTTATGGTGCGGTAAGGTTTTCCGACTATGTCGGGGAAAAACTTTCAGCCGTGATTAATGTCAGTCACGAGTTGATGTCGGTCATCTCATTCATCTTGGTTTTCATCATTTTGGCGATTCTGATCAACATGATAGGGAAGGGCGTGTCAAAGCTGGCGGAGTCGTTGTGTCTCGGTTTTTTCGACAAGATAGGCGGACTTGTCTTCGGCATCGCAAAAGGTTTCATCATCGTCGGCGTGCTGATTATCATCCTCGATTTCTTCGGATTGAAAGATGTCTTGGACAAGGAGACATGCGAGAAATCAGTGCTGTTCAAAAATTCCGAAAAGGTGGCGGCGTGGATCACAAATAACAAGGACGACATCATCGAAAAGGTTGAAGATAAAATTAACAATGTAAAAGAAGAACATAACAAATAAGAACAGCTACAACCGCGTAGCGGTTGCATATCCGTGGATTTAAAATTTGTAACAACGTAAAAGAAGAACATAACAAATAAGAACAACTACAACCGCGTAGCGGTTGCATATCCGTAAAATTCGTAACAATATGAAAAAGGTAGCAGTAATTTTAGCCGGTTGCGGCGCAAGAGACGGCTCGGAAATCAACGAGGCCGTGACGTTATTGTTGGCTCTTGACCAGCATGACATTCAATATCAATGTTTTGCCCCAAATGAAAATCAGTATCACGTTGTAAATCACATCACAGGGCAGTCGATGAACGAGAAACGCAACGTCATGGTGGAGGCGGCCCGCATAGTGCGCGGCGACATCCTCCCGGTTGAAGATTTCAATGCCGGTGATTTCGACGCCTTGTTCTTCCCCGGCGGCTTCGGCGCGGCGAAAAACATTTTCACCTACGCCATCGACGGGATGAATTTCGTGGTGAACAGGCACGTCGAGAAGGCGATCAAAGACATTCACGCTCAGGGCAAGCCCATCGGCGCGATGTGCATCACACCGTTGATGATAGCGAAAGTGCTTGGCAACGTGATGGTGACGATGGGTGATGACAGTTGCGAGCAGGCGCGTCAAATCAACGCGATGGGCGCACAGCACGTCGAGACGGGGAACGGCGGCGTTGTCGGCGACATCAAGAACAAAGTCTTCACCACGCCGTGCTTCATGCTCGACGCCACACTGAAAGACATATATCAGGACGCGTGGAATCTCGTTGAAGCGGTCAGTGCGGAGTTTTGATATGCAGATGCGGGTGGCATCGTTCGCGCTGATTTCATGTGATTTTGGTACTCGATACCGAAATCACATGAGATTTGTGTGATGTGTTTTCCCGAATTGTTGATAACTTCTTGAAATTCCCGAATCGTCATCAGCCTTTTATGTCTATTTTTGATGAGTTAAAATCTTTCAACTTTTAACTTTTAACTTTCAACTTAAAAAAAAATGGATATCAGCGTATTACTAAATCCGGTAAAGAAAGAGGTCATCGAATGCTGTGGCCTCAATCACCCGAATCAGATCGGCAACACGATTTGCATTTATAAAGACGAAGCGTTTTTTCCGAGACTTGAAGACTTCTCTCTCGCCATCATCGGCGTTGAGGAAGACCGCGGCTCCACCGACAATGAAGGCTGCAAGGACGCGCCTGATGCGATACGCCATTCTCTTTACCCGCTGTTCAACCACTGGCCTGACCTCAAAATCGTCGATCTCGGCAACATGAAGTCCGGCTTTCAGGTCGAAGATACCTATTACGCTTTGAATCAGGTGTTCCTGACACTTTTGAAATATCGCATTGTACCTATTATTATAGGTGGAAGTCAGGATCTCACTTATCCCATCTATCAGGTTTATGAAAACACCGGCAAGTTGGTGAATATCACGGCGATAGACTCACGCTTCGACATCGGGCAGGACAACGAGAGACTCAATTCGCATTCGTATCTGAGTTACATAATAATGCACCAGCCGAACTATCTGTTCAATTTCACGAACCTCGGCTTTCAGACTTATTACATTGACAATGAGTCGGTGAGCCTGATGAAACAGCTGCTTTTCGACACTTACCGCCTCGGCGTGATAAAGACCGACATAGAGCTTTCGGAGCCGCTTCTGCGCAACGCCGACATCATCACCATCGACGCCTCCGCGTTCAAGTCATCGGAGATGCCGGGCCTGAAAAACAGCTCGCCGAACGGATTCACCGGCGAGGAAGGCTGCCGCATGACACGCTATGCCGGAATGAATCCGAAGCTCACGTCAATAGGCTTTTTCGAATACAACCCGCATTACGACATCAACTATCAGAGCGCCAGTCACTTCGCCGAGATGATATGGTATTTCATGGAAGGCTTCTCATTGAGACAGAACGATTTCCCGAATGCTGATAACATGAAGGATTTCAAGCGTTACATCGTACAGCTCGAAAACTGCGACGACATCGTCTTCCTCTGCCACAAGACGAGCGGCAAATGGTGGATGGACCTCTCGTTCAGAAGCCAGAACAAGGAGAGATACGAACGCCATCATTTCATCCCGTGCGCGAAAAGCGACTACGACATGGCGATGCAGAACGAACTGCCCGACCGTTGGTGGCAATTTTACCAGAAATTGATGTAATGAGTCAGAGTATCACGCCGCTGCCGAGCACCACCGGCTCCGTCTCGTGGTATATCGTGCCGAACTGTCCGCCAGCGACGCCGGAGATCATCACGTCGGAATTGATGACGAGTCCGTTTCCGGTCACGTTCAACGTGCCGGTGCGGAACTCCGGCTGGTGGCGTATCTTGTATCTCACCCTCTCGCCTTCGGTGAACCTGATGACGGGGTTCATCGCCTGCACGTCAACGAGTTCGATTCTGCTGACGTATTGCGCCTCCGGGTCGTAGCCTTGCGAGACGTAAACGATGTTGTTTTCGGTGTCTTTCTTCACCACGAACCACGGCCCGCCGCCGAGTCCGAGGCCTTTGCGCTGCCCGATGGTATGAAACCAGAAGCCTTTGTGCTTGCCGAGCCGTCTGCCGGTCTCCATCTCGATGATGTCGCCTTCCTTCTCGCCGACATATTCGTGTATGTAATCGTTGTAATTTATTTTACCGAGGAAACAGATGCCCTGTGAGTCGTGACGTTGCGCGCTCGGAAGCTTCAGTTCCGCCGCTATCCTCCTGACTTCGCTTTTTGGCAGGTCGCCGACCGGGAACATCGCCTTCGAGAGCTGGTGATATGTTATCCTGGCGAGGAAATCCGTCTGGTCCTTGAAGGTGTCGGCGGCCGTCCCCATCCACGCCACGCCGTTTTCGTCGATCCACTGGCGGGCGTAATGTCCGGTGGCGATGCGGTCGTATTCATGACCCACTTTCTCCTCAAAGGCGCCGAACTTGATGAAACGGTTGCACATAACGTCGGGGTTGGGGGTGAGACCCTTGCGCACCGAGTCCATGGTGTAACGCGCCACCCGGTCGTAATATTCCTTCTGAAGGTCGATGATGTCGAACCTGCAGCCGTATTTCTTCGCGATGTATGTGGTGATCTCAATGTCCTCCTCTGACGGGCAGTCCATGAGTTCGTCTTTGCCTTCGAGACCTATTTTTATGTAAAAGATATGCGGATCAAAACCTTGTTCCTTGAGCAGCGGCACGACGACGGAGCTATCGACGCCGCCCGACACCAACGCGGCTATCTTCATGACTGACAATTATTTGTGCGTCTCGTGAATTGTCCTGTTGACAGGAATGGTGAATTTGTATGTTCCATCCACCTCTGTCTCGGCCGAGCTGTAAATCCCGCCGTTACGACGGCCTTTGTATGCAGCCCATACACGGTCGCCGTATGAGAAATGCCACCATTCGGTAGGGAAGTTCACGAAGCCGTATCTTCTCATCAGCCTGATGAGCTGCTTGCGGTTGTATTTCTGTTCACTTGTGAGTTTGCTGCTTCTTGTAAGTGTGACGTCGGTATATTCATGGAACTTCGTGCCGTAGTCGAACATCTCGCCTTTGTCGTTGCACAGAGCCACGTCAACTGCGGCGCCAGTTCCGTGACCGCCGGAGTTGTCCCTCGGGTCGGAAGTTTTCAATCTGGCGAGTTTCATTGCTGCATTAATTCCGATGCCGGGATTTTCCTCTATTATTTGTTTCAGGACTGCCTTCCAAGCTTCATCTTTTTTGGCTTTTGAACGGAAAGTGCTCAGCACCAACAGATTTGTCCCTTCAGGAAGCCTGTCAGCAATTCTGTACAATTTTAAAAGCACTTTTTTTCTGATGAGATTGGGCTGCTCAATCGTATCGTTGTTGAAAATGATATTCTTATGAGGCAGAAAATCCACAAGCGGATCAAAACACTCGTGAACATGAACCCTGCCGACCCAATGCCTCGACATGGTTTTTCTCAATCCCAATACATAAGAGAGATGATGCATGTGGAATTTAAAATGCTGTCTGTTTCTCTTTGATGACATATATTTGATAAACCACACCAGACACCCAAAAGCGACTGCAATAAGAATGATATAAATCAAATTCTGCTTAATCCATGCTATGTTTTCAGGATTATCCAACCATTCAAAAATCTTTTCCATATATACTCTTTTAGTTCAATTCAATCATAATCGGGCAATGGTCGGAATGCAATGCATCCGGATAAATCGCCACATCTGAAATTTTGTCTTTTAAATTTTCCGTAACAATATGATAATCAATGCGCCATCCCTTATTGTTGGCGCGTGCGTTAGCCCTGTAGCTCCACCATGAATAATGGTTTGGCTCTTTGTTCAGCATTCTGAAGCTGTCGATATAGCCGTCAGCGAGGAAATCAGTGAACCACTGCCGTTCTTCAGGAAGGAATCCCGAACTTGTCGCGTTTCTCACGGGGTCGTGGATGTCGATCGCCTCATGGCAGATGTTATAATCGCCGGAGATCACGAGATTTGGCCGTTCCTTGCGCAGTTCGTTGACGTATCCGCGGAAGAAGCCGAGCCATTCCATCTTGAAATCCTGGCGTTCGTCGCCGCTCGTCCCAGAAGGATGATACACGCTGACGACCGACAAGTCACCGAAATCGGCGCGGAGGAAACGTCCCTCGTCGTCGTATTTCTTGTTGTTCATGCCATAGACGACCTTGTCGGGTTCCTTTTTTGCCAGGATGCCGACTCCGCTGTAACCTTTTTTCTGTGCCGGAAACCAATAATTATGATACCCCAAGGCCTCAACCTCCATCAACGGAATCTGGTCGGGTGTCGCCTTAAGTTCTTGAAAACAAACGACATCCGGCAACATCTGGCTAATCCATTCCCAGAGACCTTTGGAAATCGCAGCCCTGATACCGTTAACATTATAACTTATGATTCGCATAATTATTCAAAGCGCAAAAATATGAAAATTTTTTTTAATAAAACAAATCAAAATCAAAATTCATTTTTTATTTTTGCGGAATGGCAAAAGATTTGAAAACGAGAACGAAAAATTCATTTAAATTATTGAATAAGTGGAGGTTGGAACATGTATCTGACAGACAGTTCATGTATCTGCTCTCCGTTCCGACCGGTTTTTTAGCTGGCGTGGCTGCCGTTGTCATAAAATTCCTCACCCACACAATAAGGGATTTCTTCTTCGACCTGAGGGAAGACGAGCAGTATTTCAATCTTCTGTTCTTCATCCTTCCCGCTTTCGGCATCCTGCTGACAATCATTGTCATAAGATATGTTATCAGGCGTGATGTGGGGCATGGCATACCGGGTCTTCTGTATGCTTTGTCGAGAAACAAGGGCATCGTGAAGCCATACACCACGTTTTCGTCCATCATCACGAGTGCGTTGACAGTCGGCTTCGGCGGTTCTGTCGGGCTTGAAGGTCCTTCTGTCTCGACGGGCGGCGCCATCGGCTCCAACCTCGGGCGGCTGCTGAAACTCAATCAGAAACAGATCAACGTGCTGATAGGCATGGGTGGCGCGGCGGCTCTCGCGTCGATTTTCCAGGCTCCGATAACCGGTGTCATCTTCTCGATGGAGGTTTTCATGATTGACATCTCGATGACGGCTCTCATCCCGATTATCATCTCGGCGTTTGTCGCGATCCTCACCTCGTATTTCTTCCTCGGCAAGGCTTTCGAATACACCATAATAATCAGCGAGTCGTTTCTTCCGTCGAACACCTTATATTATGTGGTGCTCGGCATCGTGGTCGGCCTGATGTCGGCGTATTTCATGAAGGTATATTTCAGCGTTGACAAGCGTTTCAAGAAGATAGAGAGTCCGTGGGTGCGGTATCTTCTCGCCTCGCTGTCGCTCGGCGCGTTGATTTTCGTTTTCCCGTCGCTCTACGGCGAGGGCTACGAGACCATCAACGCGGCGTTGCACGGCAATGTCAGCGAGATTTTCAAGGACACATTGTTCGAGAGGTTCTCCGGCACGCCGTGGGTGGTGTTCGTCGTCATCCTCCTGATAATCCTGGCCAAGTCGTTCGCCACGTCGCTGACCTTCGCCGCCGGCGGTGTCGGAGGCACATTCGCGCCGGCCTTGTTCATCGGGGCGACCACGGGAATGCTCTTCGCCATGACAGTCAACTACCTCGGAATCGGAAACCTTGAAATCGGGAAGTTCGCCCTCGTCGGGATGAGCGGCCTCATCGCCGCCATGCTGCACGCCCCGTTGACCGGCATCTTCCTCATAGCGGAGATAACAAACGGCTACACGCTGATGGTCCCGCTGATGATAGTGTCGGCGCTCTCGCTCGCCGTGAACCGCATGTTTTTCAAGGAGTCAATTTACACATACAGCATCGCCGCCAAAGGCATCAAGGTCTCCTTCAACAAAGACGAAAGCATCCTGAGCATGATGACGGCCGAGAACCTCATCGAGACGAACTTCAGCGTCATTGAACCTAAAAAGACACTTGAAGACCTGATCCCGCTCATAGCGTCTTCCGCGAGAAACATCTACCCTGTCGTTGACGAGGACGGCAACTTCATGGGACACATACTCTTCGACGACATCCGCCCGATAATGTTCGACCGCAAGCTGTACTGCGTCCTCCTCGAGAACATCATGGTGAAACCGCAATATGTCATCGACCCCGGCGAATCGATGGAAAGCATAGTGAAGAAATTCGACGAATCGCACAAATACAACATCCCCGTGGTTAAAGACGGCAAATACATCGGTTACCTCTCACGCGCGAAGGTGTTCACCACATATCAGGAGACCTTGAGGGAAATATCCGCCGACTAAGACGTTTTCTTCGGCTTCTTGTGAAGGAAACATTCCACCCAGACGACCCACATCAGGAAGATGACGACGTAGAACATCGTCTTGAAGATGTATTCGTGCGCAAGCTCGAAATCGTGAGGAAACCTTATCAGAAACAATGATATCCCGACGACGCGCACCACATTGATGAACTCCACAATCATCAGGCCGAGCGGGATGTACCACGCCTTGTGTTTCCACGGTCCTGGGAATATCAGCATCAGGAAAAGCCAGTGAAGCCATTGCTTCAGACTCGTGCATTCCGGCGCGACGGTCACGTGCGAATACCAGTTTTCATGATTCATGAAAATGATCGTCTGGTCTTTTGTCAGAATATCAATGTTGAAAACGTGTTCGAGAGTCCATGTGCTCTGGTCGAAAAGCAACGCCGACGCCCAAATGAAAAGCTTATCGACAATTCCTTCTACCGGCCGGAAATCCAGATATTCCTTCCAGAAGACATAAAGCACATGGAAACTGAAAATCAGAATGATGAACAGCCCGACATCGAAATATGTCTGGTAGCGTTTGTCGCCATAAAGTTCTTTGAGCCTTGAAAATGTCATCTCACGCCGCCAACTTGTTAAAATTTATAACCCACGGTAATCTGCACCGAGCTTGTCTTTGACTCGACCGGGGAATTTGAATACAGATATTTTATCTCGTCATCATCTTTGTTGTAATATGCACTCTTCTGGTAAAGCAGGTCGAGAAGCCCCAGGTTGTATCTCGCCCCAATCAGGAAATGACCTCCGAGGCATCCCGTCACCCCACCGACGACAGACAGGTTAAACGGTCTGTAATCTTTTCCCGAAGAATACGAGTGGTTTTTTACGCTTATCGACTTGTGCGTCTCCCTCTCCGCTCTTGCGCAGTAGCTCGGCTGGACACCCAAGTCAACACTCAAATGCTGGTCAAGCAGATGTATCTTCGCCAAAAGCGCGAAACTGATATCCTTGAACTTCGTTGTCGCGTCGTAATCATAAACGACGGAACCTGGTTGGTCGGAGTTTTCTCTTTCCACAGTGCCTTTGATTTTATATCCATATTGATTATACATCAAGTCAAACTGGATTCCAAATGTTTCATTAACAAGCAGTTCGTAAAAACCTCCGAACATAAAACCCGTCGTCGGATTGATTTTCGCATCATCCACGTCAAGATAATGCGCACCTGTGATTCTGACAATTGTGGTATCAGGGAGGACGATTTTCTCTGTTTCAACATAAACCTCGCTGTCGTCATAATGCAGGCGGCTGTCAATCTTCATCCAGTTGATCCCGCAGCCGAGATAAAAGCCGTAATTTGAATTTTCCTGCGCACGGATATTGCCTATCATCATCAGCAACAGTCCCAAAAACAATGTTATTTTCTTCATTTTTAATTACTTTTTTACAGATTTGAAAATTAATTTGGCTGCAAAGGTAAGCAAAAAAAATAAAAGTGTTATCTTTGTGAACTTTTTTAATGCAATTTTTATGAAATTGAGAATAACCTGCGTCCAGAGTGATGTCATCACGAGAGACCCTGAAGGCAACTTCAGGCATTTTGATGACATGCTGAAAGACGTGAAAGACACTGATATCATTATACTTCCGGAGACTTTCACGACAGGTTTCCCGGCCGACCCTGACATTTTCGCCGAGGACCTCGAAGGCGGTTCGCCGACATTAGGATGGATGCGCGCCAAGGCTGCGGAGAAAGACGCCATGCTGTGCGGGTCGTTCCTGACAAAGCGCGGCGGGAAGTTCTACAACTCCTTCGTCTGGATGCAACCCGACGGGGAGTTTCGCGTCTATGACAAACGTCACGCCTTCACGATGGGCGGCGAGCTCGGCATCGACGGCGGCTCCGGACTCATCACCATCGAATACAAAGGCTGGCGGATCAGGCCGTTTGTCTGCTACGACCTCCGTTTCCCCGTCTGGAACCGCAACACGTTCAAGGACGGGAAGTTCGAATACGACCTCGCCGTCTTCACCGCCGAATGGCCGGAGAAGAAAGCGAACCTGTGGACGACGCTCCTCACGGCGCGGGCCATCGAGAACCAGGCATACGTCGTGGGCGTGAACCGTGTCGGCATCGACGACAGCGACATCACGTACCGCGGCGACTGCATGATAACCAACGCCAAAGGACGCGTGGTGGCGAAGGCCGGCGAAGGCGAATGCGTGTTCACCACGGAGCTGGACAAAGAGGAACTCGACGCCTTCAGGAGCTATTTCGTGGTGGCGAGAGACTGGGACGGGTTTGAGGTAGGTGAAAGGTGAAAGGTTGAAAGGTGAAAGGAGGAGAACTGCGTAGCAGTTCCATATCCGTAGAAATGTATTTAGGTTTTTAGGATTTAGAATAAAGGTAAAAATGGATATTATCATTGCAGGTGACGGTGAGGTGGGGATGCATCTCGCGGAGGCTTTGGAAAGAGGCGACCACAGCATCACCATCGTTGACCCGCACGAGGAGCTGCTGAAGATGGTGGAGTCGCATTCCGACCTCATGACCATCGCAGGCGACTCCACGTCAATCAAGACATTGCAGAAAGCCAACGTGAAGAAGGCCGACCTTGTGATCTCGGTGCTGCACGACGAGCACATCAACCTCCTGACCGGCATCCTGGCCAAGAAACTCGGCGCCAAGCGCGTCATCGTCCGCGTCAACACCATGGAGAACCTCAGCCAGGAGTCGTGGCGGATATACCAGGACCTCGGCATCGACGGCATCATCTCGCCGGAGGACATCGCGGCGCAGGAGATCATCACCCTGCTGAGGCAGAACGCGGCGACGGAGGCCTACGGCTTCGCGGGAGGCAAACTCGAGATGTACATGATGAAACTCGAAGACAACGCGACAATCATCGGCAAGAGCCTCGACGAGATTTACGAGCGTTACAAGCACCTCGACTTCCGCCCCGTGGCCATACACCGCAGGCAGAGCACCTTCATCCCGCACGGTGAGGACGTGTTCAAGGCGGGCGACATGGTGTATGTCGTGTCGAAGCCGCACGCCCTAAAGGAACTGATGATACTCAGCGGCAAACAGAAATACAACATCCACAACGTGATGATCGTCGGCGGCGGACGCGTGGGGCGCATGACGGCGAAACGTCTCGCCGGCGAGATGGACCTCAAGATTATAGAGAGCGACAAAAACCGCTGCTACGAACTGACGAACATACTCGCCGACACCCTGATAGTCAACGCCGACGCACGAAACGTTGACATGCTCGAAGAGGAAGGCATCAAGAGCGTGGACGCCTTCATCGCCGTCACCGACAACACCGAGACCAACATCCTGACGTGCCTCCAGGCCAAGGCGCACGGCGTGAAGAAGACCATCGCGTTGGTTGAGAACATCGACTACATCGACATCTCGCAGAACATCGGCATCGACACCATCATCAACAAGAAACTCATCGCGGCGAGCTACATGGTGCGCTACACCCTCGGCGACAACGTCTATGCCCTGAAATGCCTCAGCGGCATCGACGCCGACATCATCGAACTCATCGTGCCAGACGGATGCGCCGCCACCATGCGCCCAATCAACAAGCTCAGGATGCCCGACGGAGCCGTCATCGGCGGCGTGATAAGAGGCGAGATAAGCTACATCGCCACTGGCGACTTCCAGATACAGGCCGAGGATCGCGTGGTGGTGCTCGCACTGCCCGATGCCGTAAAAGATATGGAAAGACTCTTCAAGTAATCTTTTTTTTAATAACTTTGCAAAAATTTTCTGATGAAGAAACTCTCGGTCATAATAATAACCTTCAACGAAGAACGTAACATCCGACGCTGCATCGAATCGGTGAAAAACATCGCCGACGAGATAATAGTCGTCGATTCAATGTCAACGGACTCGACGGAAAATATTTGCAACACATTAGGAGTCAGGTTTATAAGCCAGAAATGGCTTGGGTTTTCGGAGCAGAAGAACTTCGCGAACAGCCAAGCGTCAAACGAATGGATATTCTCGATAGACGCCGACGAGGTGGTGTCGGAGGAACTGGCGGCCTCAATCGCCGGTTTCAAGAAATCCGGCTGCACGGACCGCGACGTCTTCAGCATGAACCGCCTCACAAGCTACTGCGGACACTGGATAAGACACTGCGGATGGTATCCCGACAGGAAGATAAGAATCTGGAACAGAAACGTCGGCAGGTGGAAAGGCGAGATACACGAAACGATAGAGTTCTCCACCGAGACGAAAGAGAACCTGCTGCGCGGCGACCTGCTGCATTACTCGTTCAGCACACCGGAAGACTTCGAGAGACAGATGACAAAGTTCGCAATAATGCGCGGGAAACATTATTTCATGAAAGGCAGGAGAAACGCCGGCCTCAACATCGTCTTCTCACCCATCTATGCATTCATCCAGCATTACATTTTCCAGCTGGGCTTCCTCGACGGCGCCGACGGATTGCACATCTGCCATATCACAGCCAAGACGACAAGGTTAAAATACAAGACACTTAAAGAATTGACAGACAAAGACAAATGATTAGCTTTACAAAAAATAAAAGTGCCGGAGGAAACGACTGCCGCTTCTCGATTGTCATCCCGACGTGGAACAATCTCAAATATCTTGAGCTTTGTGTCAACAGCATTGTCAAGAACTCGGCATACGAACACCAGATCATCATCGCCGTCAACGAAGGTGTTGACGGGACCAAGAAATGGGTTGAGAATCACGGCTTTGACCACATATACGCAAGCAGCAACATCGGCATCTGCTACGCCCTGAACGCCTGCCGCAGCCTCGTCAGGACGAAATTCATCATGTATGCCAACGATGACATGTATTTCCTCCCCGACTGGGACGTTCCGATTTTGGAAAAGATAAACGAACTGACTGACTATCAATCCGACATTCACAAATATTACATGATTTCGAGCACTCTCGTCGAGCCGTCGGGCGACAATCCGTGCGCCGTGATACGAGATTTCGGCGCCGACATCGAAACATTCCGCGAGGATGATTTGTTAAAGGAGAAGGACAGCCTCCGCCGCAACGACTGGCGCGGGAGCATGTGGCCGCCGAATGTCATGCCGCTCGACTGCTGGGACCTGATAGGCGGGATGAGCGTTGAGTTTCATCCGGGGATGTATTCGGACCCCGACATTTGCAGGAAGATGTGGGAGGCCGGTGTCCGCGACTTCATCGGAGTCGGGAACAGCCTGGTCTATCACTTCGGCTGCAAGTCAACGAAAAGAGTCAGGAAGAACAGAGGCCGCAAGACGTTCATCCAGAAATGGGGCATCACGCCGAGGACGTTCACGGAGCGTTACCTGCTGCGAGGCCGCGACATGTCGGAAGTGGTGGACGAGAACGACCTGCCGAGACCGTCGGACTTCGGACAGATTGTGAAAAGGATTTTATCCTGTTTTGGAAACAAATGAACAACTAAATATTAACTCAAAAACTTATCAATATGGTAAACATCGATCAAGTCAATTTCAATGGCAAGCGCGTCGTGGTACGCGTGGATTTCAACGTCCCGTTGGACGAAAACTTCAACATCACAGACGACACACGTATGCGTGCGGCGATGCCGACATTACGTAAAGTGTTGGACGACAACGGAATGCTCATCATCATGTCGCATCTCGGACGTCCGAAGAAAAACCCGGATCCGAAGAACTCCCTCAAGCCTATCGTGAAACATCTCGAAGAACTCATCGGCAAGCCGGTCATCTTCGCCGACGACTGCATGAAAGCCGCCGACGCAATCGCGGCGATGAAACCGGGCGAGGTGATGCTTCTCGAAAACCTCCGTTTCTACGCCGAGGAAGAAGGCAAGCCGCGCGGCATCGAGAAAGAGGAGCCGGGCTATGACGAGGCCAAGAAAGCTGTCAAGGCTTCACAGAAAGAGTTCACAAAGACACTCGCCTCATACGGCGAATACTACATCAACGACGCGTTCGGCACGGCACACCGCGCACACGCCTCCACGGCACTCATCGCCGACTACTTCGACGCCGAGCATAAGATGTACGGCTACCTCATGGCAAAGGAAGTGGCTGCCGTTGACAAGGTCATGAAAGACATCAAACGCCCGTTCACGGCCATCATGGGAGGCTCGAAGGTCTCAACGAAGATCGACATCATCGAGAACCTGCTCACCAAAGTCGATAACCTAATCATCGGCGGCGGCATGACATACACCTTCATGAAAGCCCTCGGCGGAAAGATAGGCAACTCCATCTGCGAAGACGACAAGCTCGACCTCGCACTCGACATCATCGCGAAGGCCAAGGAGAAAGGCGTGAATCTCGTGCTTTCAATACAGACACTCGCCGGCAACAAATTCTCGGAGGACTCCGACACAATGATAGTTGAGCCAATGAACATCCCTGACGGATGGGAAGGCATGGACATCGGGCCTAAGACCGGCGAGTTGTTCGCGGAGGTCATCAAAGGCTCCAAGACGATATTGTGGAACGGTCCTGTCGGCGTGTTCGAGTTCGAGAAATTCACCGGCGGCTCAAGGGCTGTGGCCAACGCCATCGTGGAGGCCACCAAAGCCGGCGCATTCTCGCTCATCGGCGGCGGCGACTCGGTTGCGTGCATCAACAAGTTCGGCCTCGCCGACAAGGTGTCGTACGTCTCGACGGGCGGCGGCGCGTTGCTCGAAGCCATCGAAGGCAAAGAACTGCCAGGCATCGCGGCGATAAAGAAGTAAGTTATAAGTTAAGAGAGTAGAGAGGAGAGTTAAGAGAGGGGGAATATGAATTAACTTATCCCAATTATGAAGATGCACCGAACGTGTGGTTGCGGTGCATCTTTTTTTTTCAAAAAATCCCTTGACCTTTCAAAAATCTCTTTTTAATTTTGACCTTTCAAAACCGAAACGCCATGACGACCACTGCGGCAATCCGACATACGACCCGTCGAAGATGGCACGTATAACTTACAGCAGATACAACAAGCCGTTGGAGGTGTCGGCTTCCGCCACCGACAAGGTTAGATACAGTTACACATCGACAGGCACGAAGCTCCGCCGCGAGGTGACATCAATGTCATCGGCTGCCGACGGCGTGACGGATTATTCGTATAATTTCCTGTACGAGGATAACGAATTAGTTTGTATCTTTGCACCGTTTGGAAGAGTAACGCCGATGAACACGTCAAACGGAAACAAATGGAGATACCACTATACCATCGCCGACCATCTCGGCAACGCGAGGGTCGAGTTCGTGGCGCACGACGGCGCACAGCCGGAGATTGTGCAGTCCTCATCGTACTATCCGTTCGGAATGACTTTGAGACGCAACGACTACGGCAGCCACAACGTGAACAAGTACCTATACGGAAGCAAGGAACTGCAAGACCAGACACTCGCCGGCATCACACTCAACTGGTACGACTTCGAAGCCAGGATGTACGACCCCACAATAGGACGGTTTCTGCAGACAGACCCCAAAGCAGAGAGATATTTCAACGTCTCGCCTTATACTTATTGCCTGAATAATCCTCTGATACTCACCGATCCTTCAGGACAAGAAACCGAAGAGGTTGAGACCGACGACTGGATTTATGATATAGCGAGAGATGAATATGTGTGGGATGAAACTGTGAAAGATATCGAGAGTACGCCAGAAGGATTTGAATACGTCGGACCAACATTGGATGACGTAAATCATCATTTTAGCGAAGCTCATCCGTTAATGTCGTTCGTCGGTTTTAATCCTGATTTCGGACAGAACAGGACGCCATATTCCGGTGAATTGAGGGATGGAGGTTTCACTTTGGAGATGTGGCTTGACTCCCCGTCAGAAAATGTAGGAGAGGGTGTCGGAAAGGTAGCGGCTAATATAGCGTACGGTTTTATAAATGATCCATATACCATGATTTTTGGTCGTACGATAGGAGGAAGAGAGGTTACTTCAAATGAAAGAGTCGG